>DAIPIU010000002.1:0-97905 GCA_036770645.1 Rubrimonas sp. | reverse complement strand
GCGCGATCTACGACGTCTCGGGCGACCCGAAGCTGCTCGACACGCTGATCGGGCGCCTCGCCCGCGGCGGCGAGGTGGTGCTGGCGGGCTTCTACGAGCAGCCGCTGTCCTTCGCCTTCCCGCCGGCCTTCATGCGCGAGGCCCGCATCCGCATCGCCGCCGAATGGGCGCCCGCCGATCTCGCCGCCACCAAGGCGCTGATCGAGGAGGGCTTCCTGTCGCTCGACGGCCTGATCACCCACCGCACCGCCGCGAGCGACGCCGACGCCGCCTACCGCACGGCCTTCGGCGACCCCGCCTGCCTCAAGATGATCCTCGACTGGAGGGCCTGCTGATGACCCCCGCCGACGGCGCGCCGATCCCTTCCCTGAAGGACGGGCCCTCCCTCGCAGACATGGTCGACGCGCTGCGCAGCGAAGCCGCGCAGGAGCCCGATGCGCCCGTCGCGTCGGAGCCGACCAAGAAGACCCAGATCATCGCGATCTACGGCAAGGGCGGCATCGGCAAGTCCTTCACGCTGGCCAACCTCAGCTGCATGATGGCGGCCCAGGGCAAGCGCGTGCTGCTGATCGGCTGCGACCCGAAATCCGACACCACCTCGCTGCTGTTCGGCGGCAAGGCCTGCCCGACCATCATCGAGACGTCGACCAAGAAGAAGCTGGCCGGCGAGGAGCTGCGCGTCGAGGACGTGTGCTTCAAGCGCGACGGCGTGTTCGCCATGGAGCTGGGCGGGCCGGAAGTTGGCCGCGGCTGCGGCGGGCGCGGCATCATCCACGGCTTCGAGACGCTGGAGAAGCTGGGCTTCCACGACTGGGACTTCGACTTCGTGCTGCTCGACTTCCTCGGCGACGTGGTCTGCGGCGGCTTCGGCCTGCCCATCGCCCGCGACATGGCGCAGAAGGTGATCGTGGTCGGCTCGAACGACCTGCAATCGCTCTATGTCGCCAACAACGTCTGCTCGGCGGTGGAGTATTTCCGCAAGCTCGGCGGCAACGTCGGCGTCGCGGGCCTCGTCATCAACAAGGACGACGGCACGGGCGAGGCCGCGGCCTTCGCGAACTCTGTCGGCATCCCGATCCTCGCCGCGATCCCGGCCGACGACGACCTGCGCAAGAAATCCGCGAACTACGAGATCGTCGGAAAGCCCGACGGCCGCTGGGGTCCGCTGTTCGCGGGCCTCGCCGAGCAGGTGGCCGGCGCCCCCCCGGTGCGCCCGAAGCCGCTGACCCAGGACGGGCTCCTTGGCCTGTTCGACGGCAAGGACACCGGCGCGGGCGTCGCGCTGGTCCCCGCCACGCAGGCCGACATGCGCGGCGCGTCCTACGCGCCGAAGCCGTCGCTCGAAGTGATCTACGACGCGGTGTGACCATGGACGATTTCCGCATCCCCGACGCGCCGAGCGCCGCCCCGACGGGCGAGGGCCACGGCTGCCACGCCGGCGCGGGCGCCCTGCGCGCCGCGGCCGAGGCCGCGGGCAAGTCCGAGGTGCTGGCGCGCTACGCCGCCGATTATCCGCAGGGGCCGCACGACAAGCCCCAGTCGATGTGCCCGGCCTTCGGCAGCTTGCGCGTCGGCCTGCGCATGCGGCGCACGGCGTCGGTCCTGTGCGGATCGGCCTGCTGCGTCTATGGGCTGACCTTCACCTCGCATTTCTACGGGGCCAAGCGGACGGTCGGCTACGTCCCGTTCAACTCCGAGACTCTGGTCACCGGCAAGCTGTTCGAGGACCTGCGCGAGGCCGTCCACCAGTTGGCCGACCCCGACCTCTACGACGCCATCGTGGTCACCAGCCTCTGCGTGCCCACCGCCTCGGGCGTGCCGCTGCAGCTGCTGCCCAAGGAGATCAACGGCGTGCGCGTGGTCGGCATCGACGTGCCCGGCTTCGGCGTGCCGACCCACGCCGAGGCCAAGGACGTGCTGGCCGGCGCCATGCTGAAATTCGCGCGGTCCGAGGCCGAGGCCGGCCCGGTCGCCGCGCCCCGCACCCGCGCCGACCGCCCGACCGTGACGCTGCTGGGCGAGATGTTCCCGGCCGATCCCGTCGGCGTCGGCATGATGCTGGAGCCGCTCGGCCTCGCCGCCGGCCCCGTGGTGCCGACGCGCGAATGGCGCGAGCTTTACGCCGCGCTCGACTGCGCCGCGGTCGCCGCCATCCACCCGTTCTACACCGCGTCGGTCCGCGAGTTCGATGCCGCCGGCCGCGCCGTCGTCGGCTCGGCCCCGGTCGGGCGCGACGGCACGGCGGCCTGGCTGGCCGCCATCGGGGACGCCTGCGGGATCGCGCCGGACAAGGTCGCCGCCGCCCAGAACCGCTTCCTGCCCGCCATCGCCGGGGCGCTGGCCGCCAAGCCCGTCGAGGGCCGCGTCACGGTCTCGGGCTACGAGGGCTCGGAGCTGCTGGTGGCGCGCCTGCTGATCGAGAGCGGCGCCGAAGTTCCCTACGTCGGCAGCGCCTGCCCGCGCACCCGCTGGTCGGACCCCGACCGCGAATGGCTCGAGGCGCGCGGCGTGCGCGTGCAGTTCCGCGCCTCGCTGGAGCAGGACATCGCCGCGGTCGAGGAATACGGGCCGGATCTCGCCATCGGCACCACGCCCGTGGTCCAGCACGCCAAGGAGCGGGCGATCCCGTCGCTCTACTTCACCAACCTGATCTCGGCGCGCCCGCTGATGGGCGTCGCAGGCGCGGGCTCGCTCGCCACCGTGGTCAACGCCGCGCTCGGCAACCGCGCCCGCTTCGACCGCATGAAGGACTTCTTCGCGGGCGTCGGGACCGGCCATGCGACCGGCGTCTGGGAGGACACCCCCGTCGACCGCCCCGAGTTCAAGGCGCGCTACGCGAAGAAGATGGCGAAGGTCGCCAAGGATGCGGAGGCCATCGGATCATGAGCCTCGTCCTCGATCACGACAGGGCCGGCGGTTACTGGGGCAGCGTCTACGCCTTCACCGCCATCAAGGGCCTTCAGGTCATCATCGACGGCCCGGTGGGCTGCGAGAACCTGCCGGTGACCTCGGTGCTGCACTACACCGACGCGCTGCCGCCGCACGAGCTGCCGATCGTGGTGACCGGCCTCGGCGAGGAGGAGCTGGGCCAGCACGGCACCGAGGGCGCGATGAAGCGCGCCTGGAAGACGCTCGACCCCGATCTTCCGGCGGTGGTCGTGACCGGCTCGATCGCCGAGATGATCGGCGGCGGCGTCACGCCCGAGGGCACCAACATCAAGCGCTTCCTGCCCCGCACCATCGACGAGGACCAGTGGGAGAGCGCCAACCGCGCGCTGACCTGGCTGTGGACCGAGTTCGGCGCGAAGAAGATCCCGGCGCTCAAGCCCCGCAAGGAGGGCGAGAAGCCGAAGGTCAACATCATCGGCCCGATCTACGGCGCCTTCAACATGCCGTCGGACCTCGCCGAGATCCGCCGCCTGGTCGAGGGCATCGGCTGCGAGGTGAACATGGTGTTCCCACTCGGCAGCCACCTCGCGGACGTGCCGCGCCTCGCGCTCGCCGAGGTCAACGTCTGCATGTACCGCGAGTTCGGCCGCCAGCTCTGCGAGACGCTCGAACGCCCGTACCTGCAGGCCCCCATCGGGCTGGACAGCACGACGCGCTTCCTGCGGACGCTGGGCGAGCTGACCGGGCTGGACCCCGAGCCGTTCATCGAGCGCGAGAAGCACACCACCATCAAGCCGCTGTGGGATCTGTGGCGCTCGGTGACGCAGGACTTCTTCGGCACCGCCAGCTTCGGCGTCGTGGCGACCGAGACCTACGCCCGCGGGCTGAAGCACTTCCTCGAAGACGACATGGGCCTGCCCTGCGCCTTCGCCTTCCACCGCAGCGCGGGCGTCAAGCCCGACAACGCCGCCGTGCGCGCCGCGATCAAGGCGACGCCGCCGCTGGTGCTGTTCGGCAGCTTCAACGAACGGATGTACATGGCCGAGGCCGGCGCGCGGGGGGTCTACATCCCCGCCAGCTTCCCCGGCGCCATCATCCGGCGGCACACCGGCACGCCCTTCATGGGCTACGCCGGGGCGACCTACCTGATCCAGGAGGTGTGCAACGCGCTGTTCGACGCGCTGTTCCACATCCTGCCGCTCGGGACCGAACTCGACCGCATCGACCCGACGCCGGCCCGCGCCCACCGCGAGCTGCCCTGGGACGAGGCGGCCAAGGCGGCGCTCGACCGGATCGTCGAGACCCACCCCGTGCTCACCCGAATCTCGGCCGCCAAGCGTCTGCGCGACGCGGCCGAGGCGAAGGCGCGCGCGGGCGGAGAGACCACCGTCACCGCGGCGACGCTCGCCGCTCTGGAGAAAGCCCCCGCCTGAGCGCGGAGGGTCACCCAATGGAGAGCACCATGGCCGACATCGCCCGCCCCGACCTGAGCGACCTGCGCAACCGCGACCGGATCGAGTTCACGCTGCTGCTGTGGGCCCTGTTCGCGGTGTTCCTGCCGCTCGCCCTTCTGGGCCGCCTGCTGCCGCGCGCGTGGCGCCCGCTGCGCTCGACCGCGCGCTGGCCCCACGCCGAGGCCTGGCAGGCCGCCAACGACATCGCGCCGTTCGCCTTCATGCGCTGAACGGCGCTCCTGACTTCGCCCGCTCCCCCCCCCGGGGGAACGGACGATGCGTCCACGGTCTGCCGTGGAGCCCTGCCGCGCGGGCGTTGCGCGGGAACGGCCCCTGCGGCCATCAAATCGGAGGCTATGCAAATGGCTGAAGAAAAAACCTCCCTGTCGGGTCTGACCGACGGCGAGGCCAAGGAGCTCCACGAGATCTACATGAAGGGCTTCACGCTCTTCACCGGGGTCGCCGTGGTCGCGCACTTCCTCGTCTGGCTGTGGCGTCCCTGGATCGCCCCGGCGGAAGGCTTCAAGGCCGCCGAGGTGCTGCAGTCCCTGTCCACCATGATCGGGTAAGGAGAAACCCATGGACGCTTTCGACAAGTTCTACAAAATCTGGCTCGTCTTCGACCCGCGCCGGGTTTTCGTGATCCAGGGCATCTTCCTGTTCGGCCTTGCGGTCATGATCCACTTCGTGCTGCTGAGCACCGAGCGGTTCAACTGGTTCGAGGGCAACCCGATCGCCTCGGTGGACCCCGCGACCCTGTCGCTCGTCGCGCAGACGCTGATCGGCTGAGGCCGGCCTGAACGACCTGGCGGGCGGGACCGAGGGGCCCCGCCCGCTGAGGACAAAAAAGGCGGGACCCGGGCGACCGATCGGAGGACAATGAACCATGGCCTTGCTCAGCTTTGAGAGAAAATACCGCGTCCGTGGCGGGACGCTGATCGGCGGAGATCTGTTTGACTTCTGGATCGGGCCCTTCTACGTCGGCTTCTTCGGCGTCACGTCTGCCTTCTTCGCGGCCGTCGGCACGCTGCTCATCTTCTGGGGGGCCGCGATCGGGCATGACGGGGTCCAGACCTGGAACCCGTGGCTGATCAACATCGCGCCCCCGGACATTTCCTACGGCCTCGCCTTCGCGCCGCTGCGCGACGGGGGCCTGTGGCAGCTCATCACCATCTGCGCGCATGGCGCGTTCATCTCCTGGGCGCTGCGCGAGGTCGAGATCAGCCGCAAGCTCGGCATCGGGCTGCACGTGCCCATCGCCTTCGGCGTGGCGATCTTCGCCTATTCGACGCTGGTGGTGTTCCGGCCGCTGCTGCTGGGTGCCTGGGGACACGGCTTTCCGTACGGCATCTTCAGCCATCTCGACTGGGTGTCGAACGTCGGCTACCAGTATCTGCACTTCCACTACAATCCCGCGCACATGATCGCGGTCAGCTTCTTCTTCGTCACGGCGATCGCGCTGTCGTGGCACGGCGGCCTCGTGCTGTCGGCGGTGAACCCGCGGAAGGGGCAGGAGGTGAAGTGTCCCGAGCATGAGGACACCTTCTTCCGCGACTTCATCGGCTACTCGGTCGGCACGCTGGGCATCCACCGCGTCGGCCTGTTCCTCGCGCTCAACGCCGGGTTCTGGAGCGCGGTGTGCATCGTCATCAGCGGCCCGTTCTGGACCAAATCCTGGCCCGAGTGGTGGAACTGGTGGCTCGACGGCGCGATCTGGCCCGTGAACTGGTGAGGCGAGGCACATAGAAATGGCCGACTATCAGAACGTCTTCACCTCCGTGCAGGTCCGCGGCCCGCTCGAACTCGGCGCGCACTCGGACGACATGGAGGACCGGGCGGGAACGCCCTTCTTCAACTACTGGCTCGGCAAGATCGCCAACGCGCAGATCGGGCCGATCCACCTGGGCGCGATGGGCGCGGTGTCCTTCCTCAGCTTCACGCTGTGGCTGAACATCATCGGCCTCAACATGCTGGCCTCGGTGGGCTGGAACCCCATCGAGTTCGTCCGCCAGCTGTTCTGGCTGGCGCTCGAGCCGCCCAACGCCAAATACGGGCTGTCGCTGATGGTGCCGCTGAACGAGGGCGGCTGGTATCTGATCGCCTCGGGCTTCTTTCTGCTGGGTCTGGTCACCTTCCTGATCCGGGTGTTCCAGCGGGCCGACGCGCTGGGGATGGGCCATCACGTGGCCTGGGCCTGCGCCGCCGGCTTCTGGCTGATCCTGGTGCTGGGCCTGTTCCGTCCCATCGCCATGGGCACCTGGGCCGAGAACGTGCCCTACGGCATCTTCCCGCACCTCGACTGGACCACCGCCTTCTCGCTGAAGTACGGCAACCTGTTCTACAACCCGTTCCATGCCCTCTCGATCGCGTTCCTCTACGGCTCGGCACTGCTGTTCGCCATGCACGGGGCCACGATCCTCGCGGTCAGCCGCCTCGGCGGCGAGCGCGAGATCGAGCAGATCGTCGACCGGGGCACGGCCAGCGAGCGCGCGGCGCTGTTCTGGAGGTGGACCATGGGCTTCAACGCCTCGATGGAGTCGATCCATCGCTGGGCGTGGTGGTTCGCGGTGCTAACTCCGATCACGGGCGGCATCGGGATCCTGCTGACGGGCACGGTGGTGGACAACTGGTACCAGTGGGCGGTCGAGCATGGCTTCGCGGCGCAGTATCCGCTCGTCTACGATCCGATCGCCGTGGACCCGCTCACGCTGACCCCCGCCGAGGGAGCTTCGGAATGATCGACAAACTCTGGAAGATGTTCGGCGAGCCGATCGGGACCTGGTTCCCGACCAAGCTCGCCGCGGTGGTGGGCAGCGTCTTCGCGCTGGCCATCATCTGGGGGGTCCTGGGCCTGCCCCTGCGGGGCACCCAGCTCGAGCAGGTGGGCTTCCGCGGCACCGGCATGGTGCAGGTCACGGGCGCTCCGGCCTACAAGGCGGCGCTCGCCTCGGTGGCGGCGGTGCCGGAGTCCGAACCCTACATCGAGCCCGATGCGGACTCGGTGCTGGCCCGCGACGTCTACGAGAACGTGCAGGTCCTCGGCCATGTCACCGAGGACAACTTCAACCGCCTGATGCTGGCGATCACGGAATGGGTGGCCCCGGAGCAGGGCTGCGCCTACTGCCACGGCGAGGACGGCAACTTCGCCCATGACGACATCTACGCGAAGGTCGTGGCGCGGAAGATGATCCAGATGACCCAGACGGTGAACTCGGAATGGCAGAGCCATGTCGCGGCCACCGGGGTCAACTGCTACACCTGCCACCGCGGCCAGAACGTGCCGTCCTACCTGTGGTTCGACGAGGTGCCGGAGAACGCCGGCATCATCGGCTGGTCGAACGGCCAGAACACGCCGAACGCGATGCTTGCCAGCACCTCGCTGCCGGGCGGCGTGTTCGACAAGTATCTCGTCGGCGACGCCGAGATCCGCGTGATCAGCCCGACCAGCCGCGGCGACGAGACCGGCCAGGACCTGAAATCGGCCGAGCACAGCTTCGGCCTGATGATCCACATGTCGAACGGGCTGGGCGTGAACTGCGCCTACTGCCACAACACCCGGGCGATGAACGTGTGGGAGCAGGGCCCGCCCCAGCGCACCACCGCCTGGTACGGCATCCGCATGACCCGGATGCTGAACAACGACTACCTCAACCCGCTCGGCCCGGTCTATCCGCCCCACCGGCTCGGCCCCACGGGCGACGCGCCGAAGGCGAACTGCTCGACCTGCCACCAGGGCGTCTACAAGCCGCTGATGGGCACGCCGATGATCGGGGAATGGCCGGAACTGGCCGCCCCCGGCCCGGCCGAGGCGACCGAACAGGCGGCGCTGGCGAACTGACGCCGGCGGCGCGGCGACGGCTCGGGGGGGCGGCGGGGCGAGGGTCCCGCCGCCCCTCGGCGTTTCGGGGGCGCGACGCGGCCGGCGCGCGCAAGGCCCGGACGCGCCGCGCGCCCGCAACGCCGGGCCGGCGCGCCAGACACGACCCGGCCGGGGCGGCGCCCGCCGAGGGGCGCGATCCGGCCGGGGCGCACAGGGGGCGGCGCATCGCGCGCCGCGACCGGAGGACGGGCCCGCCGACCCCCGCCCCGGCGGTTCCGCCGCTGCGCATGCCGCGGCCCTGCGCGCCGGCCGCGCGCGGACAATCCCATGACCCGCCGCCCCCCAGCGCGATGCGCCCTGCGCGACATCCCCCCTGGGCGACATGCCCCCTGCCCGCCCCGCACCCGAAGGACCCGCGACCATGCCGGACCCGCAGCCCCGCCCCGACGCCGCCGCGGGCGCCGCCCCCGGGGCCCCGCGCCTGACCTTCTGGATCGAGTTCGCCTCGACCTACGCCTATCTCGCGATCCAGCGCGCCGAGGCGCGGGCCGCCGCGCATGGCGTGGCGCTCGACTGGCGGCCTTTCCTGCTGGGGCCGGTGTTCCGCGGGCAGGGCTGGCAGACCTCGCCCTTCCTGATCTACCCCGCCAAGGGCGCGTTCATGTGGCGCGACCTCGCCCGCCGCGCCGCCGCCCTCGGCCTGCCGCTCGACCGCGCCGGCCCCTTCCCCGCCCACAGCGTCGCGGCGGCGCGCCAGGCGCTGGCGGCGCTCGAGACGCCGGCGGGCCCCGCCTTCTGCCGCGCCGTGTCGCTGGCGCTGCACGGGCGCGGCCGCGACATCGCCGATCCGGCGGTGCTGGCCGGCTGCGCGCGCGAGGCCGGCCTGGACCCGGACGCGCTCGCCGCCGCCGCGCCCGCCATGGCCGACCGCCTGCGCGCCAACACCGAGGCCGCGATTGCGGCGGGCGTGTTCGGCGCGCCCTTCTTCCACGCCGCGGGTCCGGCGGCCGGGACCGCCGAACCGTTCTGGGGCGAGGACCAGCTGGAGGACGCGCTGTCCTGGGCCGCCACGGGCCGCCTCGCCCCGCGCCCGGCCTGAGGGGCCCCTGCGGCGCCCCCCTGCGACGCCGCGCCCCACCGTCGCGGCACGCCCCCGCCCCATTTCGCATGACGCCGCGACGCCATGGCGCCGCCGGTCCGGTTGTGGCGCCACGCAGGGGTCGCTTACGGTGCACAGCAGCAAGAACGAGCCGGAGCATGCGGGCGCAGCCCCGGCTCCACGGGGGTGACGATGGCTGACGTGAACCGGGGCAACCGCCCCCTCTCGCCGCATCTTTCGGTCTACAAGCCGGAATGGACCATGGTGCTGTCGATCACGCACCGCATCACCGGGGTGGGCCTCGCGCTCGGGGCGTTCCTGGTGGCGTGGTGGCTGCTCGCGGCCGCCACCTCGCCCGACTATTTCGCCGCGGTGGACGGTCTGATGACCTCGTGGATCGGCAACCTCGTGCTGCTCGGGTCCGCCTTCGCGCTCTGGTATCATGCGGCCAACGGCGTGCGGCACCTCGCCTGGGATGCGGGCTACGGCCTCGAACTCAGGGACGCCGAGCGGACCGGCAAGCTGGTCGTCGTCGCCGCCGCGGCGCTGACCGTGCTGACCGTCGTCGCGGTCTGAAGGGGGACGCGCGCCATGAGCTACAAGACCCCGATGGGTCGCGTGCTGGGCCTCGGCTCCGCCAAGGACGGCGTCGAGCACTGGTGGAGCCAGCGCCTGTCCGCCATCGCCATGGTCCCGCTGACCGTGCTGGCGATCCTGCCGCTCGGCCGCGCCATCGGTGCCGGCCACGAGGCGGTGCTCGCGACCTATGCCGACCCCTGGAACGCGATCGTGATGATCCTGTTCCTCGCGGTCGGGTTCCGGCACCTGCAGTACGGGCTGCAGGTGGTCATCGAGGACTATGTGCACGGCAAGGCGTGGCGCACGGGCGCGCTGCTTGCCAACACGGGGTTCTGCGCCGTGATGGGCCTCGCCGGGGTGTTCGGCGTGGCCAAGATCGCCTTCGGCGGCTGAGGACGGGGACGCAATCCAGATGGCTGGTTACGAATACGTCGATCACGCCTATGACGTCGTGGTGGTGGGGGCGGGAGGCGCGGGCCTGCGCGCCACGCTCGGCATGGCCGAGCAGGGGCTGCGCACCGCCTGCGTGACCAAGGTGTTCCCGACGCGCAGCCACACAGTGGCCGCGCAGGGCGGCATCGCGGCGTCGCTCGGCAACATGGGGCCGGATTGCTGGCAGTGGCACATGTACGACACCGTGAAGGGGTCGGACTGGCTGGGCGACACCGACGCGATGGAATACCTCGCGCGCGAGGCGCCCAAGGCGGTCTACGAACTCGAACATTACGGCGTGCCGTTCTCGCGCACCGAGGATGGCAAGATTTATCAGCGCCCCTTCGGCGGCCACACCACCGAATACGGCGAGGGCCCGCCGGTCCAGCGCACCTGCGCCGCCGCCGACCGCACCGGCCACGCCATCCTGCACACGCTGTACGGCCAGAGCCTCAAGCAGGGCGCGGAGTTCTTCATCGAGCATTTCGCGACCGACCTGCTGATGAGCGAGGACGGGCGCTGCGTCGGCGTCGTGACCTGGGAGCTCGAGACCGGCAAGATCCATCGCTTCCGCGCCAAGACCGTGTGCCTGGCCACGGGCGGCTACGGCCGCGCCTATTTCTCGGCGACCTCGGCGCACACCTGCACGGGCGACGGCGGCGGCATGGCCGCGCGCGCCGGGCTGCCGCTGCAGGACATGGAGTTCGTGCAGTTCCACCCGACCGGCATCTACGGCGCCGGCTGCCTGATCACCGAGGGCGCGCGCGGCGAGGGCGGCTATCTGACCAACAGCGAGGGCGAGCGCTTCATGGAGCGCTACGCCCCGACCTACAAGGACCTCGCCTCGCGCGACGTGGTATCTCGCTGCATGACCATGGAGATCCGCGAAGGCCGCGGCGTGGGCGAGCGCAAGGACCACATCCACCTGCACCTCAACCACCTGCCGCCCGAAGTGCTGCACGAGCGCCTGCCGGGCATCAGCGAGAGCGCGCGCATCTTCGCCGGCGTCGATGTCACCAAGCAGCCGATCCCGGTGCTGCCGACCGTGCACTACAACATGGGCGGCATCCCCACGAACTACTGGGGCGAGGTGCTGGCCCCCACCGTGGACGACCCCGACCGCATCGTGCCCGGCCTGATGGCGGTGGGCGAGGCCGGCTGCGCCAGCGTGCACGGGGCCAACCGGCTGGGCTCGAACAGCCTGATCGACCTCGTGGTGTTCGGCCGCGCCGCCGCCATCCGCGCCGGGCAGGTGGTCGAGCGCGGCACCGAGGCCCCCGACCTGCCCAAGGCTTCGGTCGACAAGGCCATGGACCGCTTCGACCGCATCCGCCACGCCGATGGCGGCACGCCGACCTCCAGCCTGCGCGACAAGATGCAGCGCGCCATGCAGGAGGACGCGGCGGTGTTCCGCACGGCCGAGTCGCTCCAGTCCGGCTGCCAGCGCATGGCGGCGATCTGGCAGGAGGCCGCGGACATCCGCGTGACCGACCGCTCGCTGATCTGGAACAGCGACCTGATGGAGACGCTGGAGTTCGAGAACCTGATGGCCAACGCCATCACCACCGTGGTCTGCGCCGAGGCCCGGCAGGAAAGCCGCGGCGCCCATGCGCGCGAGGACTTCAAGGCCCGCGACGACAGCGAATGGCGCAAGCACTCGCTCGCCTGGGTGTCCGAGACCGGCAGCGTGACGCTGGGCTACCGCCCCGTGCATCTCGAGCCGCTGTCGAACGGCATCGAGCTGGGCAAGATCGCGCCCAAGGCGCGCGTCTACTGACATGAGCCGCGAGGACGCCGAACTGCAGATCCTCGAACACCTCCGCGCCCTGCGGCAGGAGGTGGCCGCGCTGCACCAGAAGGTCGACAGGCTCGGGGCACGGTCGGACGATGCCGCGACTGGCGACGAAGCCGAGGGCAGGGAGGGGTGAGATCCGAGTCGCCCCGCCCAGAGACCGCGTCGCCCGAAGGGTTCGGGCGATGCTGAAAGCCGTGTTCGGCGGCGCCCGCGCACGCCCTGCGGGAGAGAAGCGCAAGGCCATCGGCGCCCTCACGCCCATCGGCTGGCGCGCGGGCGCGGGACCGGCCCCCGCCGCATCCCCCGAGGGCTGGCCGGTCATCGACGGGCCGCACTACCTCGACGTGCTGGGGGCGCTGCACGCGCTGTTCGCGCCGCGCTGGTATCTCGAGATCGGGGCGTTCAAGGGCCACAGCCTCGCCCGCGCGACCTGCGACGTGGTGGCGGTCGATCCGCAGTTCCGATTCGAGGGCTGGCCGGTCCCGGGCGCGCGCCGGGCGCATTTCTTCCAGTCCACGAGCGACGAGTTCTTCGCGACCGGCTTCCTGCGGGCGGCGGGCATCCGCCCCGACCTCGCCTTCCTCGACGGGCTTCACCATTACGAGGCGCTGCTCGCCGATTTCGCCGCCGCCGAGCCGCTGATGGCGCCGGGCGGGCGCATCCTGCTGCATGACTGCGCGCCCACCACGCATGCCATGGCCGACCGCGACTGGGACGAGAGCGCCACGCGCGCCTGGACCGGCGATGTCTGGAAGGCCCTCGCCGCGCTGGTCGAGACGCGCCCGGACCTGCGCGTGAGCGTGCTGGACGCCTGGCCGACCGGCCTCGCGGTCATCGAGAACCTCGCGCCGGATGACGGGCGCATCGCCGCCGCCGCGCCCGCGATCCGCGCGCGCTGGGACGGCGTGACGCTGCGCGCGCATGGCGTCGCGCGCTATTTCGCGAATTTCGAGATCGAGAGCAGCTGGCGCTTCGTGCAGGCGCGCCGGGCCGCCGCCCCCTCGCCCACCGGAGGATGACCCCATGGTCGAATTCACCCTGCCCCAGAACTCGCGGATCACGGTCGGCAAGACCTGGCCCAAGCCCGCCGATGCGAAGGAGATGCGGACCTTCCGCATCTATCGCTGGAACCCCGAGGACGGGCAGAACCCGCGCGTCGACACCTATTTCGTCGATGTCGGGCGCTGCGGGCCGATGGTCCTGGATGCGATCATCAAGATCAAGAACGAGATCGACCCGACGCTGACCTTCCGCCGCAGCTGCCGCGAGGGGATCTGCGGCAGCTGCGCCATGAACATCGACGGGCTGAATACGCTCGCCTGCACCAAGGGGATCGACGAGATCAAGGGCGAGATCAAGATCTACCCCCTGCCCCACATGCCGGTCATCAAGGATCTGGTGCCGGACCTCACCCATTTCTACGCCCAGCACGCCAGCATCCAGCCCTGGCTGGAGACCAAGACCGCCATCCCCGGGACCGAGTGGCGGCAGTCGATCGAGGACCGCAAGAAGCTCGACGGCCTTTACGAGTGCGTGATGTGCGCCTGCTGCTCGACCTCCTGCCCCAGCTACTGGTGGAACGGCGACCGCTACCTGGGCCCGGCGGCGCTGCTGCACGCCTATCGCTGGATCATCGACTCGCGCGACGAGGCCACCGGCGAGCGACTCGACGCGCTGGAGGATCCCTTCAAGCTCTACCGCTGCCACACCATCATGAACTGCACCAAGACCTGCCCCAAGGGCCTGAACCCGGCCAAGGCCATCGCCCAGATCAAGCAGCTGATGGTCGAGCGGCGCGTCTGACGCGCCGCGCCGGCCGCGGGCCGGGCTGGGCGCCCCCGGCCCGCGCCCTACCTCGCGGGCGGGAGAAACCCGAGGGAGAGACCAAGCCCATGCGCCTTGCAGCCGCCGCCGCCCTGACCGGCCTCGCCGCCTTCGCCGCCCCCGCCTTCGCCGCGCCCGTGTCCTACGAAGCGGACGGACAGGCCTTCGAGGGCTGGTTCGTCCCGGCCTCCGGCCCCTCGAAGGGCCTCGTCGTGATCGTGCACGACTGGGACGGCCTCACCGAATACGAGCAGACGCGCGCGGCCATGCTGTCCGAGCTCGGCTACGACGCCTTCGCGCTCGACCTGTTCGGCGCGGGCGTGCGGCCCGACACGATGGACGCGCGGCGGGCCGCCACCGGCGCGCTCTATGCCGACCGCGAGGCCATGCGCGCGCGTCTCGTCGCCGGGCTGGAGGCCGCGCGGGCGCAGGGCGCGGCGCAGGATGCGGTGGTCATGGGCTATTGCTTCGGCGGGGCCGCGACGCTGGAATTCGCGCGCTCGGGCCTCGGCGAGGGCGTGGCGGGCTGGGCGAGCTTCCATGGCGGCGTGGCGACGCCCGAGGGGCAGGCCTGGGCGCCGGGCACCGCGCCGGTGCTGATCCTGCACGGCGGCGCCGACCAGAACCCGACCATGGCCGAGGTCGCGCAGCTGACGGTCGAACTCGAGGCCGCGCAGGTCACCTATGACGTCGAGGTGTATTCCGGCGCGCCGCATGCCTTCACCGTCTTCGGCTCCGACCGCTACCGCGAGCGCGCCGACATGAAGTCCTGGGCCGCCTTCACCGCCTTCCTGGACGAGACGCTGGCGGCGACCGACTGATGCGCCCGACCGCGGCGCCGGCGGGCGGGCGCCGCGGTCCCCGCCCGTCAGAGCAGCTGGATGTCGGCCGCCGCCGTGCGTCCGTCGCGCCGGGTCTCGAGATTGAATGACACCTTCTGCCCGTCGTTCAGGCCGTCGAGGCCCGCGCGCTGCACGGCGGTGATGTGCACGAACACGTCGGCACCCCCATCGTCGGGCTGAATGAATCCGTAGCCCTTGGTCGCATTGAACCACTTCACGACGCCAGTCGGCATGCCGTTCCACCCAAACCGCAAGCCAGCCCGGCGGAATGCCCGGGCCGGGGCGCAGGGAAGGCGGCGGGCACGGCAGCCCGGGCGGCAGGCGAGGGCGACCTTCGCGCGTCTTGTGCGCCGCCTTAAAGCTTAACGATCGAAACCGAGTCGGGGCAAGCGCGCCGCGTCGGTTGCGCGACCCCGCGCCCGCGCCTAGAACATGCCGCCGCCGCACGGGAGCCCCGCCATGACCGCCCTCGCCTATGCCGAGCCCGCGCCCAAGACCTTCCACGGCGCAACCGGCGACTGGGAGGTGGTGGTGGGCATGGAGGTCCACGCCCAGATCGCCTCGAAGTCCAAGCTGTTCTCCGGCGCCGCCACCGCCTTCGGGGCCGAGCCCAACACGCAGGTCAGCCTGGTCGACGCCGCGATGCCGGGCATGCTGCCGGTCCCGAACGCCTTCTGCATCGAGCAGGCGGTGCGCACGGGGCTGGGGCTGAAGGCCACGATCAACCTGCACAGCCGCTTCGACCGCAAGAACTATTTCTATCCCGACCTGCCGCAGGGCTATCAGATCAGCCAGCTCTACCACCCGCTGGTCGGCGAGGGCGAGGTGCTGGTCGACCTCGGGCCCGGGCTGGGCCGCCGCGTGCGCATCGAGCGCATCCATGTCGAGCAGGACGCGGGGAAAAGCGTGCACGACATGGACCCGGCCCGCAGCTTCGTGGACCTCAACCGCACCGGCGTCGCGCTGATGGAGATCGTCAGCCGCCCCGACATCCGCAGCCCGGAGGAGGCCGCGGAATACGTCCGCAAGCTGCGCCAGATCCTGCGCTGGCTGGGCACCTGCGACGGCAACATGCAGGAGGGCAGTCTGCGCGCAGACGTGAACGTGAGCGTGTGCAGGCCCGGCGACCACGACGCCTTCCGCGCCACCGGCGATTTCGGCCGGCTGGGCACGCGCTGCGAGATCAAGAACATGAACTCGATGCGCTTCATCGCTCAGGCCGTCGAGCACGAGGCCCGCCGCCAGATCGCCATCCTCGAGGACGGCGGCCGCATCGACCAGGAGACCCGCCTCTACGACCCCGCGCGCGGCGAGACCCGGCCCATGCGCAGCAAGGAGGAGGCGCACGACTACCGCTATTTCCCCGACCCCGACCTGCTGCCGCTCGAGCTGGAGCAGGGCTGGGTCGACGCCATCCGCGACGCGCTGCCGGAACTGCCGGACGACCGCAAGGCGCGCTTCGTGGCGCAGTACGGCGTCACCGAATACGACGCGGGCGTGCTGACCGCCGACCGCGGCACGGCCGATTACTTCGAGTCCGCGGCGGCGGGGCGCGACGGCAAGCAGGCGGCGAACTGGATCGTCAACGAAGGCTTCGCCCGGCTGAACCGCGAGGGGCTGGCCCCGGAGACGCTGGGCGCGCGCCTGTCGCCGGCCCAGCTCGGCGGCCTGACCGACCTGATCGCCGACGGCACCATCTCGGGCCGCATCGCCAAGGATCTGTTCGAGATCCTCTGGACCGAGGGCGGCGACCCCGCTGCCATCGTGCGCGAGCGCGGCATGGCGCAGGTCACCGACACCGGAGCCATCGAGGCCGCCGTGGCCGCGGTGATCGCCGCCAACCCCGACAAGGCGGAGCAGGCCCGCGCCAAGCCGACGCTGGCGGGCTGGTTCGTCGGGCAGGTGATGAAGCAGACCGGCGGGAAGGCCGCGCCCCAGACGGTGCAGGCGCTGGTCAGGCAGGGGCTGGGGATCGAATGAGCGAGAGTTTCTGGCGCTATCGCTGCGTCGCCGCCCCGCGCAAGGCCCGCCGCAGCCGGGCGCACAAGACCTGCGAGGACGCGCTGCTGGGCGCGATCGAGGCCGTGCTGGCGGAACAGGCGGCCGAGGGCTGGGAATACCTGCGCACCGACCTCGTGCCGATGGAGGCGAAGAAGGGCATGCTGTCGGCCACCGTCGAGACCCATCTGGGCGTGATGGTGTTCCGCCGCGCCGCGACCGGGGACGAATCGCCCGGCCCCGCCGCCCTGCGCCTCGGGCCGGCGCGGCCCTAGGCGGCCGGCCATCGGGCCCGGCCCCGCGGCCGCGCCCGGCGCCCCGCGCGCGGGACGGCCGCGCCTGCCTCAGCCCCGGCGCGCGACGATCAGCGACCCCTCGACCGGCGCGCCCTCGTCCCAGCGCACCACGACGCGCTCGCAGGACAGCACGGCGAAGCCCGCCTCGCCCAGCCGCGCCGCCAGCCAGGCGTCGTCATGGGCATAGCGGTGCAGCGGCCCGACCATCCAGGGCCGCCCGGCCAGCGCCGCGGCAGATGCCCGTTCGGTCGAGAAGGCGAACAGCCCGCCCGGCGCCGTGCGCGCGGCGGCCAGCGCGATCAGCCCCTCGACCGCGCCGAGATAGGGGAACACGTCCGTCGCCACGATGGTGTCCCAGACCTCCTCGGCCGCGTCGAGGAAGCCCTCGGCGTCGCCCACGAACAGGTCGTCGTAGATGTCCTTCTCGAAGGCGAGATCGAGCATGCCCTCCGACAGGTCCACGCCCGTCAGGTGGTCGGCCATGTCGCCCAGCGCCTCGGCCGCGAGCCCGGTGCCGCAGCCCAGGTCGAGCAGCCGCCCCAGCCGCTCCACGCCCAGCCGCGCGAAGGCCATGCGCAGGTCGCCCGGCGTGGCGTAGCCGAGCTGGTCGACGAGGATGGTCTCGAACGCCTCGGCGTGCTGGTCGAACAGGGTGGCGACATAGGCCTCGGGCGCGCGGTCCGGCGCGGGCGCCAGCCCCAGCCCCGCCAGCCGCACCGACACCCCGCCGCGGTCGGCGGGGTCGAGCGCCAGCGCGCGGGCGTAATGGGCGGCCGCCGCGTCGCGGTCGCCGGCCTTCTCGGCCGCCAGCCCCGCCTCGTAGGCCTCGGCCAGCGCCGCCTCGTCGACGGCCGCCTCGCCTTCCGGATCGTCGCTCATCGGCGGCCCTCCCCCTTCGCGCGGCGGCCACGCTTAGGGCGCCGCGCGGCGCGGGGCCAGACCCGGCGCGCCCCCCTCCACGCCCCCCGCGCGCGGCGCCCGCCTCCCGCGGCATGCCGCCCCGGGCGATGCCCCGCCCATCCGGCGCCTGCCCCCTTGGGACGGCGGGGCCGGGCGGTGTAGCCTCGCGCATGGTCCCCGCCCCGCCCCCCGCCCGCATCCTGCCGCTCGGCGACGGCGCCTTCACCGTGGCGATGGACGCGGCCCCCGGCCCGGAGACCACGGCGCGGCTGCGGGCCATCGGGTCGCGCATCCTGCGCGAGGGGGCGGGCGTGCGCGACACGGTGCAGAGCTTCGCGACGCTGACCGTGCACCACGCGCCCGAGGCCGACCGCGCCGCGCTCGAGGCGCTGGCGCTGGCCGCCGCCGCCGCCCCGTCCGACGCCGCCGCCGGCGCGGGGCGCCGCGTCGAGATCGCCGTCGATCTCGGCGCCGAGGCCGGCCCCGACCGGGCCGAGGCCGCGGCGACGCTGGGCATCGCCCCCGAGGCGCTGGCCGAGGCGCTCTGCGCGCAGGACTGGCCGGTGCTCGCCGTGGGGTTCCTGCCCGGATTCCCGTTCCTCGGCCCCCTGCCCGACCGCCTGAAGCTGCCGCGCCGGGCCGCGCCGCGGCTGCGGGTGCCTGCGGGCTCGGTCGCCATCGCCAACGGCTTCGCCGGCATCTATCCGTGGGAAAGCCCCGGCGGCTGGCATCTGCTGGGCCGCACGGACTTCCGCCTGTTCGACCCCGCGGCCGACCCGCCCGCGCGCCTCGCCCCCGGGGACAGCGTGCGCTTCGTGCCGGGAGCGCGCCCATGACGGCCGCGCTGCTGATCCGCGCCCCCGGGCCGCAGACGGCGCTGCAGGACCTCGGCCGCGACGGGGCGCGGCGGCACGGCTGCCCGTCGGGCGGGGCGGCGGACCCGGACGGCCACCGGATCGCGCTGGCGCTGGCCGGCGCGCCGCAGGATGCGCCGGCGCTGGAGTTCCGCCTGTCCGGACCCACTGTGGCGGCCGAGGGCGGACCGCTGCGCGTGGCGCTGGCCCACGCCGCCGGAAGGATCGCGCGCGCCGACGGGCGCGCCGAGACGCTGCCCCCCTGGCGCAGCGCGACGCTGCAGCCGGGCGACGCGCTGGCCGTGGGGGCCTGCGCGGGCGCGGTCGGCTCGCTGGCGCTCTGGCCCGCGCCCGAGGTGCCGTCCGTGCTGGGGTCGCGCGGGACGATGCTGCGCGCGGGCTTCGGCGGCTGGCATGGCCGCGCGCTGCGGGCGGGCGACCGGCTGCCGCTTTCCGGCGCCCCGCCCGAGGGGCCGGAGCGCGCCACCGACTGGCCCGACGACCCCGCCCCCCTCCGCGCCATGCCGGGCCCGCAGGCCGACCGCTTCGCGGCGGAGGCTCTGGAGGCGTTCTTCGCCGCCGCTTGGACGGTGGGCGAGGCCGACCGCATGGGCGCGCGGCTGGACGGCCCGCCGCTGGCGCAGGAAGCGCCGGGGGCGGAGCTGCTGTCCGAGGGCCTCGTCCCCGGCTGCGTGCAGGTGCCCCATGACGGGCGGCCGATCCTGCTGGGGGCCGACGCCCAGACCATCGGCGGCTATCCCAAGATCGCCACGGTGATCCTCGCCGACCTGCCGCGCGCCGGCCGCCTGTCGCCCGGCGCGACGGTCCGCTTCGCCCCCGCGACGCTGGAACAGGCGCAGGCGGCGCGGCGCGCGGCGCAGGCGCGGCTGGCCGCCGCCGTCGCCGCCATCCGCCCGGTGGGCGGGCTGGATCCGGCCGCGCTGCTGGGCGCCGACCTCGCCGGCGCCGCGGTCGACGCGGCGCGGCCCGACCATTTCCCCCACGCCCTGCCGCCGGAGCAGCAGCACCGATGAAGATCACCCTCAACGCCGACATGGGCGAAAGCCTCGGGCCATGGCGCATGGGCGACGACGCGGCGCTGCTGCCGCTGGTGCAGGCCGCCAACCTCGCCTGCGGGTTCCACGCCGGCGACCCGACCGTGATGCGCGCGGCGGTTCGGGCCTGCGCGGGGGCCGGCGTCGAGATCGGGGCCCATCCCGGCTTCCCCGACCTGCAGGGCTTCGGCCGCCGCGCCATGGGCCTGTCGGCGGCGGAGGTCGAGGCCATGGTGCTGTACCAGATCGGGGCGCTGGACGGGATCGCCCGGGCGGAGGGCGCGCGCGTCACGCATGTCAAGGCGCATGGCATGCTGTCCAACATGGCCGCGGCGGATGATGCTCTGGCCGATGCCGTCGCCCGCGCCGTCGCGGCCTTCGATCCGTCGCTGGTGCTGCTGGGCACGGCCTGCACCGCCCTGCCGCGCGCCGGACTGCGCGCGGGGCTGCGCGTGGCGGCGGAGGTGTTCGCCGACCGCGCCCATGGCGAGACCGGCGCGCTGGTCCCCCGCGGCGAGCCCGGCGCGATGATCCACGACGCCGACGCCGCGGTGGCGCAGATCCTCGCCTTCCTGCGGGCCGGCGGGATCGTCGCGCCCTCGGGCCGCGTGCTGCCCACGCCCATCGACAGCGTCTGCGTCCATGGCGACAGCCCGCAGGCGGCGGCGATGGCCGGGGCGGTGGCGGACGGCCTGCGCGCGCATGGCGTGCGGCTGGCGGGCCTGCGCGCCGCGTGACGGCGGCGCGCGCGGCGGCTATACGGAAGCGGCGCAGCGGAGGGTCCGGACATGAGCCTGTGGAACCGCCTGACCGGCGAATTCGTCGATGTCATCGAATGGACCGAGCGCGACCGCGACCAGATCGTCTGGCGCTTCGAACGCCATGGCAACGCCATCAAGTACGGCGCGAAGCTGACCGTGCGCGAGGGGCAGGCGGCGGTGTTCGTGCACGAGGGCCAGCTTGCAGACGTGTTCGCGCCGGGGCTGTGGATCCTCGAGACCAACAACATGCCGGTGATGACCACGCTCCAGCACTGGGACCACGGCTTCAAATCGCCCTTCCTGTCGGAGGTCTACTTCGTCTCGCTGCGCCGCTTCGCCGACCTGAAATGGGGCACGCAGAACCCGGTGATCGTGCGCGACCCGGAATTCGGCGCCACCCGCCTGCGCGCCTTCGGCAGCTTCGCCATCCGCGTCACCGACCCCGCGACCTTCCTGCGCGAGGTGGTCGGCACGGACGGCGAGGTGACGACGGGCGAGATCGCCGGACAGCTGCGCAACCTGATCGTTGCGCGCGTGTCGACCAAGCTGGCTGAATCGGGCATCCCGGTGCTCGACATGGCGGCCAACACCGGGCAGCTGGCCGATCTGCTGAAGGCGCGAATCGCGCCCGAGCTGGCGGCGGTCGGGGTCGAGACGCCGGAGTTCTACATCGAGAACGTCTCGCTGCCCGACGAGGTCGCCGCCGCGCTCGACCGGCGCACGCAAATGGGCATCGTCGGCGACCTGTCGGCCTACGCCGAGTTCCAGCGCGCCGAGGCGATGCGCGCGGCGGCCGATGCGCCCGGCTCGGCCATGGGCGCGATGCTCGGCGTCGGCTTCGGCGCGAGCGCCGCCGCGCCCGCGGCCCCCGCCGCGCCCCCGGCCGCGGCCCCGCCCCCGCCGCCGGGCGCCGAGACGCTGTGGCATGTGGCCGAGGGCGGCGCGACGCGCGGCCCCTTCACCCGCGCGCAGCTTGCGCAGATGGCGGCCGCCGGGGCGCTCGCGCCCGGCGCGCATGTCTGGACGCAGGGGGCCGCCGGCTGGACCGTCGCCGCGGCCGAGCCCGCGCTGGCCGGGCTGTTCCCGCCGCCGCCGCCGCCGGGGGCCTGACGCGCCCGCCATGACCGCCCAGACCCCCGGGCCCTGGGAGGCCAGGCCCCCCGCGACGCCGCTGAGCGCGGCCGACGCGGCCGCGCCGCCGGGCGTGTCGCAATACCCCTGCGGCGCCTGCGGGGCCTCGGTGAGCTACGCCCCCGGCCAGACCCATCTCGCCTGCCCCTGGTGCGGGGCCGCCACCCCCATCCCCCAGGGCGACGACGACGACCGGCGCGCGGCGCTGCGCGAGCGCGACTACGCCGCCGCGCTGGCCGGGGCGCCCGGGACCGGGGCCGAGACCGAGACGACGCAGGTCGTCCGCTGCCATGCCTGCGGGGCGGCGGTGGAGTTCGACGGCGCGGCGCATGCCGGCGCCTGCCCGTTCTGCGCCACGCCCGTCGTGGCCGACCCCGCCCCCGACCGCCACATCCGCCCGCAGGCGCTGCTGCCCTTCGCCATCGACGCGCGCGAGGCGCGCGCGCGGGTCGAGCGCTGGCGGCGCGGCCTGTGGTTCGCGCCCTCGGGGCTGGCCGCCTTCGCCCGCGACGGCGGGCGGCTGGACGGCGTCTACACGCCCTACTGGACCTTCGACGCCCGCACCCGCACCCGCTATGCCGGCCAGCGCGGCGACATGCAGACCGTCCGCATCGCAGGTCCCGGCGGCAAGCCGCGCACCGCGACGCGCATCCGCTGGACGCCGGTCTCGGGGCAGGTGGCGCGCGATTTCGACGACGTGCTGGCCCCGGCCTCCGCCTCGCTGCCCGAACGCGACACGCTGGCGCTGGCGCCATGGGACCTGCAGGACCTGCGGCCCTACGGCCGCGACTGGCTGGCGGGGTTCCGCGCCGAGGCCTACACCATCGGCCTCGAACAGGGCTTCGCCACGGCGCGCGCCATGATGGACGCGCAGATCCGCGCCGATGTCCGCGCCGCCATCGGGGGCGCCCAGCAGCAGATCCAGCGCATCGACAGCGCGGTCTCGGGCGTGACCTTCAAGCACATCCTGCTGCCGGTGTGGGTCGGGGCCTATCGCTGGCGCGGCCGCGTCTACCGGGTGCTGGTGAACGGCCGCACCGGGGCGGTGCGCGGGGCGCGGCCGTGGTCCTGGGGAAAGATCGCGCTGGCGGTGCTCGCGGCCATCGCGCTCGCCGCCGCCATCGCCGCGCTGGTCGAGGCGGGGCGCGGCGCGCGCGGGGCCTTCGGCGCGGCCCCGCCATGGTCCGGCGGCGCGCTTGCGCAGCGCGTCCCCGCGGCCCCGGGCGCATGATCCGCGCGCTCGCCCTGATCTGCGGCCTCCAGCTTCTCGGCGAGGCGGCGGCGGCCACCTTCGCCCTGCCCGTCCCCGGCCCGGTGCTGGGGATGGTCGGGCTGCTGGCCGTGTTCGCCCTGCGCGGCGGCCCCGACCCCGACACCGAGCGCGCAGCGAAGGGGCTGCTCGACCATCTGGGCCTGCTGTTCGTGCCGGCGGGCGTGGGGGTCACGCTCTACCTCGCCGATGTCGCCGAAAGCTGGCCGGCGATCCTCGCCGCGGTGATCGGCGGCACGGTCATGGCCATCGCCGCCACGGCGCTGGCCTTCCGCCTGTTCGCGCGGCTCGCCGAAGGGGGGACGGGGCGGCCGCCGGGGCGGGACGGCCCGCGGTGACGCCATCGGACCCCGCCTTCGCGCTTTGGACCTATCTCGCGGCCCATCCGCTGGGGGCGGTGGTGGCGACGCTCGCGGCCTATGCGGCGGCCGAGGCGCTGTGGCGCGCCGCCGGCCGGGCCGACCTCGCCAATCCGACGCTGCTGGCCATCGCCGCCATCGCCGGCGGGCTGTGGCTGACCGGCACGCCCTACGCGGCCTATTTCGAGGGCGCGCAGTTCGTCCATGTGCTGCTCGGGCCGGCCACGGTGGCGCTGGCGGTGCCGTTGTGGCGCAGCGCGGGCGCGATCCGCCGGGCGGCCGCGCCGGTGCTGGGGGCGCTGGCGGTCGGCTCGGCCGTGGCGAGCGCCTCGGCCGTGGCGCTGGCGGCGGCCTTCGGGGCCTCCGCGACGCTGCAGGCCACGCTCGCGGCCAAATCGGTCACCACCCCCGTCGCCATGGCGCTGTCGGACCGGCTCGGCGGCCTGCCGGCGCTGACCGCCGCGCTGGTGATCGTGACCGGCGTGGTGGGCGCGCTGGTCGGCGGGGGGCTGTTCGCCGCCCTGCGCCTGCGCGACCAGCGCGCGCAGGGCTTCGCCATGGGCGTCGCCTGCCACGGCATCGGGCTGGCCTGGGCGCTGCGCCGCTCGCCCGAGGCGGGGGCCTTCGCCTCGCTGGGCATGGCGCTGAACGCGCTGCTGACGGCGCTGGCGCTGCCGCTGGCCGCAGCGTGGTTCGTCGCGCCCTGAAAAAACTTTCCCTGCGGCGAAACGTCCTGCGCGGCGGCCCCGAAATACCGGCATCGGCGGCGCGGACGACCGGCCGCATCCATGACCCGAGGGCGACCATGACCGCGACCTTCTACACCGAAGCCCTGAACGGCAAGTCCACCGCCCGCTTCGTCACCGAAATGAGCGTCGCCGGCGCGCTTTCGACCGTCGCCTTCGACTTCTTCGGCCAGTCGCTCAGCCCGCTGCTTGGCTTCGCCAACCTCGCCCCCGTGCCGCTGGCGACGCAGGTCTGGCAGGTGCTGACCGGCGCGACCTCGTACCCGATGGGCCATTTCCTGCATTATGTCGCCGGGTTGGTCGCCTATCCGCTGGGCTGGATGGCCGTGGCCGAGCCGCTGCGCCGCCGCTTCGCGCCCGGGCTGCACTGGCGGATCGGCGCGCTGCTCTACGGCGTGGCGCTGTGGGTCTTCGCGATGTTCTTCATGGCGACGCTGATCGCCGGCAACCCGCCCTTCCTAGGCTTCACCGGCATCACCTGGGTGGCGCTGGTCGGGCACGTCCTGTTCGCGGTGGTGACGGCCGAGACGGTGCGCGCGATGGAGAGGCGGGCCGCCTGACGCCGCCCGCGCGGGACGCCGTGACGCCGGGACAAACCGGCGCGCGGCCCCTATGGTGATGCGCCGCGCCCGCTCCGGGGCGCGGCGATAACCATAAGGCCTCCCGGGAGGAGACCGCGCAGGAGAACGGCCATGACCCGATCCGTGCTCGTCGTCGACGACGAGGACAGCATCACCCTGTCGCTGCGCCACCTGATGAAGCGCGAGGGCTACGCCGTCGCCGTCGCCCGCGACGGGGAGGAGGCGCTGGCCGCCGTCGCCGACAACCCGCCGGACCTGATCCTGCTGGACGTGATGATCCCCAAGCGCGACGGCTACGACGTCTGCCAGACCATCCGCGCCAACCCGGACTGGTCGGGCGTCAAGATCGTGATGGTCAGCGCCAAGGGCCGTGACATCGAGGTCGAGAAGGGCCTCGCGCTCGGGGCCGACGCCTATGTGACAAAGCCCTTCTCGACGCGGGAACTGGCCGAGATGGTCCGCGGCCTGATCGGCGCCGCCTGAGGTCCGCCCCCGATGGCGAACTGGAGCCTGCGCTTCCGCGTCTTCCTGTTCTTCGCGCTGATCATGGCCGCCGTCGCCGCGGGCGTCGGCGGCGCGATGGCGGGCCTCGTGACGCGCGGGCTGCTCGACCTGAACACGGCCGTCCAGTACGGCGGCATCGCCGGCGCGGGCGTCCTCGCCGTCACGCTGTGGGTCTGGCTGAAGTTCGACGAGAACATGGCCCAGCCCATCGAGCGCATCGCCCGCGACGCCCGCGCGGCGGCGACCGGCGGGGGCACGACCGTGGCGGCCGACAAGGCGCGCTATCTGGGCCTGTTGGCCCCGGCCGCTCGGGACGTGGTGCAGGCGCTGGCCGCGGCGCGGACCGAGACGGCGGAGACCGTGGCCCGCGCAACCGAGGAGGCCGCGCGCCGCCGCCGCCAGCTCGAGACGGTGCTGCGCGATCTGGAGCAGGGCGTGCTGATCTGCACGCTCGACCACAAGATCCTGCTCTACAACCGCCGCGCGCTCGACATCCTGCGGGTCTCGGGCGAGATCGGGCTGGGCCGGCCGCTGTTCACGCTGGTCACCGCCCAGCCCTTCCGCCACGCGCTCGACCGCCTGAAGGGGCGGTTCGGCGACGGGCGGCACCTGACCCACCGCGACGGGCTGGGGGCGCTGGTGGTCTGCGCCACGGCCGATGGCGGGCGCACGCTGCAGGGCCGCGTGACGCTGATGCTCGACGAGGCCGACGCGGCGCCGACCGGCTATGTCGTGGCCTTCGACGACGTGACCGCCACGCTGTCGGAACAGATCCGCCGCGACCGCCTGCTGCGCGACGCCACGCAGGGCATGCGCCGCCCGGTCGCCAACCTGCGCGCCGCGGTCGAGATGCTGTGCGACCCCGCCACGGACGCGGAGGAGCGGGCGGATTTCGAGGCGGTGCTGCAGAAGGAGAGCGACGCGCTGACCCGCCGCCTCGACGCGCTGGAGCATGAAAGCCGCGATCTCGTGGCCGGGGCCTGGCCGATGTCGGACATGTTCTCGACCACGCTGTTCACCGCCGCGATCCGCCGGCGCACCGGCCCGCAGAACTTCACGCCCGAGATCGTGGGCCAGCCGACCTGGGTGCATTGCGACAGCGTCACGGTGGCCGAACTGCTCGACGTGCTGATGAACCGCATCGCCGGCGCGGCCCCGACGCGCACCTTCACCATGGCCGCCAACCCGCGGGACGGAAAGGTCTATGTCGATGTCTCCTGGCCCGGGCGCGTCATCCCGATGGCCGAGATCGACCATTGGCTGGGCGAACCGCTCGACCCCTCGGTGGGCGGCGTGACAGGGCGCGAGGTGCTTGAGCGCCACCGCACCGATTTCTGGTGCGAACCCGCGGGCGAGGGGCGCGCGCGGCTGCGCCTGCCGCTGGCCGGCCCCAAGGACGCCCATCGCGGCCGCCCGCCCAAGGTCGAGGCGCGCCCCGAGTTCTACGATTTCGACCTGCTGGGCCGCGTCGACCCGGGCCGCATCGACGACCGGCCGCTGCGCGACCTGGACGTGGTGGTGTTCGACACCGAGACCACGGGGCTGGAACCCTCGCGCGGCGACCTGATGATCTCGGTCGCGGGCGTGCGCATCGTCAACGGCCGGGTGCTGCGCGGCGAGGTGTTCGACCAGCTGGTCAACCCCGGCCGGCGCATCCCCGCCGCCTCGACGAAGATCCACCACATCTCCGACGCGATGGTGGCCGACGCCCCGCCCATCGAGACGGTGCTGCCGCGCTTCCGCGCCTTCGTGGGCGATTCGATCCTCGTCGCGCACAACGCCGCCTTCGACATGCGCTTCCTCACCCTGCAGCAGGACCGCTGCGGCGTGCGCTTCGACAACCCCGTGCTCGACACCGTGCTGCTGGCCGCGCATCTGGACGGGCAGTCGGGCAGCCTGACGCTCGACGCGCTGGCGGAGCGCTTCGCCATCGAGATCGCGGCCGAGGACCGGCACACCGCGCTGGGCGACAGCCTCGCCACGGCCGAGGTCTACCTGCGCCTCGTGGACATGCTCGAGGCGGAAGGGGTGCGCACCCTGCGCGACGCGGTGGCGGCCAGCGAGACCGCGGGCGCGATCCGCCGCAAGCAGGCGGCCTACTGACTTGCCGGCCTCGGCCCGCCTCGCCGAGCGCGCCGCCGCCGTGGGCCTCGCGGGCGCCGTCGCCTTCAACGCACCGATGATCGAGGTGCCGACCGGCACGCTGCTGGGCCTGCCCATGCTCGGCGTCTACGTCTTCGGGGTCTGGGCCGCGGTGGTGGCGGCGCTGGCGCTGGTGCTGGCGCGCGACCGGCCGCCGCCGGGGGGCTGAGATGCCGTCCGCCTGGGCGCTGCTCGCCGCGGCCGTGCTGTATCTGCTCGCGCTGTTCGCCGTGGCCTGGTGGGGCGAGCGGCGGGCGCGCGCCGGGCGCAGCCTCATGCGCCACCCGCAGGTCTATGCGCTGTCCATCGCGGTCTACTGCACGTCATGGACCTTCTACGGCAGCGTCGGCCGCGCGGCGGAGACCGGGATCGGCTTCCTGCCGATCTATCTGGGGCCGACGCTGGCCTTCGCGCTGGGCTTCATGGCCTTCCGGAAGATCCTCGCGGTGGCCAAGGCCCAGCGCATCACCTCGATCGCCGACTTCATCGCCGCCCGCTACGGCAAGAGCCAGCTGCTGGGCGGCATGGCGACGCTGATCATCGTGATCGGCACCGTCCCCTACATCGCGCTGCAGCTGAAGGCGGTGTCGGCCAGCGTCGAGGCGCTGACCGACGCGGGCGGCCCGGCCATGACCGGCTTCGGCGACACCGCGCTGTGGGTGGGCGCGGCGCTCGCGGCCTTCGCGGTGCTGTTCGGCGCCCGCCATATCGACGCGACCGAGCACCATGAGGGGGTGACGCTGGCCATCGCCTTCGAATCGGTGCTGAAGCTGGTGGCCTTCCTTGCGGTGGGCGTGTTCGTGGTCTGGGGGCTGTGGGGCGGCTTCCGCCCGCTGTTCGACGCGGCCGCCGCCCTGCCGGAACTGGCGCGGCTGATGACCTTCGAGGCCGCGCGCCCGGGCTGGATCACCCTGACGCTGCTGGCGGCGGCAGCGATCTTCTGCCTGCCGCGCCAGTTCCAGGTCACCATCGTCGGCTGCGCCGACCCCGGCCACCTGCGCACCGCCGCCTGGGCCTTCCCGCTCTATCTGCTGGCGATCAACATCTTCGTGCTGCCCATCGCGCTCGCGGGGCTGCTGGCCTTTCCCGACGGCGGCGTGTCGCCCGACGCCTTCGTGCTGGCGCTACCGCTTTCGGCGGGGGCCACCAGCCTCGCGCTGCTGGTGTTCCTCGGCGGGCTCTCGGCCGCCACCGCCATGGTGATCGTCGAGACCATCGCGCTGGCCGGCATGATCTGCAACGACCTGGTGATGCCCGCGCTGCTGCGGCTCTGGCCCGACCGCATCGCGGCGATGCGCGACGTGACGCGGCTGCTGCTGCGCATCCGCCGCGCGGCGATGATCGGCGTGCTGGCGCTGGGCTACGCCTATTTCCGCCTGCTCGACGGCTCCTACGCGCTGGTGTCGATCGGGCTGGTGTCCTTCGCGGCCGCAGCGCAGTTCGCGCCCGTGCTGCTCGGGGCGGTGTTCTGGCGCGGCGGCACGCGGCGGGGGGCCATCGCTGGGCTGGGGGCGGGGTTCCTCGTCTGGGTCTACACGCTGTTCCTGCCCTCCTTCGCCCGCGATTCGGGCTTCGAGACGGCGCTGTTCGGCATGGACCTGCTGAACCCCTACGCGCTGGGCGGCGTCGAGATCCACGACCCCATCACCCATTCGCTGTTCTGGAGCTGGCTGGCCAACATCGGCTGCTTCGTGGTCGTGTCGCTGCTCGACCGGCCCAGCATGATCGAGAAGACCCAGGCCACGCTGTTCGTCGAGGCGCTGCGCCAGGACGAAAGCGCCGACCTCGGCTATGTCGAGGGCGTGGCCCGGATCGGGGCGCTGCGCACGCTGGCGGAGCGCTTCGTCGGCGTGGAGCCCGCCCAGCGCGCCTTCGCCGCCCATGCGCCGGGGCGCAGGCTCGACGACGCGGCGCTGGCCGATCTCGGCCTCATCCGCATGACGGAGCGGCTGATCGCCGGGGCCATCGGCGCGGCCTCGGCCCGCGTCGCCATCGCCTCCGCCGTGCGTCGCGAGGGCGCCTCGGGCGAGGAGCTGCTGAACCTGCTCGACGAGACCACGCAGGTGCTCGAATACTCGCGCCAGCTCGAGGCCAAGTCGCTGAAGCTCGAACAGGCCACCGCCGAGCTTCAGGCCGCCAACCAGAGGCTGACCGAGCTCGACCGCCTCAAGGACGAATTCCTGTCCACCGTCAGCCACGAGCTGCGCACGCCGCTGACCTCGATCCGCGCCTTCACCGAGCTGATCCGCGACGAACCCGGGATGGAGGAGGACCAGCGCGCCGAGTTCCTCGACATCATCATCCGCGAGAGCGAGCGCCTGACGCGGCTGATCAACCAGGTGCTCGACATCGCCAAGATGGAATCGGGCCGCATGGTCTGGCGCATCGAGCCGCTCGACCTGCGCGACGTGGTCCGCGACGCGGCCGCCGCGACCCGCGGCCTGTTCGACGACCGCAGCGCGCGGCTGGAGCTGGCGCTTCCCGACCGGCCCGCCCCGGTCTCGGGCGACCGGGACCGGCTGCTGCAGGTGATCGTCAACCTCGTCTCGAACGCCCGCAAGTTCGCCCGCAGGGACGACGGCCTCGTGCGCATCGAACTGGGCGAGGCGCCGGGCCTGTGGCTGGTCAGCGTCGCCGACAACGGCAAGGGCGTCGCGCCCGCCCAGCGCGACCTCGTGTTCGACCGCTTCCACCAGGCCCCGAGCGAGGGCGGCAACCCCACCGGCACCGGCCTCGGGCTGGCCATCGCGCGCATGATCGTCGACCACCATGGCGGGCGCATCTGGATCACCGAGGCGCGCGGCGGCGGCGCGGATTTCCGCTTCACCCTGCCCGCCGCGCTGCAAGGGGTGCCGCCTGCCGCGAACGCCTCCGGCCCGGCGCTGGCCGCAGGCTGACCGCAGCGCGCCCCGGCGTCGGCGCGCGTCGGACCCGAACCCTCATCCCGCCCGCGCCATGACGCGCGCGCGTGGCGCCCCCAGAGAGACTCGAACTCCCGACCTCGAAATTACAAATTTCTTGCTCTACCAGCTGAGCTATGGGGGCGCGGTCACGACGAGTTCTTCACGCTTACCTGCCAACCCGGCATGGATCAAGGCCCGGCAGGCATCGGAAGGCCGAGCAACCCCGTCCGAAGAGCAAAGACCTGGCGCTGCGCGACTTGCGGTCCGGCGGCCGAGGCTTGCGATCCCCGTCGCGCAATGGCGTCCGGTCGACTGCCCCGCGCGCGAGTTCTTGCGCGACCTTCGACGGGCCGATTGCGGGCCGAGGCGCTTTTTCGGCGCCGCCCTGCACGGATGCGAGGTCGCGGCGCCCGATGCGGGGCGTCCGACACCCGGCCCGTTCGCCGACGCGGGAACCCGACGGCCCGGCCCGCCTCGAACCCCGATCGCGTCGTGGTGCGGTCCGTCCGGCGGGCGGGACCATGCGCACGGGCGGGAGGGAAGGCGGGGGCCGCGGCGCGGCATGCCGGGACCGACGAACCCGGGCGGATATCATCAAGCTGTCGCAGGACGGGCTTAGTCTGGAAACGTTTCCAGAGGGACCGACGAACCCGCCATGCGCCGCCCGACCATCGCCGATGTCGCCCGGACCGCCGGCTGCGCGGTCGCCACGGCCAGCCGCGCGCTGTCGGGGCGCGGGCCGGTCAGCGCCGGGACGCGGCTGCGCGTCGAGGCCGCGGCGCGGACGCTCGGGTTCCGCATCGATCCGCTGGGACGCGCGCTTCGCCACGGGCGGTCCGGCGCCATCGGGGTGCTGGTCCCGAGCTTCGCCAACCCGGTGTTCGCCGCGGCGATCGAGGGGGTCGAGGCGGCGGCGGCCGAAGCGGGGCTGACGGTGCTGGTCGCCTGCTCGGGCTATGACGCCGCGCGCGAGGCCGCTGCGGTCGAGGCGCTGATCGACCGCCGCATCGACGGGCTGCTGATGACCGTGGCCGACGCCGCGGCCAGCGCCGCCGTCGCGCTGGCCCGTGCGGCGGGCGCGCCCTTCGCGCTGATGTTCAACCAGCCATCCGACGGCCTGCCCGCGGTCTGCGTCGACAACCGCGCCGCCGCGGCCGATGTCGCCGCGGCCCTGCTGGCGGCCGGGCGGCGGCGCGCGGGGTTCGTCGCGGGGCGCTTCGCCAGTTCGGACCGGTCGCGCCAGCGCTTCGAGGGGCTGGCCGCCGCGCTCGCCGCGGCGGGCGCGGCGCCGCCCGCGCTGGTGGAAGTGTCCTATGCCGACGACGACCACCGCGGCGCGCTGGCGGCGCTGTTCGCCCGCGCGCCGGACACGGACGCGCTGTTCTGTTCGAACGACATGCTGGCCCTCGCCGTGATCGCCGCCCTGCGCGCGCTGGGGCGCGAGACGCCCGCCGACGTCGCCGTGGTCGGCTTCGACGGCATCGGCGTCGGCGCGATGCTGCGCCCGAGCCTCGCCACGGTCGCGACGCCGACCGTCGGGATGGGGCGCGCCGCTGCGGAGCTGCTGCTCGCGGCGCGCGCCGAGGGCCGGGCGCCCGCGCCGCGGACGCTGATCCTGCCCCACCAGTTCCGCCCCGGCGAGACCCTCGCCGCGGCGGCCGGTCCGGGACCGGCGCGCCGACGCCGGGCCGGACCTTCCCCCGAGAGAGCCCTGCGACAGACCCCCGAGGAGAGACCGACATGAAGCGCATCATCGCCGCGGCGCTGGCGGCCAGCCTGGCCGCCCCCGCGCTCGCCGCCGACGCCATCTGCTACAACTGCCCCCCGGAATGGGCGGACTGGGCCTCGATGCTGACCGCGATCAGGACCGAGCTGGGCGTCGAGATCCCCCACGACAACAAGAACTCCGGCCAGACGCTGAGCCAGCTCATCGCCGAACGCGCCGCCCCGGTCGCCGACGTCGCCTATTTCGGCGTCAGCTTCGGCATCGCCGCGGCCGAGGAGGGCGTGATCGAGGCCTACAAGCCCGCGGGCTTCGACGAGGTCCCCGACGGGCTGAAGGATCCCGAGGGCCGCTGGTTCACCATCCACTCCGGCACGCTGGGCCTGTTCGTGAACGTCGACGCGCTCGGCGGCGCGCCGGTGCCGCAGTGCTGGGCGGACCTCGCGAAACCCGAATACCGCGGCATGGTCGGCTATCTCGACCCGTCCTCGGCCTTCGTCGGCTATGCGGGCGCGGTCGCCGTGAACGAGGCGTTCGGCGGCTCGCTCGACGATTTCGGGCCGGCGATCGAGTATTTCACGCGACTCGCGGCCAACGACCCGATCGTGCCCAAGCAGACCAGCTATGCCCGCGTGGTGTCGGGCGAGATCCCGATCCTATTCGACTACGACTTCAACGCCTACCGCGCCAAGTACACCGAAGGCGGGAATTTCGAGTTCGTGATCCCCTGCGAGGGTTCGGTGGTGGTGCCCTATGTGATGGGGCTGGTCGCCGGGGCCCCGAACGCCGAGACCGGCAAGCGGGTGCTCGACTTCATCCTGTCCGACAAGGGCCAGGCGATCTGGACCAATGCCTATCTCCGCCCGGCGCGCGACATCGAGCTTCCCGCCGAGGTCGCCGCGAAGTTCCTGCCCCCGCAGGACTATGCCCGCGCCCGCGCCATCGACTATGCGCGCATGGCCGAGGTCCAGAAGGCCTTCGGCGAGCGCTACCTCGCCGAGGTGCGCTGACCCCGCATGCCTGCCCGCGGCCCCCCGACCGGGAGGGGCCGCGGCCCATCGACGGACCGTCGCCCATGCGCCCCGCCGACCGCTTCGCCCTGCTCGCCGCGCTGCCGCTCGCGATCTTCGCGGCGGCCTTCCTGCTGCTGCCGCTGTCGCGGCTGGTGCTGGCGTCGGCGGAGGGGCCGTCGGGCTGGAGCCTCTACATCGAGGCCCTGTCGAACCCGCGCTACCTGCGCTCGCTCGGCCAGACCGTCGCCGTCTCGGCGCTTGTCAGCCTCGCCGCGCTCGCCGTCGCCACCACGGCGGCGCTGTTCCTCGTGCGGCGGCGCTTTGCCGGGCGCAGCGTCCTGATCGGGCTGCTGACCTTTCCGCTGGCGTTCCCCGGCGTGGTGGTGGGCTTCATGATCATCCTGCTGGGCGGGCGGCAGGGGCTGATGAACGCGCTGGCGCGCGACCTGTTCGACGCCCGCCTCGTGTTCGCCTATTCGATCACGGGACTGTTCTTCGGCTATCTGTACTTCTCGATCCCGCGCGTGCTGCTGACGGTGATGGCCGCGGCCGAGAAGCTGGACCCCGCGCTGCACGAGGCCGCGCGCAGCCTCGGCGCCGGGCCGATGGCGGTGCTGCGCGACGTCACGCTGCCGGGGCTGGCGCCGGCGCTGGTCGCCTCGGGCGCCGTCGCCTTCGCCACCGCGATGGGCGCCTTCGGCACCGCCTTCACGCTGGCGACCAACATCGACGTGCTGCCGATGGTGATCTACACCGAGTTCACGCTGGCGGCGAACATCGCCACCGCCGCGGCGCTTTCGGTCGTGCTGGGGCTCGTGACCTGGGCGCTGCTGTTTCTCGCCCGCTCCTTCGCGGGCGCGGCGGTGGCGGCGGGGGGCTGAGGCGGTGCGCGCCGCCGCGCTCGGCCTCCAGATCGCCGTCACGGCGCTCGCGGTCGCCTTCCTCGTGCTGCCCGCGGTCCTGTCGGCGGTCACGGGCGTGACGGCGAACTATTTCCGCGGGCTGTCGTCGGGCCTGACCCTCGCCTGGGTGGCGCAGGTCTGGGAACTCTACGCGCCGACGGTCTGGCGCTCGATGCGCATCGCGCTGGGCGCGCTGGCGGCGGCGCTGCTGATCGGCGTGCCGGCCGCCTATGCGCTGGCGCGCGCGCCGCGCGGCCTGTCCCGCGCGGTCGAGGAGGTGGTGTCGCTGCCGCTGGCCGTGCCCGGCCTCGCGCTGGCGCTGGCGCTGCTGCAGCTCTACGGAACCTGGCGGGGGTTCCGCATCTCCGAGTGGTTCATCCTGGTCGGCCATGTCCTCTACACGCTGCCCTTCATGATCCGCTCGGTGCTTGCGGTGTTCGCCGCCATCGACCTGCCGAAGCTGGAGGAGGCCGCGGCGGCGCTGGGCGCCCCGCCCTGGCGGCGCTTCATCGACATCGCCGTGCCGAATGCCGCGCCGGGCATCCTCGCGGGCGCGCTGACGGTCGTGACCCTGTCGGTCGGCGAGTTCAACCTGACCTGGATGCTGCACACGCCGCTGACCAAGACGCTGCCGGTCGGGCTGGCCGACAGCTACGCCTCGATGCGGCTCGAGATCGCCTCGGCCTACACGCTGGTGTTCTTCGTGATGGTGCTGCCGCTGCTGGTGGCGATGCAGTGGGCCGCGGCCCGCGTCCAGGGGCCGGCGCAGGGGCAGTCGAAGGGGCCGGCCCGATGAGCGGCGCCGCCATCGCGCTGGACGGCGTCGCGCGCACCTTCCCGGGCGGCGCGCAGGCCGTCCGCCCCTGCGCGCTGACCGTCCCGCGGGGCGAGATCCTGGCGCTGCTCGGCCCGTCGGGCTGCGGCAAGACCACGCTCCTGCGCCTGATCGCGGGGCTCGAGCGCCCCGACCCCGGCGGGCGCGTGCTGTTCGACGGCCGCGACGTGACGCGCCAGCCGGTCGAGAAGCGCCATGTGGGCATGGTGTTCCAGTCCTACGCCCTGTTCCCCAACATGACCGTGGCCGGCAATGTCGGCTACGGGCTGCGGGTGCGCGGCGCGCCGCGGGCCGAGATCGACGCGCGGGTCGCCGAGGTCCTCGCGCTGTGCGACGCGGGCGGGCTTGCGCACCGGCGGGTGGACCAGCTGTCGGGCGGCCAGCGCCAGCGCGTGGCGCTGGCGCGGGCGGTCGCGGTGCGCCCCCGGGTGCTGCTGCTGGACGAGCCGCTGTCGGCGCTCGACGCCGGCCTGCGCGAGCGGCTGCGCGACGAGCTCGCGACGCTGCTGCGCCGCTTCGCCATCACCGCCGTCTTCGTCACCCATGACCAGGCCGAGGCGCTGGCGGTCGCCGACCGCGTGGCGGTGATGCGGCAGGGGCGGATCGTGCAGGCCGACGCGCCGCGCGCGCTCTATGCCCGTCCCGCCGATGCCTGGGTCGCGCGCTTCGTCGGCGGCGCCGCGCCGCTGGGCGGGCGGCTGGCGGATGGCTGGCTGTCCCTGCCCGGCGGGCGCCTGCCTGCCCCGGGGCAGCATGCGGCGAGCATGGCCTTCCTCGTGCGTCCGGGCGGGCTGGAACTCGCCGATCCGGCCCTGGCGACGCTGACCGGGACCGTCTCGCGCGCCACCTTCCTCGGCGACCGGCTGCGCGTCGAGATCGCGGGCGCGGCGGAGAGCCCCCTTGTCGTCGATGCGGCGCCGGACGCCGCCGCCCCCCCTTGCGCCCGCGTCGGCCTGCGCCTGCGCGACGGCGGGCTGATCGTCGCCCCCAAGACCGAGGAGACCCCGTGACGACCGTCGTGCAGCTTTCCGACACCCATCTGCTGGCCGGCGGCGCGCTGGCCTACGGCCGCGTCGACACGCAGGCGGGGCTGCGGCGCGCCGCGGCGGGCCTGATCGCGCTGGCCCCGCGGCTCGGCGGCATCGACGCGATCGTCGTGACCGGCGACATCGCCGACCGCGGCGAGCCGGAGGCCTATGCCCTGTTCCGCGCCATCATGGCCGAGGCGACCGCCGCCACCGGCGCGGCCCTTCTCGCCATCCCCGGCAATCACGACGCGCGGGGACCGTTCCGCGACGCCTTCGGCGGGCTGGCGGAAGCCGAGACTATCGATTTCTGCGCCGATGTCGGGGCGCTGCGGCTGGTGGGCCTCGACACCGCGACACCGGGCGCCAGTCACGGGCAGGCGAGCGCGGCGCAGGCCCGCTGGGTCGCGGCGCGGACGGCGTCGGACCGGCCCGCGATCCTGTTCCTGCATCACCCGCCCTTCGAGACCGGCATCGGCTTCATGGACGCGCAGCGGCTGCTCGACCCCGGCGCGCTCGAGGCGGCGGTCGCCGGCAGCCCCGCGATCCGGCTGGTCGCGTGCGGCCATGTCCACCGGGCCTTCACGACGGTCTGGGCGGGCAGGCCGGCGATGATCGCGCCCGCCCCCTCGCATGCCGTGCGGCTCGACCTGCGCCCCGGCGCGCCGGCGTGCTTCGACCTCGAGCCTGGCGCCGCGCTCGTGCACCGATGGGCCTACGGGCGGCTGACGAGCCAGACCTGCCTGCTCGACCCCGCGCAGGGGCCTTTCCCGTTCTGAGACCGGGCCGGCGGCGGCGGCGCTCCGCGACGCGAACCGCCCTGGGTCGGCATGCCCGATCCGCCCCGCGAGCCGCGCCCGGACGCGGCCGGTCGCGCCCCCCCCCCGGCGCTTGGGGCGGCACGCGACGCGGGGACCGGGCCGCCCGGCCCCCCGCGCCCCCGCCCGCCCGGCCCGGGGGGCTCAGCCCTTGTGGTGCACCGCCTGAAGCCCCCAGACCGGCGTCGGGATGCCCTCCATCCGCGCCTTCAGCTGCAGCGACAGGAACTGCGAGTAGTGGCGCGACTGGTGCAGGTTGCCGCCATGGAACCACAGCGCCTCCTGCTGCGTCGGCTTCCACATGTTGCGCTGCTCGCCCTCCCAGGGGCCGGGGTCCTTGGGCGTGCCCGAGCCGAGGCCCCAGACCTTGCCCACCCTGTCCGCCACCTCCTGGCTGACCAGATCCGCCACCCAGCCGTTCATCGAGCCGTAGCCGGTGGCGTAGACGATCACGTCGGCCGGCAGTTCCTCGCCGGTGTCGAGCTTCACGCCCGTCTCGGTGATCTCCTCGACCTGGCCCCGCTTCAGCCTGATCTTGCCGTCGATGATCAGCTGGCTCGCGCCGATGTCGATGTAGTAGCCCGAGCCGCGGCGCAGGTACTTCATGAACAGGCCCGACCCGTCCGCCCCCCAGTCCAGCCAGAACCCGGCCTTCTCCAGCCCCGCATAGAACTCGGCGTCGCGCTCCCTCATCTGGGCGTAGAGCGGGATCTGGAACTCGTGCAGGATGGCGTAGGGCACCGAGGCGAAGATCAGGTCGGCCCTGTGATGGTCGATGCCGTTGGCCACCGCCTGTTCGGAATACAGCGCGCCGAGGCCGATCTCCATCAGCGTGTCCGACCGCACGATGTGGGTGCTCGACCGCTGCACCATGGTCACGTCGACGTCATTCTCCCAGAGCGCGGCGCAGATGTCGTGGGCAGAGTTGTTGGAGCCGATCACCACGGCCTTCTTGCCGACATAGGGATCGGGGCCGGGGTGCCTGGAGGAATGGTGCTGGTCCCCCCTGAACCTCTCCATGCCGGGGAAGCTCGGCAGGTTCGCCTTGCCCGACATGCCGGTGGCGAACACCAGGTGCTTCGGGCGCAGCGCGATCTCGCGGCCGTCGCGCTCGACGACGACGGTCCATTCCCCGGCGGCCTCGTCGTATTGCGCCGACCTGGCGGTGGTGGAGCCCCAGTAGTTCAGCTCCATGACCTTGGCGTACATCTCCAGCCAGTCGCCGAGCTTGTCCTTCGGCGAGAACACCGGCCAGTTCGGCGGGAAGGGCAGATAGGGCAGGTGGTCGTACCAGACCGGGTCGTGCAGGCAGAGCGACTTGTAGCGGTTGCGCCAGCTGTCGCCGGGACGGGCGTTCTTCTCGACGATGATGGCCGGCACGCCGAGCTGGCGCAGCCGGGCCCCCAGCGCGATGCCGCCCTGCCCGCCGCCGATGATGACGACATAGGGCTGGGTGGTGTGGCCGAGGGTGCGCGCCTCCTCCTCGCGCTCCTCCTTCCAGCTCGGGCGATGCTTGCCCGCGCCGTGCTTAGCCCCAAGCGGGCGGTCGAAGCCGAGCGGCTCCTCATGGCCCTTCAGCTCGACCATCGAGGTGAGCAGCGTCCAGATCCTGCCGTCGCGGATGCGCACCAGCCCATAGCCGCGCGAGACGGCGGTCTCGAAGCCGAACCAGCCGGTCGCAACCCCGCCCTCCTCCGAGGCGCCGCCCTTGGGGTCCAGCGTCCAGGCCGAGGGCCGCACCGCGGGAAGCTGGGCCTCCAGCATGGCGCGGATGGCGTCCCGGCCCTCCATGGTCCTGATGTTCCATGTGAAGCTCACGAGGTCGCGCCAGTAGCCGCCCGGCTCGAACAGCGAAACGGCGCGGTCGATGTCGCCTGCCTCCAGCGCCTCGCCGAGCGTGGTGAGCAGGTGCTGGACGCGCGCCTGCGGCGTCATGTCGAGCATGGATGTCCTCCCCTTGGTGGCGGCCGCGGCGGTTGCGTCGCCGCGGTCCGTTCGGTTGCATCAGGTGCATCGCAAAGGCCGTGCCACATCACGCGGGCAAGCAGATCCATGGGCTTGCGGCCGCGCCCCGACGCCCGGCCCGTGGCGGCGCCACAGGCCAAGCGCGGCGCCGCCACAGGGGGGCGCCGCCGCGCGCGGGTCTCAGCGCCGTGCGGTCACGCCCTCGCGGCGCATCCGGCGGTGGACGGTGGTGCGGTCCACCCCCAGCGTCCGGGCCGCCGCGCTGACGTTCCAGCCGCAGGCGTCGAGCGTCGCGCGCAGGTCGGCGGGCGCCGCCGGCTCGGGGAAGGCCGGCGCCGGCAGGTGCTCGGGCGCGATGGCGGCGCCGTCCGCCAGCGTCGCGGCGACGGCGAGCGCATTCGACAGCTCGCGCAGGTTGCCCGGCCAGCGCCGCCGCGACAGCGCAAGGCGCGCGGCGGGGCCGATGGCGGGGCGGGGTCCGCCCTCCGGCGCGCGGTCGGCCAGCAGCCGGTCCACCAGCCAGTCGAAATCCTCGCGCTCGCGCAGCGGCGGCAGGCTGAGCGTGGCGGCGGCGAGGCGGAAGAACAGGTCCTCGCGGAAGCGGCCCGCGCGCACCAGCGCGGCGAGGTCGCGGTGCGAGGCCGAGAGCACCTTCAGCCGCACGCGGCGCGGCCGCGCGCCGCCGACCGGCGTCACCTCGCCCTCCGACAGCGCGCGCAGCAGGCGCGCCTGCAGCGCCAGCGGCATGTCCCCGATCTCGTCGAGGAACAGCACCCCGCCATCCGCCTCCTCGATCAGGCCGCGCCGCCCGCGCGACAGCGCGCCGGTGAAGGCGCCCGGCGCATGGCCGAACAGCTCGCCCTCGATCAGCGCCTCCGGGATGGCGGCGCAGTTGACGGCGACGAAGGGCCCGCCCTCCGGCCGCGCCGCGTGGATGGCGCGGGCCAGCCGCTCCTTGCCGGCGCCGGTCTCGCCGCGCAGCAGGATGGGCAGGGGGCCGGGCGCAAGGCGCGCGGCCTGCGCCTGCAGCGTCCGCATGGCCGGATCCTCGCCGCTCAGGGCGCGCAGCGGGGCGGGGATGGCGTCGCGCCCGCCCTGCCCCGCTTGCCCGCCTCGCCCGCCGCGTCCGCCACGCGCGCGCGTCGGCGCAGGGGCGGGCGCGATGGCGTGGGCGAACAGGCCCGCCCCGTCGCGCAGCACCGCCACCCGTTCCTCGGCCGGGCGGCAGCGGGTCAGCGACGGCAGGTCGTCCACCGACAGCTCGAAGAACTGCGACACCGGCCGGCCCAGCAGCGTCTCGGGCCGCCGCCAGTCGGTCCCCGCGGCGCGCGCCATCATCCGCGCCGCGCCATGGGTCATGCCGATCACCCGGCCCGCCGCGTCGAGCGCCACGGCCGCCTCGGGGTCCACGTCGAGGAACTCGGGCGAATGGGCCAGCCGCAGCACCCAGTCGGTGCGCATGGTCGCCATCAGGTTGGCCAGCTCGATGCGCCGCGCCGCCGCGCCCACCAGATGCAGCGCCAGACGCTGGCTGATCTTGGGCTGCGGCGAGCGCAGCAGCGAGATGTCGAGCACCGCCGTCAGCGCCCCGTCCGTGTCGTAGATCGGCGCGGCGGTGCAGCTGAGCGGCGTGTGCGTCAGGTCGAAATGGTCGGACTGGTGGATGGTCAGCGCCTCGCCCGATTCGATGCAGGCGCCCACGCCGCAGGTGCCGGCGCGCGGCTCCGACCACTCGGCGCCCAGATAGAGGCCTGCCGCGCGCAGTTCGTCCTCGAAGGCCGGGTCGCCGAAGAAATCCACCGTCACGCCCTGCCGGTCGGCCAGCAGCAGGACATAGTTCTGTCCGGCCACCTGCCGGAACAGGCTCTGCAGGCCGGAGCGGGCGATGGCGATCAGGCGCTCGTACTGCTCGCGGTGCTCGCGCAGCCGCGTCTCCGGCACGATGTAGGCCGGACTCGGGCGGGCGGGGTCGAGCCGGTGGCGGTCGATGCAGCGCCGCCAGCTTTCCACCACCGCCAGGTCCCGGACGCTGTCGGCCCCGGCGGCCACCCGCTCGATCTCGTCGATGTGTCGCGCCGCTGCGCCCATCCTTCCGGTCCTCCCTGCGCGCCCGGCTCTGGCGGCCGGGTCGGTCGCGCAGCATAGACCCGGAACCGCGCCGGATGCGACAGCGGGACGCAAGACCTGCGCGCCGGCGACCCGAGGGATCGCGCCGCCGCCGGGGCCCGACGCGGCGCGCCATCGGCGCACCGTCGGCCCGGGGCATGCCGTCGCAATCGGGTCGCAGCGCGACGTCCGCGGGCGCGCGGATCGTCGCGGCGATGGCGTTCGCGGCGATCCCGTGGAATTGTCCGCGCGATTGCGGCGGGCCGCCCGCCGCGCCGTTCGGAGACGACGCCATGGCCGGCGAGCCGCACCCCCTCGCGCCGCACCATCTGCCGCCCTTCATCACCCCGCCGGGCGAGGGCGACACGCTGATGACCGCGATGGCGCTGCTGCTGGTTCTGGGCGTGCTGGGCGCGGGCGTGTTCTACCTGACCCTGCATTCGCTGCCCGAACGCATGGCGCATCGCCGCCACCGCGCGCAGTTCGAGCTGATCGCGGTGCTGGGCCTGCTGGCGCTGGTGACCCACCAGAACCTGTTCTGGGTCGCCGCCCTGATCCTCGCCATCGTCGAGCTGCCCGACATCACGGGCCCGGCGCGAAGGGCGGTCGATGCGCTGGAGCGCATCGCGGGCCGCGGCGAACCCGGACAGGACCGGCCCGCCGGGGGGGCCGAGCCGTGATTGAGGCCTTCCTCTGCTCGCTCGTCACCATCTTTCCCGATTACCTCTACCGCCGCTTCGTGCAGGGCAAGCGGATCGGTCGCGAGATCACGCTGTTCTCGGTGTTCTACGAACTGCGCTGGGGGATCATCGCCTGCGTGATCCTGACGGTGTCGCTGATCACCATGATCTTCTACTTCCACCCCTCGACCGTCAGCGCGGGCAGCTTCTTCCGCGCCGTGCCGATCCTGCCCGAACGTGGCGGCCGGGTGGCGGAGGTGCTGGTCGTCAACGGCGCGCGGGTCGAGCCGGGCCAGCCGCTGTTCCGCCTCGACGATTCGGCCGAACGCGCCGCGCTCGAGACCGCGCGGCTGCGCGCCGCCGAGATCGAGGCGGATCTCGCCGTGGCCGATCGTCGGCTGGCCGCGGCGCAGGGCGCCGTGCAGCAGGCCGAGAGCGCGCTGCAGGAGGCGCGCGACGAACTCGAGACGCGCGAGACGCTCGCCGCGCGCAACCCCGACGTCGTGGCGACGCGCGAGCTCGAGCGCCTGCGCAATGCCGCCGCGGCGCGCGCCGGCGCGGTCGAGGCCGCGCAGGCGCAGAAGGCCGCGGTCGAGGCCGAGATCTCGGTCGTGCTGCCCGCCCGCCGGGCCAGCGCGCTGGCGCAGCTGGCGGAGGCCGAGGTGGCGCTGGCGCAGACGCTGGTCGCCGCCGGCGTCGCGGGCACGGTCGAGCAGTTCTCGCTGCGCGTCGGCGATTTCGTGAGCGCCGTGATGCGGCCGGCCGGCGTGCTGCTGCCCGCCGACGCCGGGCGCAAGTCCGTGCTCGCGGGCTTCGGCCAGATCGAGGCGCAGGTGCTGCGCCCCGGCATGGCGGCCGAGATCACCTGCGCCGCCCTGCCCTTCCGCGTCATCCCGATGGTCGTCGTGGACGTGCAGGAGGCAGTGGCCTCGGGCCAGGTGCGGCTGGCCGACCAGCTGCTCGACGCTTCGGCGCTGGGCAGCGCCGGCACGCTGCTGACCACGCTCGAGCCGATGTTCGCCGGCGGGCTCGACGGCCTGCCGCCGGGCGCGAGCTGCATCGCGAACGTCTACACCAGCAACCACGAGCGGCTGTCCGACCCCGAGACCGGCACGCTCGAGGCGGTGGCGCTGCATGTCGTCGACGCCACCGCGGTCGTGCATGCCGCGATCATCCGCATTCAGGCGCTGCTGACGCCGGTGCGCACGCTGGTCCTGTCGGGCGGGCACTGAAGCCCGGGCGCGCATCCGCCGCGGGCCGGTCGGCCGGCCCGCGCGCTCAGAGCAGCGAGGCCGCCGCGAAACCCGCCGCGAGGATCAGCGCGGCGTCGCGGTTCGACCGGAACAGCCGCAGGCACAGGCCGGCGTCGTCGGTGTCGAGCCGCAGGATCTGGCGGGACAGATGCGCGCCGTAAAGCCCGCAGACGATGACCATGGACCACAGGGCCCAGCCCTCGAACACCAGCGCCGACGCCGCCAGCGGCCCCGCGACCGCGGCGGCGGCGAAGCCCCACAGCCAGCGCCGCGTCGCCGCGCCGAACAGCCGCGCGGTCGATTTGACCCCGATCAGGGCGTCGTCCTCGCGGTCCTGGTGCGCGTAGACCGTGTCGTAGTGCAGCGTCCAGGCGATCCCGCCCAGATATAGCAGCAGCGGCGCGGCCGACAGCGACCCCTGATGCGCCGCCCAGCCCATCAGCGCGCCCCAGTTGAAGGCGATGCCGAGGAACAGCTGCGGCCACCAGGTGAAGCGCTTCATGAAGGGGTAGATCGTCACCGGCAGCAGCGCGGCCACGCCCAGCCAGATCGCGTAACCGTTGAATGTCAGCAGGATGCAGAAGGCCGCCAGCGCCTGCGCCACCCCCCAGGCGAAGGCCTGCCGCGCCGTGACCTGCCCCGACGGGATCGGCCGCGACCGCGTGCGCGCCACGCGCCCGTCGATGTCGCGGTCGGTCACGTCGTTCCAGGTGCAGCCCGCCCCGCGCATCAGGAACGCGCCCAAGGCGCAGGCGGCCGCGATCCAGGCGTCGCCCCAGCGCCAGCCGTCCTGGCCGGCGGCCAGCGCGAGGCTCTGCCAGCAGGGGATCAGCAGCAGCCATGTCCCCACCGGCCGGTCGGCGCGCGACAGCCGCAGCCAGGGCCGCGACCATGGCGGGGCGAGGCGGTCCACCCAGTTGTCGGGGACGGCATCCGCGACGCGACCGGCCTGAGCGGGACTTTCGCCGGGCGCCCCGGCGGTGTTCAGTGTGCGCATCGTCATGGGGACACGTCATGCCGCATCCCGCGCCGAAAGTCAGGCTGTTCGTCGAGGCCCCGCTGGGCCCGGGCGCGACGGTCGCGCCCGGGCGCGAGCAGGCGCATTACCTGTTCTCCGTCATGCGGTTGCAGCCGGGCGACGGCGTGGCGCTGTTCAACGGGCGCGACGGGGAATGGCGCGCCGCGGTCGAGACGGCGGACCGGCGCGGCGGGTCTCTGGTCTGCGGGACGGCGCTGCGCCCGCAGGCGGCGCCGCCCGATCTGTGGCTGCTGTTCGCGCCGCTCAAGCGCGCCCGCACCGATTTCGTGGCCGAGAAGGCGGCCGAGATGGGGGCGCGGCGCCTCGTGCCCGTCTTCACCCGGCGCACCAACGCCGACCGCGTGAACCTCGACCGCCTGCGCGCCCATGCGGTCGAGGCCGCGGAACAGTGCGGCCTGCTGTCCGTGCCGGAGGTCGCGGCGCCCCTGCCGCTCGAGGCGGCGCTGGCCGGCTGGGACCCCGCGCGACGGCTGATGTTCTGCGACGAGACCGGCGCGGGCCCGCCGGCGTCCGCGATGCTGGCGGCGGAGGCGCCGGGCCCCTGGGCGGTGCTGATCGGTCCGGAGGGCGGGTTCGCGCCCGAGGAGGCCGCGGCCCTGCGCGCCCTGCCCTTCGCGCGCCCCGCGGGCCTTGGGCCGCGCGTCCTGCGCGCCGACACCGCCGCCGTGGCGGCGCTGGCGCTCTGGCAGGCCGCGCTTGGCGACTGGCGCGCGCCGCCGGACCGCGCGGCGCGGGAAGTCGCCGGGACGGAGCGGGCACCGCCCGGCGGACCCGGCTACGCGCCGCCGGGCGACGCGCCGTGACCGCCGGCGGCACAGGGGCATCGGCGCGGGTCCACCGCGCCCGCGCGCGGGGCGTCGCATGATCCGCCCCGGAGCCCGCGACTGGATCGCGCGCCGGCGCGGCATGCTGGCGGCGGCGGCGCTGGCCGGGCTGGCCGCGCTCTGGCTCGGGCCCGCGGCGCTGGCAGGCGCGCCGGTCCCGGCCGCGCTGCTGGTCCTCGCGCTGGCCGCGGCCGCCTGGCTGGTCCGCGATGCGGCGCTGCGCGCGCGGCTGCGCGATGGCGGCGGCCCCGGCCTCGTCGCGGTGCGCGAGGGCCGCGTCGGCTATCTGGGCCCCGAGGCCGGGGGCATCGCCGATCTGGACGCGCTGCTGTCGGTCGAACTCGCGCAGCGGCCGGGCGGCCCGGTGTGGCTGCTGCGCCCGGCCGGCGGCCCCGCCGTGGCGATCCCCGTGGCGGCCGAGGGGGCGGAGGGCCTGCTCGACGCGCTCGCCGCGCTGCCCGGATTCTCGGCCGCGTCGGTCGCCTCGGCGCTGGACGCGCCGCAGGGCGCGCACGTGATCCTCTGGCGCCGGCGCGGCCCCCTGCCCGTCGCATCCTGAGCGCGCTGGACAGGGGCCCGGGTGGCCGCATAACTCAGCGCCACAATGTCGCTGACCGAGGACTGCGCGCCATGTCGATACCCCAGCAGGGCGGCGGCCTCGTCGAGAGCCGCGACGAGCTCGTCGCGTTCATCGCGGCGGGCTGCAAGCCGCGCGAGGACTGGCGCATCGGCACCGAGCACGAGAAGTTCGGCTATCGCCTCGCGGACCGCGCGCCCCTGCCCTATGCGGGCGCGTGCTCGGTGCGCGCGATGCTGGAAGGCCTGCGCGACCGCTTCGGCTGGGCCCCCGTCATGGAGGGGGCGCACATCATCGGGCTGAAGAAGGGCGGGGCCAATGTCAGCCTCGAGCCCGGGGGCCAGCTCGAACTGTCCGGCGCGCCGCTGACCACCATCCATCAGACCTGCGAGGAGGTGAACCAGCACCTCGCCGAGGTGCGGTCGGTCGCGCAGGACATCGGCGCGGGCTTCATCGGCCTCGGGGCCGCGCCTGAATGGCGTCACGCGGACATGCCGCGCATGCCGAAGGGCCGCTACGACATCATGACCCGCTACATGCCGACGGTCGGCACGCAGGGCCTCGACATGATGTACCGCACCTGCACCGTGCAGGTGAACCTCGACTTCGCCACCGAGGCCGACATGGTGCGCAAGATGCGCGCCGCCATGGCGCTGCAGCCGGTGGCAACCGCGCTGTTCGCCAGCTCGCCCTTCTGGGAGGGGCGGCCCAACGGCTTCCGCAGCTGGCGCGGCCGCATCTGGCGCGACGTGGACCGCCGGCGGTCGGGCATGCTGCCCTTCGTGTTCGAGGACGGCTTCGGGTTCGAACGCTATGTCGACTGGGCGCTCGATGTGCCGATGTACTTCGTCTACCGCGACGGGGCCTATGTCGACGCCGCGGGGCAGTCCTTCCGCGATTTCCTCGACGGCCGCCTGCCGGCGATGCCCGGCGAGAAGCCGACGCTGTCGGACTGGGCCGACCACCTGACGACGCTGTTCCCCGAGGCGCGGCTGAAGAAATACATCGAGATGCGCGGGGCCGATGGCGGCCCGTGGCGCAGGCTCTGCGCGCTGCCGGCCTTCTGGGTCGGGCTGCTCTATGACGACGCGGCGCTCGATGCCGCGCTCGATGTCTGCAGGGGCTGGACGCAGGCGCAGCGCGAGGCGCTGCGCGACGACGCGGCCGAGTCCGGCCTCGCGGCGCGGATCGGCGGGCGCACGCTGCGCGCTGTCGCGGGCGAATTGCTGGACATCGCCGCGCGCGGCCTCGCGGCGCGGGCGCGGTCGGGCGGCTTCGACGCCGACGAGGGGCATTTCCTCAACGCCCTGCGCGACACGGTGGAAAGCGGCGAGACGCTGGCCGACGAGTTGCTGCGCCTCTACGACGGCGCATGGGGCGGCGATCTCTCCCGCCTCTACCGCGACCACAGCTACTGACGCCTTGGCCGAAAGGCTCGACCGGCGGATGGTGGCGCTGGGGCTCGCGCCCAGCCGCGCCCGGGCGCAGGCGCTGATCGCCGCGGGCGCGGTGCGGGTGGACGGGGCGCGGGAGACGCGCGCGGCGCGCGGCGTCCCGCCCGGCGCGGCCGTGACGCTGGAGGGCGACCCGATGCCCTGGGTCGGGCGGGGGGCGCTGAAACTCCTGCACGCGCTGGAGGCCTTCGGGCTGGACCCGGCTGGGGCCGTGGCGCTCGACCTCGGGGCCTCGACCGGCGGCTTCACCGAGGTGCTGCTGTCGCGCGGGGCCGCCCGCGTGATCGCGCTGGATGTCGGCGCCGGCCAGCTTCACCCGCGCCTTGCCGCCGACCCGCGGGTGCTGCGGCGCGAGGGGGTCAATGCGCGCGACCTGCCCGACGACCTGCCGAGATTCGACTGGATCACCGCCGATCTGTCCTTCGTGTCGCTGGAGAAGGCCCTGCCGCCGGCGCTGGACCGCGCGGACCCCGGCGCGACGCTGGTGGCGCTGGTCAAGCCGCAGTTCGAGGCCGGCCGGGCGGCGGTGGGCCGGGGCGGGGTCGTGCGCGACCCGGCCGTGCACGCGGCTGTCAGGGCGCGCATCGCCGGTTTCCTGGGCGCGTCGGGCTGGGCGGTGACGGGGGAGACGGAAAGCCCGATCCGCGGCGGCGACGGCAACGCCGAGTTCCTGATCGCCGCGCGCAAGCCCTGAGGGCCGGTCCGGCCGCCGCCGCGCGGGCTGGACCGGGGGCGCGGCGGGGGATAACCGGCGGCGATGGAAACGCTCATCATCGACCGGCTGGGCCATCGCGGCGACGGGGTGGCCGACACGCCCGAGGGGCCCGTCTACGCCGCCTTCGCCCTGCCCGGCGAGACGGCGACCGGGCCGCGCGCGGGCGACCGGCTGGCCGTGGCGCGGATCGAGGCGCCCTCGCCCGACCGCGTCGCGCCGCCCTGCCCGCATTTCGGCGCCTGCGGCGGCTGCGCCCTGCAGCACGGCTCGGACGCGCTGCTGGCGGGCTGGAAGACGGCGCAGGTCGCGGCGGCGCTGGCGGCGCGGGGCCTCGAGGCCCCGCTGCGGCCGATCCATGTGTCGCCGCCCGGCGCGCGGCGGCGCGTGACGCTGGCGGCGCGACGGACCAGGAAGGGCGCGCTCGTCGGCTTCCACGGCCGCGCGGACGAGGCCATCGTCCCCGTGAGCGCCTGTCCGGTGGCCGACCCCGCCATCGTGGCGGTGCTGCCGTCGCTGCCCGAACTGACCGCGCTCTGCGCCTCGCGCGCGGGGGCGCTGCGCATCGCGCTGACCGCCGCGCAGGCGGGGCTCGACGTGGCGGTGGAGGGGGCGAAGCCGCTGGACGGTCCGGGGCGGCTTCGGCTGGCCGCCTGGGCGGGCGCGCTGGACGTGGCGCGCCTGACGATCGACGGCGAGACGGTGGCGCAGGCCCGCCCGCCCGCGCATCCCATGGGCCGGGCGCGCGTGGTGCCGCCGCCCGGCGGATTCCTGCAGGCGACCCGCGACGGCGAGGCCGCGCTGGCGGCGGCCGTGGCGGAGGCCGCGGGCGGCGCGGCGCGCATCGCGGATCTGTTCGCGGGCTGCGGCACATTCGCCCTGCGGCTGGCGGCGGCGGCGGAGGTCCATGCGGTCGAGGCCGACCGCGGCGCGCTCGCGGCGCTGTCGGCCGCGTGGCGCGCGGCACCCGGGATGAAGGCCGTGAGCACGGAGGCGCGCGATCTCGCCGACCGCCCGCTGCACCCGGAGGAGCTGGCGCGCTTCGACGCCGCGGTGTTCGACCCGCCCCGGGCCGGGGCGCTGGCGCAGGCGGCGCAGATCGCGCGGTCGGACCTGCGCCGGGTGGCCGCGGTGTCCTGCAACCCCGCCACCTTCGCCCGCGACGCGCGGCTGCTGGTCGACGCCGGGTTCCGCCTGCTGTGGGTTCAGCCGGTCGACCAGTTCCGCTGGTCGCCGCATGTGGAACTGGCCGCCGCCTTCGCCCGCGGCTGACGCCCCGCCCGCGCGGCCTTGCGCCGGGAGTGCCGGTCGCGCCACGCTGGCCCGTCCGCCGCAGGGAGAGGCCCGTGAAGATCGCCGCCATCCGCGCCACGCCGGTGCTGATCCCGCTCGAGGCCCCCTATGTCTGGTCCTACGGGACGCTCGACGGCTTTTCCAAGACCATCGTCGAGGTCGAGACCGCGGATGGCCTGACCGGGATCGGCGAGGCCCCCTCCCATGCCGACGCCGCGCGCATCGAGGCCTTCGCGCCCCGCCTGATCGGCCGCGACCCCATCGACATCGCCGGCTGCGAGGCCGCGGTGCTGCCCTGGTGCGCGGGCGTAGAATCCATCGTGGATTTCGGGCTGCTGGGGGCGTGGGGCGGGGTCGAGATCGCGCTGTGGGATCTGCGCGGCAGGCTGTGGGGCCGCCCCGTGGCGGACCTGCTGGGCGGGCCGGTGCGCCGGGAGATCCCCTTCACCGACTATTTCGGCTATCGCCTGCCCCGCGACGGGCGCGGCGGCGAGGCGACGGTCGCGGCGGTGGCCGAGCAGTGCCTCGCCTTCCGCGAGGCGCACGGCACCACCTTCTTCGAGGGCAAGGTCTCGGACCCCGATATCCGCGCCAACATCGCGCTGGTGCGGGCCCTGCGCGATGCGCTGGGCGAGGACGCCATGATCCGCATCGACAGCAACCAGGCCTTCAGCGTGCCGACCGCGCTGCGCCTCGCCCCCGCCTTCGAGGAGCTGGGCGTGCGCAACTGGGAGGACCCCTGCGCCACCCCGGCCGAGATGGCCCGGCTGCGCGCGCGCACGACCATCCCCTTCTCGTCGCACAACGCCGACCTGCCGAAGGCGCTGGCGCTGGGCGCGCCCGACGCCATCGTGTCGAACGTGGCGGGGTTCGGCGGCTTCACGCGGATGCTGCGCTTCGTGTCCGCCTGCGAGGCGACGGGCGTGGATTTCTGGTGCTATTCAGGCGATTCGGGGCTGGGGACGGCGGCCTATCTGCACGCCTGCGCGGCCCACCCCCACATCCGCGAGCCCAACCAGTCGCTGCTGCGCTGGCAGCCGCTGGACGTGATCGCGGAGGGGCCGTTCTCGCCCCGGGGCAACATGCTGCCCCTGCCGGAGGGCCCCGGACTGGGCGTGACGCTCGATCCCGACCGCCTCGCCTTCTGCCGGCGGCTGCTGGCCGAGCGCGGGCCGCCCGACAAGCACCACGACCCCGCGCGGCCCGGCGTCCACCGGCGGATGCCGCTGGTGTGAGGCGGGCCCTCAGCCGGGCGCGTTCATCCCGAGCGCCTGCATGTAGAGGTCGAGCATCGCCTCCTCCTCCTGCCGCTCCTCGAGGTCTTTGCGGCGCAGCGCCACGATCCTGCGCAGGATCTTGGCGTCGAAGCCGTTGCCCTTGGCCTCGGCGTAGACCTCCTTGATCTGCTCGGCGATCGCGCGCTTCTCCTCCTCGAGCGACTCGATGCGCTCGATGATGGAACGCAGCTGGGCGGCCGAGACGGGCTCGGTCGAGAAGGCGCCGGCGGCGGGCTCGACGGACATGGGCGCGGGTTCCGGAGGCTGGGACAGGGAGCGCGGACGCTAGCCGCGGCGCGCGGAGGCGGCAAGCGCGCGACGCGCCTTGGCGCGGGGACCGAAAGCGCGCCGCACCTTGGCGCGGCGGGCGCCCATCGCGTAAACCGCGCGGGCGCGGGCGATGGGGGCGGGCGATGAAGTTCACGATGGGCTGGCTGCGGGAGCATCTCGGGACCGACGCCCCGGTCGAGGCGGTCGCCGAGGCCCTGACCGATCTCGGCCTCGAGGTCGAGGGCGTGACGGACCCCGCGGCGACGCTGGGCGGCTTCACCATCGCGCGCGTCATCGAGGCGTCCAAGCACCCCGACGCCGACAAGCTGCGCGTCTGCCGCGTCGAGACCTGGCCGGACGGTCCGGGCGCGCCGTCGGTCGAGGTGCAGGTGGTCTGCGGCGCGCCGAACGCCCGAACCGGGCTGGTGGGCGTGTTCGCGCGGCCGGGCCTGCGCATCCCGGGCACGGGCGTCGACTTGAAGCCCGGCGTGATCCGTGGGGTCGAATCGAACGGCATGCTGTGCTCCGAGCGCGAGCTGATGCTGTCCGACGCCCATGACGGCATCATCGAGCTGCCCGAGGACGCGCCGCTGGGCGCGCGCTGGATCGACTGGGCGGGGATGGCGGACCCGGTGATCGAGATCGCCATCACCCCCAACCGCCCCGACGCGCTGGGCGTTGCGGGCATCGCGCGCGACCTCGCCGCGCGCGGGCTGGGCCGCCTGATCGCGCCCGCCGCGGCGCCCGTGCCGGGGCGTTTCCCCTGCCCCGTCTCCGTGACGCTGGCCCCCGAGGTCGCGGACGGCGCCTGCCCGCTGTTCGTCGGACGGCTGATCCGCGGCGTCGCCAACGGCCCCTCGCCCGACTGGCTGCAGCGGCGGCTGCGGGCCATCGGCCTGCGCCCGATCTCGCGGCTGGTGGACGTGACGAATTACCTGACCTTCGACCGCGCCCGGCCGCTGCACGCCTTCGACGCCGCCCGCCTGACCGGCGGCATCACGGTGCGCGCCGCGCGGGCCGGCGAGGCGCTGGCCGCGCTCGACGGCCGGACCTACGCGCTCGACGCCGGCATGACCGTGGTCTGCGACGAGGCCGGGCCGCAGGCGCTGGGGGGCGTGATCGGCGGCGACGCCACGGGATGCACCGACGCGACGACCGAGGTGTTCATCGAATCGGCCTGGTTCGACCCCACCCGCACCGCCGCGACCGGCCGGGCGCTGAAGATCGCCAGCGACGCGCGCTATCGCTTCGAGCGCGGCGTGGACCCAGCATCGGCCTTCGACGGCATCGAGCTGGCGACGCGCATGATCATCGACCTGTGCGGGGGCGAGCCCTCGGAGATCGTGGCAGCGGGGCGCGTCCCCGACACGGCGCGCAGCTATGCGCTCGACCCCGCCCGCGTGGTGTCGCTGGTCGGCATGGAGATCGCGCCGGAGACGCAGGCCGCCACGCTGCGCGCGCTGGGCTTCGCGGTCGCGGCCGAAGGGGCGGCCTTCCGCGTCTCGCCCCCGTCCTGGCGGCTCGACGTGCGCGGCGAGGCCGACCTCGTCGAGGAGGTCGCGCGCATCGCCTCGCTGACGAAGCTGAAGGCCCGGCCGCTCGACCGCGGCGGACAGGGCGCGCTGGGGCCGTCGCTGACACCGGCCCAGCGGCGGTTGCGCGCGGTGCGGCGGCGGCTCGCGGCCGAGGGGCTGAACGAGTGCGTCACCTATTCCTTCGTCTCGCAGGCCCATGCGCAGGCCTTCGGCGGCGGCGGGCCGGAGATGGCGCTGGACAACCCGATCTCGGCCGACCTGTCGCATATGCGCCCCTCGGCCCTGCCGGGCCTGTGCGCCGCCGCCGCGCGCAACCAGGCGCGCGGCGCGGCCGAGATCGCGCTGTTCGAGCTGGGGCCGGCCTTCGACGGGCCCGAGCCCGGCCAGCAGCGCGAGGCGGCGGCGATCCTGCGCGCGGGCTTCACCGCGCCGCGGGAATGGACCGGCGCGCGCCGCCCGCCCGACCTGTGGGACGCCCGCGCCGACGCCGAGGCCGCGCTCGCCGCTTGCGGCGTGGCGGCCGAGAAGCTGCAGGTCGTGCGCGAGGCCCCGGTCTGGCTGCACCCCGGCCGCTCCGCGGCGCTGAAGCTCGGGCGCGAGACGCTGGCGGTGTTCGGCGAACTGCACCCGAAGGTCGTCGCGGCCTTCGGCCTGCGCGGCGCGGCCGTCGCTGCGCTGGTCTGGCCCGAGGCCGCCCCCGCGCCGAGGGCGCGCGGCGCGACGCGGCCGGCGCTGGCGGTCTCGGCCTATCAGGCGGTCGAGCGCGACTTCGCCTTCGTCGTGGACGCCCGCACCGAGGCCGCGGCCCTGCTGCGCGCCGCCCGCGCCGCCGACCGCAAGCTGATCGCGGCCGCCGACGCCTTCGACCTGTTCGACGGCCCGCGGGCGGAGGCGGCGCTGGGCGCGGGGAAGAAGTCGGTCGCGCTGTGGGTGCGGCTCGAGCCCGCCGACCGCACCCTGACCGATGACGAGATCGCCGCCGTCTCGGCCCGCGTGGTCGAGGCGGTGGCGAAGGCGACGGGCGGGACGCTGCGCGCCTGAACCTGCGCCCCGCGCGCCGCTGCGCGGCCCCGGTCGCCCACCGCCCGGAAGGCCGCGGTTGGCGCCGGGGCCGCGCCCCGCTATGTGCCGCGGGAACGCAGCCGCAGCATCGGGACTCCATGGACATCCGCAACATCGCGATCATCGCGCACGTCGACCATGGCAAGACCACGCTGGTCGACGAACTGCTGAAGCAGTCGGGTTCCTTCCGCGCCAACCAGGCCGTGGCCGAACGCGCCATGGACAGCAACGACCTCGAGCGCGAGCGGGGCATCACCATCCTCGCCAAGTGCACCTCGGTCGAATGGAAGGGCGCGCGCATCAACATCGTCGACACGCCCGGCCACGCCGATTTCGGCGGCGAGGTCGAGCGCATCCTGAGCATGGTCGACGGCGTCTGCCTGCTGGTCGACGCCGCCGAAGGCCCCATGCCGCAGACCAAATTCGTGCTGTCCAAGGCGCTGCGGCTGGGACTGCGGCCCATCGTGGTGCTGAACAAGGTCGACAAGCCCGACGCCGAGCCCGACCGGGCGCTGAACGAGGTGTTCGACCTGTTCGTGGCGCTGGACGCCCACGAGGACCAGCTCGAATTCCCCGTGCTCTACGCCTCCGGGCGCAGCGGCTGGGCGGCCGAGACGCTCGAGGCCCCGCGCGAAAGCCTCGCGCCGCTGTTCGAGACCGTGCTCGTCCATGTGCCGGCCCCGAGGCAGGTCGCCCGCGCCGCCGAGCCCTTCTCGATGCTCGCCACCACGCTCGACGCCGACCCGTTCCTCGGGCGCATCCTCACCGGCCGCATCGAGAGCGGCAGCGTCGTGCAGGGCTCGACGCTGAAGGCGCTGAGCCGCGAGGGCGCCGAGATCGAGCGCTTCCGCGTGTCGAAGGTGCTCGCCTTCCGCGGCCTGTCGCGCACGGCGGTGGACAAGGCCGAGGCGGGCGACATCGTCGCGCTGGCGGGCATGACGAAACCGACCGTCGCGGACACCCTGTGCGACCTGTCGGTGGGCGCGCCCATCGCCGCGCAGCCCATCGACCCGCCCACCATCTCGGTCACCTTCGGCATCAACGACAGCCCGCTGGCGGGCCGAGAGGGCGACAAGGTGCAGAGCCGCGTGATTCGCGACCGCCTGATGCGCGAGGCCGAGATCAACGTCGCCATCAAGGTCAGCGACACTCCCGGCGGCGAGGCCTTCGAGGTGGCGGGCCGCGGCGAGCTGCAGATGGGCGTGCTGATCGAGAACATGCGCCGCGAGGGCTTCGAGCTGTCGATCTCGCGCCCCCGCGTGCTGATGCGCGAGGAGAACGGCGAGAGGCTCGAGCCCATCGAGGAGGTCACGGTCGACGTGGACGAGCCCTATGCCGGGTCGGTCGTCGAGAAGCTGGCGCAGCGCAAGGGCGAGCTGGTCGAGATGCGGGCCGCCGGGGCCGGCAAGACAAGGATCGTGGCGCATGTGCCGAGCCGCGGGCTGATCGGCTATCACGGCGAGTTCATGACCGACACGCGGGGAACCGGGGTGCTGAACCGGATCTTCCACGCCTGGGCCCCCTACAAGGGCGCGATCCCCGGACGGCGGCAGGGCGTGCTGATCTCGATGGAATCGGGCGACGCCGTGGCCTATGCGCTGTGGAACCTCGAGGAACGCGGCAAGATGTTCATCGGCCACGGCGAGAAGGTCTATGAGGGCATGATCATCGGCGAGCACAGCCGGGACAACGACCTCGAGGTGAACCCGCTCAAGGGGAAGAAGCTGACCAACGTCCGCGCCTCGGGCAAGGACGACGCCGTGGTGCTGACGACGCCGATCCGCATGAGCCTCGAGGAGGCCATCGCCTACATCGACGACGACGAGTTGGTCGAGGTGACGCCGGGTTCGCTGAGATTGCGCAAACGCTATCTCGACAGCAACGAACGCAAACGGCAGTCGCGGAAAGCGAACGACTGACGTCCGCTTCGCGTTTTGCGACTCGCTTTGCAACCCTTGGGCGCGGCTCCTGTCGCCGCGCCGAACAAGCGGCGCGTCGCGCCTGTCGCCGGGGCCGCCTTAGTGGCTACGGATACGGACTTATTCGCATCGCGACGGTTTCGTCGGACGGGCGCCGACACTTGGCATGCAACCTGCAGAGGTTGGGGCGTGGTGAGTGTAGGGGACGTGACAATGAAACATCCGGTCGACGCCCATGTGGGCCAGCGCATCCGCCAGAGGCGCTGGATGTCGGGCATGACCCAGCAGCAGCTGGCCGAGAAGGTCGGCATCAAGTTCCAGCAGATCCAGAAATACGAGACCGGCATGAACCGGGTCTCGGCATCGCGCCTGTTCGACGTGGCGCAGGCGCTCGACGTGCCGGTCTCGTTCTTCTTCGAAGGGCTCGGTGCCCCGGCCGTCGCCGAGCATGCCGAGGCCGAGGCGGCGCTGGGCGACCTGCTGTCGGACCGCGAGGCGCTCGATCTCGTCCGGTCCTACTACGCGATCCCCGAGGCCCAGCGGCGGCGTCTGTTCGACCTCGCGCGGGTGCTCAGCGCGGCGGCCTGAGGCTGCGGACAGTCTCGGGGGCGCGGCGCTTCCGGGTCGCCGCGGCATCCTGACAGGGGAAGGATTCCCTTTCTTTGCGTGTGTCGGATCCGCCCGAACGATGGCGGGTCGCGTGTCGTCAAGGCGTGCGTTCAGATGCGGCCCTGGCTGCATCGCGTCGGCCGGACCCCGGCCAACTGGGCCGCGGCGGCGGGGCATGTTGACCCCGGCGCCGCGGCCGAATAGCTCCGCACGGGTCATCCCCCGACCGGACGGGTTCATGTTCCATCCCATGGCAGCGCCGCTCGATGCGCCCGTCCTGTCTGCGCTTCAGGCGGTCGCCGATGCCGCGGCCGATGCGGCCGGGGCAGCCATCCTGCCGCATTTCCGCAGCAGCGGCCTTGCCGCCGAGGACAAGGGCGGTGCGGCGGGCTTCGATCCCGTCACCGTCGCGGACCGCGCGGCCGAGGCCGCGATGCGTGCCGTGCTGGCGCGCCTGCGCCCCGGCGACAGCGTGCTGGGCGAGGAGCAGGGGCGCAGCGAGGGCGCCGCGGGGCGGGGAACCGGCCTCGTCTGGGTCCTCGACCCCATCGACGGCACGCGCGGCTTCATGGCCGGCACGCCGAGCTGGGGCGTGCTGGTGGCGCTGAACGACGGTCGCCGGCCCGTGCTGGGCCTGATCGACCAGCCCTTCACCGGCGAACGCTTCGCGGGGCTCGTCCACGGCGGGCGGCGCGAGGCGCTCTGGCGGCGCGGCGCCGAGGCCCGCCCCCTGCGCACCCGCCCCTGCGCCGAACTGGCCGGAGCGGTGCTGTCCACGACGTTTCCCGAGATCGGCACGGACGACGAGCGCGCGCGTTTCGAGGCGGTGCGCGACCGGGTCCGGCTGACGCGCTACGGGCTCGACTGCTACGCCTACGCGCTGCTGGCGGCGGGCTGCATCGACCTCGTGATCGAAGCCGGCCTCGAGCCCTACGACGTGCAGGCGCTGATCCCGGTGATCGAGGGGGCGGGCGGCCTGATCACCGACTGGCGCGGGGGCGACTGCCAGGCCGGCGGCCGCGTGCTGGCCGCGGGCGACCCGCGCGTGCACGCTGCGGCGCGCGCGATCCTGTCGGGCGCATAGGACCCGCGCGGGCCCGACGCCGGCGCACCCCGCAGCCCCGGGCCGGCCCGCCGGCCATCCGGGATCGGCCCGCCGCCGGGAACCGGTCCGGCTCGGGGAAGAACGACCAGGAACAGGCCAGTGATGCCGGATTTCCCCGCTGTGGACACCGCATGATGCCCGCGCCTGTCCCGATCCGGTCCGGACGACCGCCGCGCTAGAGACCCCTCTCCGCGAGAAAGCCGTCGATCTCCGCCCAGAGGCGGGCGCGCAGGGGCGGCGCCTCGAACAGCGGCTCGTGGCGCGCGCCGGGCAGTTCGACCAGCCGCATCCCGTCCCGCGCCGCGCGGCGGCGGATGGCGGCGGGGCTGACCACCCCCTCGGCCCCGCCCAGCGCCACCAGCGCCGGAACCGGACAGCGGGCGGGCGCCAGCGCGTCGATCTCGGCATAGGCGGCCCGCACCCAGGCCCAGGTCGGGCCGCCGAGCGCCAGAGCCGGATTGGCCGCAGTCAGCGCGGCGATGCGGGCGAATTCGTCCCCGTCGCCCGTCAGCGGGTTGCCCGCGAAGCCCTGCGCGGTCAGCGGCGCATCGCCCCCGCCCGGCGCGTAGCGCCCGCCGAGACCCAGCGCGACCGCCGCGCGGGACAGCCCCCGCGCCAGCCGCCCCAGGGCCCGGCCCTGCGCCAATCCCCACATCGGGGCCGAGAACACCGCGGCGGCGAAGCCCGGATCGGGACGCAGCAGCGCGCGCAGCCCGACGCAGCCGCCCATGGAATGGGCCACCATCAGCCGCGGCCCGGCCGCCGCCGCGATCTCGGGCGCGGACAGCAGCGCGTCGAGGTCGAGGCCATAGGCGGCGAAGGTCTCGACATGGCCCTTGCGGGGGTTCGGCAGCGCGCGGGCCGAGCCGCCCTGCCCCCGCCAGTCGACCGAGGCCACCGCGAAGCCGCGCGCCGCCAGCGCCTGCGCGACGGGCGCGTGTTTCTCGAGGAACTCCGTCCGCCCCTGAAGCAGCACCGCGAGGCCGCGCGCGCCGGGCAGGATGGCCGCGCCGCGCAGGCGGGCACCGTCGCGCGCCGCAAGCGCCAGCGCGCGCGATCCGGGGCCGAGCGGACCCTGCGCCGCGGCGGCGCTCAGGCGAGCAGGCTCGCGGCGCGCATGGCCACGCCCATGTCGCCCTCGATGCGCAGCTTGCCGGACATGAAGGCCGCCGTCGGGCTGAGGTCGCCGTCGAACATGGCGCGGAAGGTGTCGGCCGTGGCGCTGATGGTGCAGTCGGCGGCCGCGCCGTCGTCGCGCCGCGCCCCCTGCCCGTCGAGCCGCAGCGCGCCCATGTCGGTGAAGACGAACTTCACCGCGGCGTCGAGCTTCTGCCCCTTCAGCTTGTCCTGAAGCGCCGTCAGCGCCTTTTCCAGCGCATCGTCCATGCCGTGGTCCCCCGTCCGTCCCCGGCGCGCGTTCCTGCGCGTCCGCCTTTCCGAAATCGCGTCCCCATGGGCGCGGCGCACTCTCGCCTTGCGCAGGATAGGGGCTAGTTCCATGCTTGCAATGATGAGAGCCGCGCGCGCCCTGACCCTGTGCCTTCTCGCCGCTGCGCCCGTCGCGGCACAGGATGCGGCCGGCCCGCCCGCGGCCGGAACCGAGCGGCAGGCCGCGCTCGGCGACGCGGCGACGGGCCAGCGGGCGAGGCGCGACCGCCGCGCCGAAAGGCTCGACGAACTGTTCGGCCGGCTGGCGGACGGGGCCGCCCCGGATGCGCGGGCGCTGCAGCGCGAGATCGGCGAGCTCTGGGCCGAATCGGGTTCGGATTCGATGGACCTGCTGCTGTATCGCGGACGGGAGGCCATCGACGCGCGCGATCTGGACAAGGCGCTGGACCATCTGACGGCGCTGGTCGAGCTTGCGCCCGATTTCGCGGAAGGCTTCGCGACGCGTGCGACCGCCCATTTCCTGCAGGACGAGTTCTGGATGGCGGTGACAGACCTCCAGCGCGCGCTCGCGCTCGAGCCGCGGCATTACGGGGCGCTGGCCGGGCTTGCGGCGATGCTCGAGCGCACGGGCGACGAACGCGGGGCGCTGGCCGCCATGCGCGAGGCGCTTCGCCTGAACCCGCATCTCGAGTCCGGGCGCGAGATGGTCGACCGCCTTGCGCCGAAGGTGGACGGCCGCGACATCTGAGGGACCACGCCCCCGCCGCCGGGCGGCGCCCTGCCCCCTCTGCGCCCCGACCGAAGGACGCGCCCGATGCAAGCGCCGCCGCCCGACCACGGCCGGGATGCCACCGTCACCGCCGTGCTCGGCCCGACCAACACCGGCAAGACCCATTTCGCCATCGACCGGATGCTGTCGCACCGTTCGGGCGTGATCGGCTTTCCGCTGCGGCTGCTGGCGCGCGAGGTCTACGACCGCATCGTGGCGCTGCGCGGTCCGCGCGCCGTGGCGCTGATCACCGGCGAGGAGAAGATCGCCCCGGCCGACGCGCCCTTCGTGATCTGCACGGTCGAGGCGATGCCGCTGGACTGGGGCGCCGAGTTCGTCGCGGTCGACGAGATCCAGCTCTGCGCCGATCCCGACCGGGGCCATGTCTTCACCGACCGGCTGCTGCGCGCGCGCGGCACGCAGGAGACGCTGTTCCTCGGGGCCGAGAGCGTGCGCGGGCGCATCGCCGCGCTGATCCCCAAGGCGCGCTTCGTGACGCGGCCGCGCTTCTCGACCCTGTCCTACGAGGGGCCGAAGAAGCTGTCGCGCCTGCCGCCGCGTTCCGCCGTCGTCGCCTTCTCGGTCGAATCGGTCTACGCGATCGCCGAGCTGATGCGCCGGCAGAAGGGCGGGGCCGCGGTGGTGATGGGCGCGCTGTCCCCGCGCACCCGCAACGCGCAGGTGGCGCTCTACCAGAACGGCGATGTCGAGCATCTGGTGGCCACCGACGCCATCGGGATGGGCCTGAACCTCGACCTGCGCCACGTCGCCTTCGCCGGCACGACCAAGTTCGACGGCCGCCGCCACCGCGACCTGACGCCGCAGGAGATGGCGCAGATCGCCGGCCGCGCGGGCCGCCACCTCGCGGACGGCACCTGGGGCGTGACAGGCGAGGCCGCCGCGCCCGACGAGGACGCGCTGGAGCAGATCGCCGCGCATCGCTTCGACCCCGCCCCGCGCCTGATGTGGCGCAACGCGCGGCTCGAATTCGGCGCCGTGCCGGCGCTGCTGCGCAGTCTCGAGGTCGCGCCGCCGCACCGCGACCTGCAGCGCGCGCGCGAGGCCGAGGACGTGGAGGCCCTGCGCGCGCTGTGGGCCGATGCCGAGGTCGCGCGCATGGCCGTGGGCGGTCCGGCCGTCCGCCTGCTGTGGGACGTCTGCCAGACGCCCGACTTCCGCAAGACCGGCGCGCAGGAGCACGCGCAGCTTCTGGGCCGCATTTACCGGTTCCTGCAGGCGGATGCGGGCGTTATACCCTCGGATTGGATCGAGGGGCAGGTCGGGCGGCTCGATCGGACCGACGGAGACATCGACGCGCTGTCCAAGCGCCTCGCCCATGTCCGGACCTGGACCTATGTCGCCAACCGCGGGCGATGGGTCGACGATCCGGCGGGCTGGCGCGAACGCACGCGCGCGGTCGAGGATCGTCTGTCCGACGCCTTGCACGACAGACTGACAAAGCGATTCGTCGACAGGCGCACCAGCGTGCTGATGCAGCGCCTGAAGCAGAAGGAGAGGCTCGTGGCCGAGGTGAGCGACACGGGCGAGGTGACCGTCGAAGGCCACGGCGTCGGCCGGATCGAGGGCTTCCGCTTCCGCCCGGACCCCAGCGCGGGGGCCGAGGAGCTGAAGACCCTGCGCGCGGCGTCGCTGCAGGCGCTGCAGGCGCAGTTCGCGCACCGGGCGGACCGCTTCTACAACGCCCCGGACACCGAGATCGACGTCACCGAACAGGGCGGCCTGATGTGGGGGGCCGACGCCGTCGGCCGGCTCGAGCCCGGCGCAGACCAGCTGTCGCCGCGGGTGCGCGCCTTCGTCGAGGACGACATCGACCCTGCCGTGGGCGAGAAGGTCGCGCGCCGCCTGACCCACTGGATCGAGCGCAAGGTCAAGGCGCTGTTCGAGCCGCTGACCGCGCTGCGCGACGACCCCGCGCTGTCGGGCCTCGCCCGCGGCGTGGCCTTCCAGCTTGTCGAGGCGCTGGGGGTGATCCCGCGCCGGCAGATCGCCGAGGACGTCAAGCAGCTCGACCAGGAGAGCCGCGCCCTGCTGCGCAAGCACGGCGTGCGGTTCGGCCAGCACCATGTCTTCATGCCCGCGCTGCTGAAGCCCGCGCCGACGCGGTTCCGCATCCTGCTCTGGAGCCTGTTCGCGAAGTTCGACGAGTTCCCCGCGCCCCCGCCCCCGGGCCACGTCACCATCGCCGCCCTGCCGGGCGCGCCCGAGGGCTTCTACGTGCGTGCGGGCTACCGCCTCTGCGGCACGCGGGCGCTGCGCATCGACATGCTGGAGCGTCTGGCGGATCTGCTGCGCGCGGTCGACCCGCGGGCGGGCTTCGAGGCCGCGCCCGAGATGCTGTCGATCACCGGCTGCACGCTGGACCAGTTCGCCGACCTGATGGCCGGTCTGGGGTTCCACGGCGAGAAGGGCGAGCGGCCGAAGGCGGCGCGCCAGCGGGCTTCGGCGGCCGTGCCAGCCGCCGCCGTGGCCCCCCCCTCGGAAGACGGGCCGGGCATCGCCGCGGCGGGGGACGCCCGGGTGCCGGACGCGGCAGCGGCCCCCGACCCGTCCGGCGCCGCGATGCCGGACGAGGCCGCGGAATCGGGCGACCGGCCGGCCGAGGACGCCGCGCGATCGGCGGCGGAGCCGGCTGTCGCCGCGCCCCCCGAAGCCGAGGCATCCGAAGCCGGGGCCTCCGAATCCGAGGCCTCCGGGGACGGACCCCGCGGCATGGCTGTGAGCGGGCGCGACGCCGCCGGAACCGCGCCCGGCGAAGTCGGCTTGGCCGCCGGCCATGAGGATGACGGCACCGCCCCCCCGGAAGCGGCCGAAGCCCCGCCACCGCGCGGCGACGGAGAGGACGCTGCGGAGGATCCGGACGCCGCCGAATTGCGCGCGGGAGCGGGCGACAGTGCTGCGCCCGCCCCGGCGGCCACCGATGCCCCGCCCCTCGGTCCGGTCGAGATGGAGGCGTTCTACACCTTCACCCTCGCGCCCCGCCGGCCCCCGCGCGAGCGCGGTCCCCGACGCGAGGGCCAGCGGCCGGACGGGCAGCGCCGCGGCGGCCCGGCGGCCGCGCGAACGGACGCCGGCGCGCATGGCGCCCCGGCCGGGGCCGGCGCCGCGGCCGCAGGGGCGCAGGCGGTCCCCGGCCCGGGGCAGGAGGAGGGGCGCGCCGCGCGGAACCGCGATGACGGCGAGCGGCACGGCCGCCCTCGCGGCGATGCGGCGCGGCGCGGAGACGGGCCGCGCGGAGACGGGCCGCGCCCTGACGGCCCGCGGCCGGAGGGACAGCGGCGCGACGGACATCGCCATGACGGGAACCGGCACGATGGCGCGACGCAGGGCGGCGCAGGCGCCGGGCAGCGCCCGCACAAGGGCGCGGGCGGCGGCAAGCCGGGTCAGCGGGCAGGCGGCCCGACCGGCCGGCCGCCGCGGGACGACACGCCGCGCGTGTTCTCGGCCTCGCCGCGGGACGACCGCGGCAAGACGGCCGATCCCGACAGCCCCTTCGCGATCCTGAAGCAACTGAAGGACCGCCTTTGACCGACGGCCGCGCGACCGCGCGCAGACGCCCGCCGCGGGGCCGGGGCCCGCGCCAGTCCCGATGAGCGACGGGGCGGAAGCCGGCGAGGCCCTGCGCCTCGACGTCTGGCTGTGGCGGGCGCGCCTGCATCGCAGCCGATCCCTCGCCGCGACGGCCTGCGCGCGCGGCGTCCGCATCAATGGCCGCCGAATCGAAAAGCCCGGCGCGCGCGTGCGGATCGGCGACGTGCTGACGGTCAGCGCGGGCGGCGCGGTGAGGGTGCTGACGGTGACCGCGCTGGGCGACCGGCGCGGGCCGGCCGCGGAGGCGAGGCTGCTCTACGCCGAGACGGAACCCGCCGCGCCGCCCTGAGCGGACATCATCCGGTCAGCCCCGGTCAGCCCCGGTCGGCCGCCCCGCCCCGGCGGACGAAGCGGCGGTCGCAGTACTTGCAGTCGACCCAGCCGGTGTCCTTCGGGATGCTGTACCAGACGCGCGGATGGCCGAGCGCCCCGCCCTCGCCCTCGCAGGACACGCGGTCGGCATCGACGAGAACGACCTCGGGGGCGTCGATCATGGGCGCGGCTCCGGTTGGCGGCATGGCTGACCGGAAGATACATCCCGCGCACCGGTCCGCAAGCGCGCGGTGACGGGCGGGGCCCGAGGTCGCGGCCCTGCGGCATGCGGGCCGCGGCTCCGCCGCCGAATCAGAACAGCCGCTTCACGCCCACGACCAATGCATTGCTGCCGCCGTCCTCGCCGAAGGCGCCGAAAGCGGTCGAGCGGTGGTGCAGGCGCCCCGCGACGCGCCAGGGGCTTTCGGGCAGGCCCGCATCGAGCTCGATCATCCAGTAGGCCAGGATCTGCTCCGACTCGCCCTCGAGGGCGACCTCGGCGGCGGGAACCTCGGAAGCGAAGGACAGCCCGAGCCCGAAGGCCGCGCTGGTGTCCAGGGTCTCGCTCCAGGGAAAGGCGAGCCAGCGGGCGGTCATCACCGGCGCGTTGACCTCCCAGTGGTCCTGATCGCCGAAATGCCGAACGAGCTGAAGCTCCGCCTCGAGGGCGAGGCCCGGCGCCGGCCGCGCCAGACGGGCCGATGCGGCGATGCCCACGGGATAGGCGGACTGGAAGTCCCAGTCCCAGAAGACGGCCGCCTCCTCCCACGGCGCATCGATCAGGGCGCCGGCGAAGCCGGTGACGGCGTGGGGCGGCCGCTCGGCCAGGGCGGGGACGGCGGCGAGAGCGGCGAGGGCAACGGCGACGAGGCGCATCGGGAACTCCGTGGCGCAGCGGAAGCGGCGCATCCGCTCTCTCTCTAGACCGCCTCGCGGTTCGCATCATCCGGCACCGACGCGGCAAGCGCGCGCAGCGCCTCCGGGGCGCGGTCGGAGGGCGTCTCGGCATCGCGCACCAGCAGGTCGAAATGGCGGGCAAGCGCCCGCACCTGATCGGCGGCCGTCAGCACGAGGTAGGACCGGCCGAGGTAGATCGCGGCGCGGGCGAGGCCGAACACCGTGAAGGGCGCGGAATAGGTGCGCCGCCCGTCATGCAGGTGCAGCCGCAGGCGCGGGTAATGCGCCGCGCATTGCTCGGCCATGAAGGCGAGCTGGCGGCGGCGCAGCGCCGCATCCATCCCCGACCACAGCCCCGCCCCCGCCGCCAGCGCCCCGAGCGTCTGGCGCGGCATCGCGATCTCGACATCGACATCGCCCAGCCGCGCGTCGTCGAGCAGGGCCTCGGCGAAATCCAGCCGCACCCCGCCCTGCGGTCCCGATTCCTCCCAGGCCATCAGTTCGGGCAGGCGCAGCATGTCCGGCAGGGTCGATGGCACATAGCGCAGCTTCCCCCCCGCCGCCTCGCGCCGCCAGCGCTCGAGGGGCGAGCCGCCATCGGCATGGAAGGCGGATTCGATCTCGGCGCTCGGGGCCAGCCCCTGCCCGCCGCGCTGGGCATGGCTGAGGCCCACCAGCCAGTCGGTGGAGACGCCCCGCGCGGCGGCCAGCGCGCGCAGCGTCTCCGCGCGCGGAAGCCGGTCGGCGCCGGGATCGAGGAACTGGCTCAGCGCCGATCGGTCGACGCCGCTGTCGCGGCCGAGGCGCGCAAGCCCGCCCTGCCCGCCTGCGACCAGCGCGCCGAGGCGTTCGCGGAACAGGGCGGCGAGGGCGCGACGATCCATCGGTTACATCTCGCACGAGAGATGCGAGTTCGCAATGAATCGGGCCGTTCATTGTGGATGCGTGATCGCCGCACGCGAACTCGCCCACTGGCGCGCGGCGCGCGCCGTGGCAGCATCGTGACATGTCAGCACCACAGACCCTTCCGCCGACGGAACGGCTAGACCACCCGCGCTTCGCCACCCGCGGCGCATCCGAAACGCCGACGCTCGCGCTGCTGGCCGCGACCTATGCCCTGTGGGCCGGCGCGACGCTGTGGGCCGGGACGATGACCCTGTGGCTGGCCGTGCCGCTGACGGCGCTGTGCCTGACCCAGCATTCCTCGCTGCAGCACGAGGTGTTGCACGGCCACCCGTTCCGCAGCCGGGCACTGTCGGAGGCGCTGGTGTTCCCGGCGCTGGGCCTGCTGATCCCCTACGGACGCTTCCGCGACCTGCACCTCGCGCATCACCGCGACGAGCGCCTGACCGACCCCTATGACGACCCCGAATCCAATTTCCTCGATCCGGTCGTCTGGGCGCGCCTGCACCCGGCGCTGCGCGCGCTGTTGCAAGCTAACAACACGCTGCTCGGCAGGATGGCGCTGGGGCCCGCCATCGGGCTGGCGCGCTTCGCGGCCGGGGAATGGCGCGCCGCGACCGCCGGTCCGGACCGTGCGGCGGTGCGCAGGGCCTGGGCGCTGCACGCGGCGGGGGCCGCGCCGGTGGCGGTCTGGCTGTCCACGGTCGGGACCATGCCCGCATGGGCCTATCTCGCCTCCTGCTATGTGGCGCTGTCGGTCCTGAAGATCCGCACCTTCCTCGAACACCGTGCGCACGAGCAGGCGGCGGGCCGCAGCGTGGTGATCGAGGATCGCGGGCCGCTGGCGCTGCTGTTCCTGAACAACAACTTCCATGCGGTGCATCACGCCCATCCGCGCCTCGCATGGCACGCGCTGCCCGGCCTTTACGCGGCGCGGCGCGACCGGTTCCTGGCGCGCAACCGCGGCTATCGCTACGCCTCGTATCTTGAGGTGTTCCGGAAGCATCTCCTGACCGCGAAGGACCCGGTGCCCCATCCGCTGGGACGCGCGCCCTGACCGCGGACGGCGTGCGGGAACCCGGCCCCGCCTCGCTGCCGATGTACGACTTCCCCGAGATCCGTGCCGCGACGGACGCCCTGTGGGAGGCGCTGGCGGCGGCGATCCGCGCGCGGGGCCTCGGCGCGCCCTCGCGCCTGACCCGCCCGAACGGGCCGCTCGTCGACCACTGGAGCGACCCGCGCCTGCTGCTGTCGCAGACCTGCGGCTGGCCCTACGCCACGGCGCTGGCGGGCCGCGTGCGCCTGCTGGCCTCGCCCGTCTACGAGGCCGAGGGCTGCGCGGGGCCGACCTACCGCTCGGCGGTCGTCGTGCGCCGGGACGATCCAGCGCAGGCGCTGGACGACCTGCGCGGACGGCGGCTCGCGATGAACGGGTCCGACAGCCTGTCGGGCTGCCATGCCCTGCGCATGGCCCTGGCGCCGCTCGCGTCGCAGGGGCGATTCTTCGGGACCGTCCTGACCACCGGGACCCACCGCGCCTCGGCGGCGGCGGTCGCGTCGGGACGGGCGGACGCCTGCGCGCTCGATTGCGTGACGTGGCGCCTGATCGGCAGGGTCGATCCCGCGCTGGCCGGAGCGCTGCGGGCGATCGGCTGGACCGACCCCGCCCCGTCCCTGCCCTTCATCGCGGCCGCGGCGGCTCCGGATGCGACCGCGGCGCTGCTGACCGAGGCCCTTGTCGAGACCTGCGGCGCGCCCGGAACGCTGCCGGCGCGGCGCGTGCTGGGCCTGCTCGGCGCGGTCCCGGCCGATGAGGGGGCCTATGCGGCCGTGGCGGCGCGGGCGGCGGCGGCCGACGCGCTGGGCTATCCCGCGCTGGCCTGATCGCCCCGGCGGCAACGCCGCCCGGCGGCGCGCGTTGCGGCGGCGCGCCATGCGCCTTCGGCGCCGCGGCATGCCTTTTCTGCGCCGCATCCATGCCGCCATTGACGGCGCCGCGGGCGTTCGCGATACAACTGAGGCTGGGGGAGGGCCTGCTGCGAGGGGCCGATCGAGGCTGTCCTTCAACCGACAGATTGGGGACGCCGGATTGCCTGAGGGGTGGATTGACGTGGACACCGGCGGAGAGCCTGGCGTCGCCGTTCTCGGATACGGCTGCCGCCTGCCCGGTGCCGACGACCCCGCGGCGTTCTGGACCCTGCTCGACGAAGGGCGCTGCTCGGTCGGCGCCGTAGGCCCGGACCGCTGGGATCCGCGCGCCTTCGTCCATCCCGACCGCGCCGCCACCGGGCGCACCTACACGGCTGCGGCGGGGCTGCTGGCCGATCCGTTCGGCTTCGACGCCGGCTTCTTCGGCATCTCGCCGCGCGAAGCGGCGCAGATGGATCCGCAGCAGCGGCTGATCCTGCAGGTCGCCTGGGAGGCGATCGAGCATGCCGGGCTGACGCCGGCGCGCCTCGCGGGCCCGCGCACGGGCGTCTATGTCGGGGCCTCGGGGCTGGATTACGGCAACCGGCAGGCGGGCGATCCGGCCTCGGCCGACGCCCAGTTCATGCTTGGCAACACGCTCAGCATCATTCCGAACCGCCTGTCCTTCGTGCTCGACGCGCAGGGCCCGAGCTACCTGATCGACACTGCATGCTCCTCGTCGCTGTTCGCCTTCCACGCCGCCTGCAAGGCGCTGGAGGCGGGCGAGGTCGACATCGCCATCGTCGGGGGCGTGAACCTGCTGCTGACGCCGATGCCCTTCATCGGCTTCAGCCGGGCCGGCATGCTGTCGCCGACAGGCCTCTGCCGGCCCTTCGACGGCGCCGCCGACGGCTATGTGCGCGCCGAGGGGGCGGTCGCCTTCGTGCTGGGGCGGCTCGGGGCCGCGCAGGCGGCGGGCGACCCCGTGCGCGGCGTCGTGGTCGGCTCGGCCGTCAACAGCGACGGCCGCGCCGGCGCGCTGTCGATCCCCAACGGCGCCCGGCAGGCCGACCTGATGCGCGCCGTCTATGCGCGCGCCGGCGTGCGGGCGGACGATCTGGCCTTCGTCGAGGCGCACGGCACCGGCACGGCGGTGGGCGATCCGATCGAGGCCGGCGCCATCGGCGCGGCGCTGGGGGGGGACCGCGCGCGCCCCCTGCCCGTCGGTTCGGCGAAATCCAATGTCGGCCATCTCGAGCCCGCCTCGGGGCTGGTGGGGCTGCTCAAGGCGCAGATGGCGCTCGAGCGCGGGATGCTGCCCGCGACGCTGCACCTTCGCGAACCGAACCCTGCGATCCCGTTCGAGGCGCTGAACATCGCGCCGGCCGGCGCGCGCGCGCCGCTGCCACCGCGCGACGCGCCCTGGGTGGCGGGGGTCAACTCCTTCGGGTTCGGCGGGGCCAACGCCCATGTCGCGATCCGCCAGCCGAGCGCCGCCGAGGCCGCGCCGGCGGCCGGCGCCGCGGCGCCCGACCCGTCGGCGCCCCTGATCCTCAGCGCCGCGACCGAGGACGGGCTGCGCGCGCTGGCCGCCCGCTGGGCGGATCGCCTGGCCGCCGCTGAACCGGCAGAGACGGCGGCCCTGGTGTCCGCGGCCGCGCATCGCCGCGCGCGGCTGTCGCGCCGGCTGGTCGTGACCGAAACCGACCCCGAGGCGCGGCGCCGCGCGGTGGCGGCCTGGGCCGAGGGGCGCGGCGAGGGCCGCGTCGCCGCCGATGCCGCGGCCGCCGGGACCGCCGCGCCGGTGGCCTTCGTGTTCTCGGGCAACGGCAGCCAGTTCGCGGGAATGGGCCGGGCGGCCTATGCGGCCGACCCCGCCTTCCGCGCCTCGTTCGACGCGACCGCGTCCTGCGTGCTGGCCGAGGGCGGAACCGACCTGCTCGACGAGCTGTCGCGCCCCGATCTCGCCGACCGGCTGAGCCGGGCAACGGTCGCGCAGCCGCTGCTGTTCGCCATCCAGGCCGCGCTGGCGGACGCGCTGGCGGCGCGCGGGCTCCGGCCGGCGGCGGTCGCGGGCCACAGCGTCGGCGAGGTCGGCGCCGCCTGGGCCAGCGGGGCGCTGAGCCGCGCACAGGCCGCGCGGCTGTGCGTGCGGCGCGCGCGCCGGCAGGGACCGCTCTATGGCACCGGGTCGATGGCCGCGGTGCTGGCCTCGGCCGACGAAGCGCGGCGCCTCATCGCCGCCGCCGGCATCGACGGCCTCGACATCGCCGCCGACAACAGCCCGCGCGGCGCCACCGTCACCGGCCCGGCCGAGGCGGTCGAGGCGCTGCTAGCCGCCGGCAGGTCGGCGCGCGTCGCCATGCGCCGGCTCAAGGTGGACTATCCGTTCCACGGCCCCGAGATGGAGCGCATCCGCGAGACGCTGCTGAGCGAACTCGCCGATCTGGCCCCGGGACCGGCGCGGATCCCCTTCGTCTCGACGACCGAGGGCCGTGTCCTGCCCGGCGAGGCCCTTGACGGCGCATACTGGTGGCGCAACGCCCGCCAACCGGTGCTGTTCCGCCAGGCGGTCGGCGCGCTGGCCGAAATCGGCTGCGGCGTGTTCCTAGAGATCGGGCCGCAGCCGACGCTCGTGAACTATGTGTCGGACACGCTCGCCGCGCGGGGGGCCGCCTTCGCCGCGATCCCCGGGCTGCGCCGGCAGGGCGACGGGGCCGAGGACATCGGCCTTATCGTCGCGCGCGCGCTCGCGGCGGGCGGGGCGATCGACGACGCGGCCTTCTTCGGCGCGCCCACGGCTCTGGCCGCGGATCCGCCGTCTTATCCGTGGCGCAAGACGGCCCACGCGATCCAGGCCACGCCCGAGAGGATCGACGTGCTGCGCACGCCCGCGCCGCGGCGGCTGCTGGGCTGGCGGCCGACGCCGGACTCCACGGCCTGGCGGCTGACCCTCGACGCGACGCTCGAACCCTGGCTCGCCGATCACGTGGTCGACGGCGCGCCGGCGGTGCCAGCCGCCGCGCTGGTCGAGATGGCGCTCGCCGCCGGGGCCGAGGCGCTGGGCGACGGTCCGCTGGAGCTGTGCGACTTCGACCTGACGCGCCCCGTCTCGCTCGAGGCCGGGGCGCGGATCGAACTGCGCACAGCGGTGGATGCCGCCGCGGGCGTGCTGCGCATCGAGGGCCGGGCGCATCTGCGGGACGATGCGTGGGCCCTGCATGCGGCGGGCGTCCTGCGCCGCGCGCCGTCCGCCGCGCCCCGGGGCGTGCCGCCCGTCGCCTTCGCGCAGATGCCGGACGCGGCGCTCTATGACGGGCTGGCCGCGCTCGGCCTCGCCTACGGGCCGCGGTTCCGCAGGGCGGGCGCGGTCGTCGCAGAAGCCGGACGCGCCGTCGCCGCGCTGACCGCCCCCGGCGCGGACACGGGCTGGATGCTCGACCCGACCGCCTTCGACGCGGCCTTCCACCTCGTGGCGGCGGCGCTGGCCGGCGGTCCGGGCGCGGCGCGGCGCGGCATGACGCATCTGCCGGTGCGCATCGGCAGGCTGACGCTGCACCGGCCCGGCGCGGCGCCGGCCAGCGCCGAGGCGTCGGTGACGCGGATCGGCGCGCGGTCGGTCGAGGCGCGTTTCGTGCTGCGCGGGTCCGACGGCGAGGCGGTCGCGAGCGCCGAGGGCGTGCGCTTCGCGGCGGTGCGCATCGGGCGCGGCGCGGCGTCGGCCGAGCCGATCTGGCGGCGCGTCGCGCGGCCGCTTTCCGGCCCGGCCGACGCCCTGCCGGTGCCCATGGACCTCGACCGCCTCGCCGCGCTTGGGCTGGCCGCGGCCGAGGCGCCCGAGCCCGATGCGGGCACGCTGCTGCTCGACGCGGCCTGCCGCCGCCTGATCTGGGACGTGGCGGGCGATCTCGCCCCTGCGGGCGGCGTCGGGCTGCGCGCGCGCCGCCTGCTGGGACAGGGCCAGCGGCGCGCGCTCGAACGCGGCCTCGCCGCGCTCGCAGAGGACGGGGCCTACGATCCGGCCGCCGACCAGCCGGGCGCGATCCCGCCCGCACCGGGCCTCGACCTGCTGGTCGAAGCCCTGACGGCGCAGGCCCCGGGGCGCGCCGTCGATCTGGCGCGCCTTCTGCGGCTTGTCGCGGCCTTCGAACCCGGCGCCGCCGCGACCGCGCCCGCCCCCGCGCGGACGGCGCCGCCGGCCGGCGCGTGGGAGGCGCTGCTCCGCGCGGCCGCGGACATGGCGCGGCGGGCGGCGGCGGGGGCGCCTTTGGATGCTGCGCCTTTCGACGTGGCGCTGGCAGGCACCGCGCCGGACCGGGCCGAGGACGGCCTGCGCGCCGCGGGGGCCTCGCGCGTCGAGCGGGTCGACGGACCGGAGGCGCTGCGGGCCGCGGCGTCCCAGCGGGGTCACTTCGACCTTGTTCTCGCCGATCCGGGTGCGATCCCCGCAGGCGCCGCGGCGCTTCGGATGGCCGCGGGGGCGCTGCGGCCGGGGGCGACGCTGCTGCTCGCGGGGACGGGAACGGACCTGCTGCGCGACCTGCTCGACGCGCTCGACGGGGCCGATGCGGCGGCCGGCGCGGCGGATCCGGCGGCGCTGACCGCCGCGGCACGCGCGGCCGGCTATGCGGAGGCGTCGGCGGGCTGGCTCGCCATCGAGGGACCGGCGACGCCGGTCCTCGTGGCGCGGGCCGCCGCGGGTCAGGCGGCGCGCCCGGTCGCGCCGGGCGAGACCGTCATCTGGACCGGCTCCGGCCGGATGCCCGACGCAAGGGCGCTCGCGGCGCTCGTCTCCGACAGCGGGGGCGCGGCGCGCCTGTCGGGCCCCGGCGAGACGGGGGCCGACGCGCGCTGGCTCGTGCTGCTGCTCGATGGAGGCGACGGCGCGGCGGCGTCGGAGGCGGTGACGGCGGGGCTGTCGAGGCTGCGAACGGCGCTGGCGGCTCGGCCCTCGCGACTGCTGGTGCTGACCCGCGGCGCCGCGCGGAGCCCCGTGACGGCGGCCCTCCGCGGGGCCGTGCGCGTGGCGGCGAACGAACGCCCCGACCTCGACCTGCGCGCGCTCGACCTCGACGCCGCCCTCGACGCGCCGGCCGCGGCCGTGGCCGCGCTTGCGGCGCTGACGGCGGAGGGCGCGGAGACCGAGGCCGAGGCCGGACCCGGCGGGCTGTCCGCCCCGCGGATCGAGGCCGCGGCCGATGTCGCGCGATCCGCAGCCGTCGCGGCGCTCGGCGGCACCGAACCGCCGGCCCTTCGGCTCGATGCCGATGGCGGGGGCGGCCTCGAAGGCCTGCGCTGGGCCCCGGTCGCCCGGCGCGCGCCCGGCCCGGGCGAGATCGAGATCGCGGTCGAAGCGGCGGGCCTGAACTTCCGCGACGTGATGTGGGCGATGGGCCTGCTGCCCGAGGAGGCGGTGGAGGACGGCTTTTCCGGCGCAGGGCTGGGGATGGAATGCGCGGGCGTCGTGACCCGAGCGGGGCCGGGCGCAGGCTTCGCGCAGGGCGAACGCGTGACGGGCTTCGCGGCCTCCGCGCTCGCGACCCATGCGGTGATGGCCGCGGCGGCCGCCGTGCGCGCGCCCGAGGGTCTCGACGCCGCAGCCGCGGCCAGCCTGCCGGTGGTGTTCGCGACCGCCTGGCGGGCGCTGGTCGATCTCGGCAGGCTCGAATCCGGCGAGACGGTGCTGATCCATGGCGGCGCCGGGGGCGTGGGCCTCGCGGCGCTGCGCATCGCGCGCGCGCGCGGCGCACGGGTGTTCGCCACCGCCGGCTCGCCGGCCAAGCGCCGTCTGCTGACGCTGCTGGGGGCGGAGCGCGTCTTCGACAGCCGCGGGCTCGACTTCGCCGACGGGGTGATGGCGGCGACCGGGGGCGAGGGCGTCGACGTCGTGCTCAACAGCCTGTCGGGCGAGGCGATGGAGCGCAGCCTCGGCTGCGTCAGGGCGTTCGGGCGCTTCGTGGAACTGGGCAAGCGCGACTTCTACGCCAATGCGCGCGTCGGCCTGCGGCCCCTGCGGCGCAACGTGTCCTATTTCGGCGTGGACCTCGACGCCATGCTGAAGGCGCGCCCCGGTTCCGCGCGCCCGCTGCTTGACGCGCTGGCGGCCGAGGCGGCGAGCGGCGGCCTTGCCGCCCCGCCGTTCCAGGCGGTGGGCGGCACAGAGGTGCGCGAAGCCTTCCGGCTGATGCAGCGCTCGGGGCATATCGGCAAGATCGTGGTGCTGCCGCCCGCCGCCCCGGAGGCCCCCGCGACGCGCGCCCCGCTGGCGCGGCCGGACCGCGCCTGGCTCGTGACCGGCGGCACGCGGGGCTTCGGCCTTGCGCTGGCGGAAAGGCTGGCGTTGCGCGGCGCGGGGGCGCTGTGGCTGGTGTCGCGGACGGGAACGCTCGATCCCGCGGCGCGGGCGCGGCTCGCGGCATCGGGCGCGCGGGTCGTGGCGCGGGCCTGCGACGCGGCCGATCCGTCGGCCGTCGCGGCGCTGATGGCCGAGATCGACGCGTCGGGGACGCCGCTGGGCGGGATCGCCCATGCGGCGACGCTGCCCTCGGACGCGCTGCTGGACCGGCTCGACCCTGTGACGGCGCGGGCGGCGCTGCGGGCCAAACTCGACGGCGCACTGGCGCTCGACGCGGCCGAGCGGGCGCGCAGCGGCCCGAAGGTCGGGCATTTCCTGCTGTTCTCCTCGCTCGCCGCCTGGATCGGCAACCCGGGTCAGGCTGCCTATGTCGCGGCCAATGCGGGTCTCGAGGCGCTGGCCGCCGCAAGGCTGGCCGAGGGTCGCCCAGGTCTGGCGCTGGCCTTCGGTCCCGTCGCGGATGCGGGCATGCTGGCGGAGGACGCCGATGCCCGCCTGCGGCTCGAACGGCAGGGGGCGATGCCGATGGCCGCGCAGGCGGCGCTCGATGCGCTCGAGGCCGCGGTGGCGGGCCAGGGGCAGGGCGACGCGGCGCTGGCGATCGGCCGGGTGCGCTGGGGCGCGCTGGCCGGCGCGCTGCGCACGCTGGAGGGCGGGCTGACCGAACGTCTGGACCTCAGCCTCGGAACGGCCCAGCCGGGGGCGGAGGGGATGGACCTGCGGGCGCGGCTGCGGGGGCTGGACGAGGGGGGTGCGGTGCGCGCCGTCGTCGCCCTGTTCGCCGCCGAGGCCGCCACCATCCTGCGGCTCGACCCGGGCGAGATCGACCCGAACCGCCCGATGGCCGAACTCGGCTTCGACAGCCTGATGGCCGTCGAACTCAAGCTGTCCTTCGAGGAGAAATACGGGGCCAGCCTGCCCGTCCTGTCGCTGTCCGAGGGCGCGACGCTGGCGGCGCTCGCCGCGCGCGTCGCTGGGCAGCTGCGCGAGGGCGGGGCGACCGACGATGACGGCGACCCCCAGGCGGCCGTTGCCGCCGTCGCCGCGCGCCATCTCGGGCCGGAGGCCGTGGCGCGCGTCACCGAAAGGCTGGGCGCGGCCGGCGCCCCGGCCGTCGCAGAGGATATCGAATGAGCCGACCCACCGATCCCGCGGCCCTCGTCGAGAGCCTGCGCGCGGCCCATCGCGCCCGCCGGCGCGCAGCGCCCGCCGCGGCCTCCGACGCGCGGGCGGCGGTGCGCGCCTTCGACTTCGCCACCCTGCCGGGCGCGCGCGAACTCGAGATCCAGCGCGCCGCGGCGGCCGTTCTGGGCGTGGGCTCGCCCTATTTCCGCACGCTCAGCGGCGAGGCCGGTCCCATGGCGATGATCGACGGGGCCGAACGGATCAACTTCGCGTCCTACGATTATCTCGGGCTGAACCGCCACCCGGAGGTCCGCGCCGCCGCCGCCGCCGCCATCGCGACCTATGGCGTCTCGTGCTCGGCCTCGCGCGTCGTGGGGGGCGAGCGCCCCTTCCACCGCAGCCTCGAGGCCGCGCTGGCCGAGACCACGGGGACCGAGGACGCGGTGGTCATGGTCTCGGGCCACGCCACCAACGTCACCACCATCGGGGCGCTGGTCGGCCAGGGCGACCTGATCGTGACCGACGAGCTGGTGCACAACTCGGCGCTCGAGGGCGCGCGCATCTCCGGGGCGCGGCGGCTGACCATGCCGCACAACGACGCCGAATGGCTGGACGCGACGCTGACGCGCCTGCGCGGCGAGTTCAACCGCGTGCTGGTGGTGATCGAGGGACTCTACAGCATGGACGGCGACGCGCCGGACCTGCGCCGCTTCGTCGAGGTGAAGGCCGCCCATGACGCCTGGCTGATGGTGGACGAGGCGCATGCGCTGGGCGTGCTCGGGGCGACCGGGCGCGGGATCGCCGAGGCGCAGGGCGTCGATCCGGCCTCGGTCGAGATCTGGATGGGCACGCTGTCGAAGACGCTCGGTTCGACAGGGGGCTACATCGCGGGGTCCGCGGCGCTGATCGGCTATCTCAAGGCGCGCGCGCCGGGCTTCGTGTTTTCGGTTGGCCTGTCCGCGCCGCTGGCCGCCGCGGCCGAGGCCGCGCTCGCGGTCATGCGGCGCGAGCCAGAGCGCGTCGCGCGCCTCGCCGAGAACGGACGGCTGCTGAAGGCGGCGCTCGAGGCGCGGGGCCTCGACACCGGCCTCAGCCAGGGCCTAGCGGTCGCGCCCGTGGTGCTGGGCGACAGCCCGACCACGGCCGTCGTCGCCGACCGGGCCTTCGCCGCCGGCGTCTGCGCCCCGCCGATCATGCACCCCGCGGTGCCCGAGCGCCGCGCCCGCCTGCGCCTGTTCGCGACGTCCGAACACACGGCCGACCAGATCGAGCGCGCGGCCGAGGTGATCGCCCGGGCCGTCGCAGCGGCGCCCGCCGTCACCGAACGCCTCACCGGGGTGGCCCGGGCCTGAAACCGGGGGCCCGCTCGCACTGCGGGATGGACCGATGGAGAAGCGCAGGAACTTCGCGGTCATCGGCCTCGGCAGCTTCGGCTCGACCGTGGCGTCGGAACTCGCCCGTTTCGGCAACCATGTCCTCGGGATCGACAGCAACGAACGCGCCGTCTCGCGGCTGGCGGACGTGCTCGCGGAGGCGGTGATCGCCGATGCCCGCGACGAGGCCGCGTTGCGCGAGGCCGGCATCGAGGAATGCACGGTCGCAGTGGTCGCCATGGGCGGCGATCTCGAGGCCGCCGTGCTGGCGACGATGAACGCCAAGCTCATCGGCGTGAAGACCGTCTGGGCCAAGGCCGCCGACCGCACGCAGCACCGCATCCTGCTCAAGCTCGGCGCGGAGCGTGTCGTGCTGCCGGAAGTCGAGATGGGCCAGCACATCGCGCAGATGCTGAACAACCCGGCCGTGCGCGATTACGTCAGCCTCGGCAACGGGTTCCACGTCGTCAACATGGTCGCCCCAGCCTGGATGGAGGGCAAGGCCGTCGGCTCGCTCAAGCTGGCGGCAAAATTCGACCTGCGCTGTCTCGGCATCATGCGCGGGCCGGACTACGTTGACGCGGCGGACCCGGCGACGGTGCTGCACGCGGAGGACCGGATGCTGATGCTCGGCCGCAGGCCCGCTCTGCGCGCCTTCGGCGACACGCTCTAGCCGACGTGGCGCGCGCCGGCATGGGCGGGCGGCGCTGGCTGCGGCTGCCGCCGCCCGCCCTTCTCGCGCTCGCCTATGCCGGCTTCATCGCGGTCGGCTCGGCGCTGCTCATGACGCCGCGGGCGCAGGCGATCCCCTTCGGCTGGAACGACGCGCTGTTCACCGCCACCTCTGCCGTTACGGTGACGGGCCTCGTCGTGTTCGACATCGGCACGTCCCTGACGCCGTTCGGTCAGGGCGTGCTGATGGTGCTGATGCAGCTCGGCGGCCTCGGGCTCATGACCTTCGCCGTGGCGATCCTTGCGGCGCTCGGCCTGCAGATGGGCCTGCCGTCGCAGATGGTCCTGCGCGACGATCTCAGCCAGACCTCGCTGCAAGGCCTGCGCCGGCTCGTGTGGATCGTGGTGCGCGTCGTGTTCGCCGTCGAAATTGCGGGCGCGGCGCTGCTCGCGCTGGTCTTCGTGCCTGCGCTCGGCTGGCGGGACGGGCTGTGGAGCGCGGCCTTCCACGCCGTCTCGGCCTTCAACAACGCCGGGTTCCAGCTCAGCCCGGACGGCCTGTCGCGATGGGTCGCGAACCCCGTGGTCAACCTCGTCGTGCCGGGGCTCTTCATCCTCGGAGGGCTCGGCTACAGCGTGGTGTGGGAAGTCGCGACCAAGCGCGGCTGGCGGCGCTGGAGCTTCCACACGAAACTCATGCTCGCCGGCACCGCGGCGCTGATCCTCTGGGGGGTCGGCGCATTCGCCGTTCTCGAATGGAACAACCCGCGCACGCTCGGCCCGCTGGACGTGCCGACCCGGCTCATGGCCGCCTGGTTCCAGGGCGTCACGCCGCGCACCGCAGGTTTCAACACCGTCGACATCGCAGGCCTGCACGAATCGACCACCATCATGATGATCTCGCTGATGCTGATCGGGGCCGGCAGCGCATCGACCGGCGGCGGCATCAAGGTGACGACCTTCATCGTGCTGATCCTCGCCACCGTCGCCTTCTTCCGGCGGCGCACCCAGCTCAACGCCTTCGGGCGAAGCCTGGGGCTCGAGGAGGTGTTCAAGGCGATGGCGCTGACGACCATCAGCATGGGGGTGGTCGGGTTCGGGGCCTTCGCGATCCTGATCGGCCATGACGGCGAATTCCTCGACATCGTGTTCGAGCTCTGCTCGGCCTTCGGAACGGTGGGCCTGTCGCGCGGCGAGACCGGCCGTCTCGACGACTGGGGCCGCGGCGTGATCATGGCGGCGATGTTTCTCGGACGGGTCGGGCCCCTGACGTTGGGATTCTTCCTCGCGACCCGCGCGCGGCCGCGGATCGCCTATCCCGCCGCGCGCGTCTATCTGGGCTGAGGCGTCTGGTCCCCTGCCCCGCCCGACCGCGACCGCGGTGGCCCCGCCTCCCCCGATGCGCAGGGCGGCGATGCCGCGCCCCGGGCCGCGGCGCTCCTGCGCGTTCGGCAGCGTCGCGACGATCCGCGCGCGATGGGGCGGCCCGGCGCGCAGCCCCCCGGCCCCCGGACCGGAGCGCCGCCCTGCCGCGAAACCGCCGGCCGGGTCCCGCGCCTAGCCCGGCTCGCCCGGGTGGACGCCGGGCGAGCCCGCCTCTCGTTCGTCGCGCGTCATGGCGCGGTAGACGGCGCGCCCCACCAGATGCGCGCTGACCGGCGCGGTCACGAGGATGAACAGGAACACCATGATCGCCTTCTCGGCGAGCGCGGTGCTTTCGGTCCACAGCCCGGCGGCGATCACCACCAGCCCGAGGCCCAGCGTGCCCGCCTTGGTGGCGGCGTGCATGCGCAGGAACACGTCCTCGAGGCGGATGATGCCGACCCCGGCCAGCAGCACCAGCCCGCCGCCCGCGACCAGCAGGCCCGCGGCGATGATCTCCCAGACGAAGCTCATGGCGCGGCCTCCGGCGGGGTGCGGCGGTCGATGTAGCGGGCGAAGGCCACGGTCGCGAGGAACGCGACCAGCGCCAGCGCCACGGCCGCATCCAGATAGGCCCCGTCGTCGAGGCCGAGGCCCACCAGCGTCAGCAGCACGATCAGGATGGTGGTGACCAGATCGGCCGCCACCACCCGGTCCGCCAGCGTCGGCCCTCGCAGCAGGCGCAGGAAGGCCAGCACCAGCGACAGGCCGCTCATGGCGACCGCGGCGGCCAAGGCGCCGGCCACGAGCGGGGGCAGGTCGAAGGGGCTCATTGCGTCACCTCCAGCACGCGCTTCTCGAGGCCGGTCTTGATGTCGGCCACCAGCGCCTCGGGGTCGTCGGCGATCAGGGCGTGGATCAGCAGCGACTTCCGGTCGGGCGAGACATCGACGCTCAGCGTGCCGGGCGTCAGCGAGATCAGGTTCGCCACCATGATGATCCCGAGGTCGGACTGCACGTCGAGCGGCACGGTCACGAAGCGCGACCGGCCGCGATGGTTCATCGTCACCACGGCGACCGCCACCTGCCAGGTGGACATCACGAGGTCGTAGGCGAAACACCACAGCACCCATGCCCAGGCCTTGACGTGGCGGTGATAGGCGGGGCCGCCCACGGCCTCGGAGAAGGCATAGAGCGCGATAAAGCCCGCGGCGAAGCCCAGGGCGAGGTTGGCCCCGGAGAAGGAGCCCGCCACGAAGGCCCAGGCCAGCGCGATCAGCAGGTTGATGGGCAGGAGGCTCATCGCGGGTCGCTCCAGTCCGGGCCCATCACCGCGCGGCCCAGCGCATCCGGCGCCGTCAGCTCCGCCGCAGCCTGCTGCGCGGCCTCGATCAGCGCCGCCGGGGCCACCCCCAGCGCGATGATCGTCGCCGCCAGCGCCAGCGTCGCCAGCAGCGCCGCCCGGGGCGCGGGCAGGGCCGCCGGCATCGCCGGCGCGCCGGCGATGCGGGCCTTCCAGAACATCTCGGACCAGACGAGGCCCATGGAATAGAGCGTCAGCAGGCCGGTGCCCAGCGCCGCAGCGGCCAGCCACCAGGCCTGCGCATCCAGCGCCGCGCCGACCACCATCACCTTGCCCCAGAAGCCCGCGAAGGGCGGCACGCCCGCCAGCGACAGCGCCGGGATCAGGAACAGCGCCCCGGTCCACGGGGCCGCGGCCCACAGTCCGCCGGCCAGCCGCAGATCCTCGGTGCCGCCGCGCCGCGCCGCGAGGAAGGCCACCGCGAACAGCGCCACCTTCGCCACCATGTCCTGCAGCATGTAGAACACCGCGCCCGCCAGCGCGGCCTGCGTGCCGATGCCGAGCCCCGCGACCATGAAGCCGATCGAGGCCACCACCTGGAAGGCCAGCACCCGCCGCAGCTCGCGCTGCGCGATGGCCCCCAGCACGCCCGCCAGCATCGTCAGCCCGCCGCCCCACAGCAGCAGGTCGGCGAGATAGGGCGTGTCGGGCGGGTAGATCAGCGTGAACACCCGGATCAGCGAATAGACCCCGACCTTGGTCAGCAGCGCCGCGAACAGCGCCGAGGTGGTGAAGGATGGCGCGTGATAGCTGGCCGGCAGCCAGGCGAAGACGGGAAACATCGCGGCCTTCGCCCCGAAGCCGAACAGCAGCAGCGCCGCCGTCACAAGCAGCTGCGGCGCGGGCAGGTCGGCCACCGCCCGGCGCAGGTCGACCATGTTCAGCGTGCCGGTGGCCGCATAGAGCAGCCCGACCCCGGTCAGGAAGGCGACCGTGGCGACGAGATTCAGCGCGACATAGCGCATGGCCCCGTCGAGCTGCCGCCGCCCGCCCTGCACCACCAGCAGCCCGAAGGACGCGATCAGCAGCACCTCGTACCAGACATAGAGGTTGAACAGGTCGCCGGTCGCGAAGGCCCCGCCGACGCCCGCCAGCAGCAGGTGCACGAAGCTGTGATGGCCCCGGCGTTCGGTGGCGCGGTCGATCTCGGAAAACCCGAACAGGATCGCCGCCGTGCCGCAGGTCGCCGCCGCCAGCAGCATAAGCCCGCCCAGCGTATCGACCGCCAGCGTGATGCCGTAGGGCGCGGCCCAGCCGCCCATCTGGGCGACCACGGGGCCGCGCTTCATCGCCTCGTGCAGCAGAACGGCCGCCACCGCGAACTGCGCCAGCGCGCCCAGCAGGCTGGCGGTGCGCTGGGCCAGCGGGCGGTCGCGCAGCGCGTGGCACAGGATGGCGACGCAGAACCCCAGCAGGATGGGCGAGACGGGCAGCATGGGCTCTCAGCGCTCCCGCTTCTCGACCAGCTCGATCTCGTCCATCTCAAGCGTCCCGAAGGCCCCGTAGATGCGGTAGATCAGGATCAGGGTGAAGGCCACCAGCCCGAAGCCGATGACGATGGCGGTCAGGATCAGCGCCTGGGGCAGCGCGTTGGCGACCTCGCCCGCGGGGTATTTCGCGCCCTCGGGAACGAAGGGCGGCGCGCCGAAGGTCAGCCGCCCGCCGACGAAGATCGACAGGTTCACGGCATTGCCCAGATTGCCCAGCCCGATCAGGAAGCGCACGAGGTTGCCCGACATCATCAGGTAGGCGCTGACCGAGACCATCAGGCCGATCACGCCGATCATCAGCGTCTCCATCCGGTCAGTCCTCCCCGCCCTTGGCCGGGTCCGCCACCCGCGAGGCGTCCTCCTCCAGCGCGAGGAACAGCCCCGCGATGGCCCCGACCACCACCAGGTAGACGCCAGTGTCGAACAGCGCCGCGCTGCCGAAGGGCACGCCGCCGGCCTTGTTGCCGGCGGCGTCGAATTCGACCAGCGGCCAGACGCTGGCGAGGAAATGCCCCGTGTCCGCCCAGCCCAGCACGCCCGCGGCCACCGCCACGCCCACGCCGGCCAGCGAGACCGTCGCGGGGTCGATCCGCAGGGCGCGCCGGGCCGCGGCCGTGCCCTCGGCCTTGGCATAGAGGCAGAAGGCCGTCGCGGCGATCAGCCCGCCGATGAAGCCGCCGCCGGGTTCGTCGTGGCCGCGCAGCAGGATGAACAGCGAATAGGCCAGCATCAGCGGGGCCACGAAGCGCGTCGCCGTGGACAGGATCAGCGAGTTCATTCGTCACGATCCTTCAGCGCGGGGGCGCGCGCGGCCAGCAGGGCCAGCGCCGCGAGACCGGCGGTGGCGACCACCGCGATCTCGCCCATGGTGTCCACCCCGCGGAAATCCACGAGGATGACGTTGACGATGTTGTATCCATGGGCGACCGGGGCCGACGCCTTCTCGTAGAACTCGGTCACGCCGAGGTCGAGCCGCCCCGACAGCACCGTCGAAAGCCCGCCCGCGAAGGCCAGCCCCGTAGCCCCGGCGATGCCGATGTTCCAGCGCCGCGCCCGGCGGGCCGCGGGCGTGGCCGGCAGCGCCAGCCGCGGCAGCTTCAGCAGCGCCACGGTCAGGATCACCACCACCAGCGTCTCGACCATCAGCTGCGTGATCGCCACGTCGATGGCGCTGTAGAGCGCGAACACCAGCGCCACGCCCACGCCCACCACGCCGAGCGACAGGATCTGCAGCAGCCTGCTTTCGGTGAAGGGCAGGGCGAGCGTGCCCGCGACCATCAGCGCCGCCGCGATCACCGCCAACACGGGAACCTCGCCGGGGACGGGCACCGCGACCCCGCCGCCCAGCGCCAGCGCCGCCAGCGCCATCGCCGCCATGACGCCGAAGGTCAGCCGCAGATAGCGCGTCGGATAGCCCGACTGGAACAGGCCCGAGAACGCCGCCGCCCCCGCCGTCAGGCCGGCCAGTCCGCGGTCATAGCCGCCCTCGAACCGGCGCAGGCCGCGCCCGCCCAGCAGCGCCGCCGCAAGGCCCCGGCGCGGCGCGGCGGCCTCGAGCAGCCCCGCGCCCTCCGCCGCGGCCAGCCTGGCGCGGGTGGCGGGCAGCCAGCGCCACAGCAGGTAGCCGAGGCCGAAGGTCAGCAGCGACAGCGCCAGCGGCAGGCCCAGCCCGTGCCACAGCGCGAGGTGCGGCTCGACCGCATGGCCCGCAACCGACCGCGCCATCGGCGCGACCAGCGCGTGGTCGGGTATGCCCGGCGCCAGCCCGAAGCCCAGCCCCAGCGCCGCCAGCACGCCGGGGCCGATCCACATGAACACCGACGGGTCGCCGGGCTCGGCCTTCTTCGCCCGGCGCGCGCCGATGAAGGGCGTCAGGCCGACCGCGCCGGCGATGGCGATCATCATCGCATTGGCCGCCAGCGCCGCCGCGGCAGCCGCCCAGCCCAGCGGGCCGGCATGCAGCGCACCATCGTACAGCGCCTCCTTGCCGATGAAGCCGAAGAACGGCGCGAGGCCCGCCATCGAGGCCGCCGCGCACAGCGCGATCGCGAAGGTCACCGGCATGGCGCCGCGCAGGCCCGACAGCCCGTCCGCTTCGCGCGTGCCGGCCTTCTTGTCGAGGATGCCGATCACCAGGAACAGCGCGGCCTTGTAGAGCGCGTGCACGATCAGGAACACGCAGAAGCCGATGATGGCCTTGTCGCCGCCGAGGCCGAGGAACAGCGTCAGCGTGCCCAGCCCCATCACCGTGGTGTGGGCCAGCGCAAGCTTCAGGTCGCCCTGCCGCATCGCCCAGACCGAGGACAGCAGCATGGTCGCCCCGCCCGCCAGCGTCAGCGTCCACATCCACAGCTCGGTCCCGCCCAGCGTCGGCGAAAGCCGCGCCAGCAGATAGACCCCGGCCTTCACCATGGTGGCTGAATGCAGGTAGGCCGAGACCGGGGTGGGGGCGGCCATGGCGTTCGGAAGCCAGAAATGGAACGGGATCTGCGCCGACTTGGTGAAGCACCCCACGATGACCAGCCAGAAGATCGGCGCATACAGCGCGCTGTCGGCCAGCATCGGGGCCTGGTGGCGGATGACGCTGAAGCGGTAGCTGCCGGCCTCGGCCCCCAGCAGCAGCAGGCCCGCCAGCAGCGCGACGCCGCCGAGGCCCGTGACCAGCAGCGCCTGGATCGCCTTGGCGCGCGCCTCGGCCTTCTCGTGGTCGAAGCCGATCAGCAGGAACGAGGTGACGGTGGTGCCTTCCCAGAACAGGAACAGGGTGATGGCGTCGTCGGCCAGCACGAGGCCCAGCATCGACGCCTCGAACAGCAGCAGCAGCAGCAGCAGCCGGTCGCGCTGGCGGTGATGGGCGAAGTATTCCGCGGTGTAGAGCAGCACCAGCGCCCCGATCCCGGTCACCAGCAGCGCGAACACCAGCCCGAGGCCGTCGAGCAGGAAGGCGAAGGTGATGCCCAGCGACGGGGCCCATGGCCACAGCCACGCGAGCGGGCCGATGCCCGCCACGGTCTCGACATGGCCGAGGAACCACCAGAAGGCGGCCGCGGACAGGATCGCGGGAAGGAAGCGCAACACCCCGGCAGACGGCAGGCCCGCCTCGGCTTCCGCGTCCGCCATCGCTCCCGCCCCCCGTCGTCGCGCCGCGTCTGCAGTGGTCGCGCGGCTGCGGGCCAGCCTAGCCAGCCTTGACGGGGGGGCCAAGTCCCCTAGGCCGCTCTGCGACAAGGGCCGCATCCGGGGCCGGCCATGGCGGGGAGGCGGCGATGCGCGCGACGGTGATCCTGTTCCTCAAGCAGCCCCGTCCCGGCCGGGTCAAGACGCGGCTGGGGCGGGACATCGGCATGGTCGCGGCGGCATGGTGGTTCCGGCGGCGGGCGGCGGCAGCGGTGCGGACGCTGCGCGACCCGCGCTGGCGGCTGGTGCTTGCGGTCGCGCCCGACGCGGCCCTGCGCGCGCGCGACCTGCCGCGGGGCGTGCCGCGCATCCCCCAGGGCGGGGGCGACCTGGGGGCGCGCATGGCGCGGGCGCTCGGCGGCGCCCCCCCGGGGCCGGCGGTGGTGGTCGGCGCCGACATCCCGGGCATGACCGCGGCGCATGTCGCCCGCGCCATCCGGGCGCTGGGCGGCGCGGAGGCGGTGTTCGGGCCAGCGACGGATGGCGGCTTCTGGCTGGTCGGCCTGAGGCGCGGCCGGTCTCGCCGCCCGCCCGCGGGCCTGTTCCGCGCCGCGCGCTGGTCCTCGCCCCATGCTCTGGCGGATGCCGTCGAATCGCTGCGGGGGCGCCGCGCGGCGCTGGCCGACCGGCTCGCCGATGTGGACCGGGCGGCGGACCTCAGCGCGCCGCGACCTCCATCGCCCGCAGATGCTCGGGGATGAAGTCCATGCGCCGCGCCTGGGCGAGCGTGAGGAAGGCGAAGCCCGCCCCCTCGCGCAGGCGCAGGTCGGCCGGCGCGGCATCGACATCGGCGGCGAACATCCACAGCAGCGGCGCGCGCGGCGTGGCGTGCAGGACCGCGCGGCCGACGGGTCGCAGCGCCGCCGCGTCGAGCGCCAGCCCCGTCTCCTCCGCCACCTCGCGCAGCGCGGCCTCGTGCGGGGCCTCGTCCGCCTCGATGCCGCCGCCGAACAGGCCCCACAGTCCCGGGCAGCCCCATGCGGCCGGGCGGCCGGCCGGGGCGTCGTCGCGAAGCTGGCACAGGAAGCGGCCCGCGGCGTCGCGCAGCACGACATGCGCGCCCCGGGCGGCCCCCGCGCCCGACAGGTCGTTCAGCGGCGGGAAGGCGTCCGCGCCGCGCGCGGGGGTCACTTGCGCCTCAGATGCTCGTCGAGCCGGGGCATGATCTCGACGAAATTGCAGGGGCGGTGGCGCATGTCGAGCTGCGGCTCCAGGATCTCGTCCCAGGCGTCGCGGCAGGCGCCGGGCGAGCCCGGCAGGGCGAAAAGGTAGGTGCCGCCCGCCACGCCCGCGCAGGCGCGCGACTGGATGGCCGAGGTGCCGATCTTGCCGAACGAGACCATCGTGAACAGCGTCCCGAAGGCCTCGATCTCCTTCTCGTAGACCCGGCGGTGCGCCTCGACCGTCACGTCGCGCCCCGTCAGGCCCGTCCCGCCGGTGGACAGCACCACGTCCACGCCGGGATCGGCCACCCAGGCGCGCAGCCGGGCCGCGATCGCGTCGGCCTCGTCGCGGACGATGGCGCGGTCGGCCAGCAGATGCCCCGCCTCGGCGATGCGCGCGGCCAGCGTGTCGCCCGACTTGTCCTCGGCGGGGGTGCGGGTGTCGGAGACGGTCAGCACGGCGATGCGCACCGGCAGGAAGGGGCGGGTCACGTCGATGCGCGACATCAGCGGCGCTCCAGCGCGAGGCGGAGCGCGAGCCCCGCGAACAGGACCGCGGTCACGAAGCGGGTCGCGCGCTCGACGCGCGGCGAGCGCGCCAGCGCGCCGCCGATGCCGCCCGCCATCAGGCCGACCGCGCCGTTCACGAGCAGCGCGCCGAACGCCAGCACCGCGCCGAGGATCAGGAACTGGGGCAGCACGGGGCCTGCCTCCGGCCGCACGAACTGCGGCAGCAGCGCCAGCATGAAAAGCAGCACCTTGGGGTTCGAGAGGTTGGTCGCCAGCCCGTCGCGGAACGCAAGCCCCGGCCTGCCGCCGGACCGCGCCCCGCCGCCGCCGAAGGGTTCGCGCAGCGCCCGCCACGCCACCCACAGCAGGTAGGCGACGCCCAGCCAGCGGATCGCCTCGAAGGCCGCGGGCCATGCCGCCACCAGCGCGGCGAGGCCAAGGCCCCCCGCCATCGCATGCGCCAGCACCCCCGTCGCCACGCCGGCATCGGCGGCCAGCGCCGCGCGCGGCCCGCCCTTCAGCCCCTGCCCCAGGCAGAACAGCATGTCCGGCCCCGGCGTGACCAGCAGCACGGCCGCGGCGGGCAGGAAGGCGAGGAGAAGCGCATGATCGACCATGGCGCGACCATGGGGCGGCGCCCTCGCGCCCGTCAATCGCGTCCGCGACGCGCGACCCGCGTCGCGACGGGCCGGGCGCATCCGGCGGGTGTCCATCGGCGGGGACGCTGCGCATCGCACCCGGTTCGGGCGCATCGCCGGCCGACCCCGGCACGCGCCCGCCCCGTCTGGGCGCCCCATATGGCCGCCCCGTATTGCCCCCCGTCTGGGCGCCCCGCCTGCGCATCCGATGGCCGGGCTCGCCGCGCTTGGCACCCCGCGACGGCGGCGCGCCGGCTGCCGGGCGGGTTCCGCGGGACAGCGGCCCGCGCTAGGCTCGCGCGTCGCAGGCGCCGGGAACGGGCGCCACATCGGGGAGAGAGCCGCCATGTCCGAACCCGTCGCCATCCTTGCCGCGATGCGCACGCCGATGGGCGGCTTCCAGGGCGCGCTGGCCCCGGTCGCCGCGCCGCTGCTCGGGGCCGCCGCGATCCGCGCCGCCGTTGCGGCCGCGGGCGTCGCGGCCGAGTCGGTCGACGAGGTGGTGATGGGCTGCGTGCTGCCCGCCGGCCTCGGCCAGGCCCCGGCGCGCCAGGCCGCGCTCGCGGCGGGTCTGCCCGAGGCGGCGCCATGCGCCACGGTCAACAAGATGTGCGGCTCGGGCATGAAGGCCGCGATGCAGGCGATGGACGCGCTGCGCGCCGGCGAGGGCCGCGTGATCGTCGCGGGCGGCATGGAGAGCATGAGCAACGCCCCTTACCTCGCGCCCAAGATGCGCGCCGGGGCGCGGATCGGCCATGTGCAGATGCTGGACCACATGTTCCTCGACGGGCTCGAGGACGCCCATGAACGCGGCCGCCTGATGGGCAGCTTCGCCGAGGATTGCGCGATGGCCTACGGCTTCACCCGCGAGCGGCAGGACGCCTATGCGCTCGCCTCGCTCGAGCGGGCGCTGGCGGCGCAGGCGGGCGGGGCCTTCGCGGCCGAGATCGCGCCCGTCGCCGTCGCGGGCCGCGCCGGGTCCGCGACGGTCGCGGCCGACGAGCAGCCGGCCGCCGCGCGCCCGGAGAAGATCGCACGGCTGAAGCCCGCCTTCCGCGAAGGCGGCACCGTCACCGCGGCCAACGCCTCCTCCATCTCGGACGGCGCCGCGGCGCTGGTGCTGATGCGCGCGGCCGACGCGCGGGCCGAGGGCCGCGCGGTGCGCGGCCGCCTGCTGGCGCACGCCACCCACGCCCAGGCCCCCGGCCTGTTCGCCACCGCCCCCGTGCCCGCGATCCGCAAGCTGCTGGACCGCGTCGGCTGGACGGTCTCCGACGTGGAGTTGTGGGAGGTCAACGAGGCCTTCGCGGTGGTGCCCATGGCGGCGATGGCCGAGCTCGGCATCGCCCATGACCGCATGAACGTGCATGGCGGGGCCTGCGCGCTGGGCCACCCCATCGGGGCCTCGGGCGCGCGCATCGTCGCGACCCTGCTGCACGCGCTGGAACGCCACGGCCTGAAGCGCGGCGTCGCCGCCCTTTGCATCGGCGGCGGCGAGGCCACCGCGGTCGCGGTCGAGCGCGGCTGAGGCCCGCCGCCCCGGGGCCGGGGCTGCGCCCGACGCCGTCGGGCCGGGCGCGGCGCCATCGTCGCCGGCATGGTCGCGGATCGGTCGCGCGTGCCGGGCCAACAGCGCCGACCGACCGTTCGGAATCGGCCGATCGCCCGGGACCACCCCGCGTTCACGGCAAGTTTCTCCAAGAAAGGCGGGCCAATTCAACGGTCCCGACCCGGGACCGGGCCGGACCCGCGCGGCGTTCCCGATCCGGCCCGAACGGCTGCAGCGCTAGCCCGCCGCGCGCGCCCCGAAGATCGCAGAGCCCACCCGCACATGGGTGGCCCCGCAGGCGATGGCGGTCTCGAAATCGTCGCTCATGCCCATCGACAGGCCGGACAGCCCGTTTCGCGCGGCGATGGCGGCCAGCAGGCGGAAATGCGGCGCGGGGTCCGCGTCCGCCGGCGGGATGCACATGAGCCCTTCTGGATGCAGGCCGTAGTCGCGGCGGCAGGCGGCGAGGAAGGCGTCGGCGTCGTCGGGCAGAACACCGGCCTTCTGCGGCTCGGCCCCGGTGTTGACCTGCACGAACAGCGCGGGCGCCCGGCCGGTCGCCGCCATGGCGTCGGCCAGTTTCGCCGCAAGGCGGTCGCGGTCCAGGCTGTGGATCGCGTCGAACATCTCGACCGCCGCGCGGGCCTTGTTGGTCTGCAGCGGCCCGATCAGGTGCAGCGCGACGCCCGGATAGCGTGCCCGGAATGGCGGCCAGCGCCCCTGCGCCTCCTGCACGCGGTTCTCGCCGAACAGGCGGTGCCCGGCCTCGAGCACGGCCTCCACGCGCTCGGGCGGCTGGACTTTCGAGACGGCGATCAGGCGGACCGACCCTTCGGGCCTGCCGGCGGCGGCTTCGGCCGCGGCGATGCGGGCACGGATGGCGGACAGGGACATGCGGCCTCGAAACGGAACGGGGCCGGGCGACGCGCGCCCGGCCCCGCGAGGAAAGCCGATCCGGCGGCCGGCGGCCAGCCCTCAGAAGTTCAGGCCCAGCAACACGCCGGCGGCGAAGGCGTCCGTGGACCCCTCGTTGCGGTTCAGGTTCTTGCCGTCGGCGTATTCCAGCGCGCCGCCGATCATCACGCCCGGCGCGAGGGCGTATTCGGCCCCGAACGAGACGCCGTAATCGTCCTCGGCGCTGCCGCCGATGTATTCGCCATACTGCAGGCCGAAGCTCCACGGCCCGGTGGCGTAACCGACGCCGACGCCGTAGGCCTCGTCGTCGGCCGCGCCCGTATCCTTGTAGGCGCTGCTGAAATAGGTGGCCCCGACCGTGAAGCCGGCATAGCCGAGATTGGTCCCGAAATTATATGTGTCGTCGGGACTGAGGCCCCGCACGCGAGGATTGTACGGATCGCTGAAGCCGACGTAACCGGCCCAGACATCGACACCGAACTCCCCGAACTTCTGCATGAAATTCGCGCCGAGTTCGAACGCCTCGCGTCCTCCGTTCGAACCGGCGGTCGAGGTCGGCCCCTCGGAGGCGTTCGCGTAGGAGACGCCCGCCTGGAGTCCGGAAAAACGCGGCGTGAAGTAGGTCGCCTTCAGGTCGTCGCCGGTGTCGTTGCCGTTGAAGTCGGTCTGCCGGAACGGCGATTCGGCGGCGGCGTAGTCGAACAGGAAGCCGTTGCCGTCGACCACCGAGGTTACGGTCATGCCGCCCGCCATGCGCCCGCTGCCCGCCAGCCGGTCCTGCGCGCCATCCTCGGCCCCGACCTCGATGGTGCCGAAGAAGCCGCGCACGCCGCCGACGTATTCGTCGGAGGTCGTCGGGCCGCCGTTGTTCTCGATCTCCGCCTTGGCAAAGAATGTCAGGCCGTTGTCCGCATTCAAGCTGAAATTGAAGATGACTTCCGAGTCGTTGACGATCTCGACCTCGGCGTTGTGCGCGTCGCTGTCGACATAGCCGAGGCCCAGCGTCATGAAGCCGCCGACGCGGACGTTGAAGTTGCTGCTGCTCACCGTGGTCGGTGCCTGTTGGGCGAGCGCAGGCGCGGCCGCGAACGCGGCGAGCAGGGCGATGGTCGAGATCCGGCGCGGATGCATGGGTGTCTCCCCGATTTGTAGAGTCGCAGGCCATCGCGATTAAGCATGATCGCGCAACGGTTGCGCGACGGCGCGGGACGCCGGGCGCAGGTCGCCCCCGCCCCGTCGCCGCGCTGCCACAGCCCCTTGCGAGACGGCGGCTTTCGCCCTAATCACCGCGGCTTCACCGGACCTGCCCGGCCTGAACGGGCTGCCGCGGCGGGTCGCAAGGCACACCTGCACGCAGGAGAGCGAAATGCCCAAGATGAAGACCAAGTCGGGCGCCAAGAAGCGCTTCCGCATGACCGCGACCGGACGGGTCAAGGTCCAGCAGGCCGGCAAGCGCCACGGCATGATCAAGCGCACGACGAAGTTCATCCGCGACGCGAGGGGGACCATGATCCTCAGCGAACCGGACACGAAGATCGTCAAGACCTACATGCCCTACAACCGCTGAGGAGGCCCGCAGATGTCCCGAGTCAAACGCGGCGTCGTCCAGCACGCGCGCCACAAGAAGATCCTCGACAAGGCCAAGGGCCATTACGGTCGGCGCAACAGCGTCTTCCGTGTCGCCAAGCAGTCGGTGATGAAGGCGGAACAGTACGCGACGCGCGACCGCAAGGTGCGCAAGCGGACGTTCCGCGCCCTGTGGATCCAGCGCATCAACGCCGCCGTGCGCGAGCTCGACGCGACGCTGACCTACAGCCGCCTCATCGACGGCCTGACCAAGTCGGGCGTCGAGGTCGACCGCAAGGTGCTGTCCGACCTCGCCATCCATGAACCCGCGGCCTTCGCCGCCGTGGTCGAGAAGGCCAAGGCCGCCCTCGCCGCCTGAGGCCCGCGCCCGTCCCTTGGGCGAATCGCCCCCGCCGCCGCCCGATTCCCGGGCGCCGGCCCCCCGCGCGGGCCAGCGCCGGCCCGGTGCCATGGACGGTATCCGCGCACCGCGCCAGACTGCCGCCATGGACGACGATCTCGCCCCGCTCGGCCCCAACGACCGCGACCGCTGGCGCGTCGGCGACGCGCGTGCGGACCTCGTGCGCCCCGCGCGGCCGGCCCGCCCGGCCTGGGTGCCGGCGCTGCCCAAGCCCGTCCGGATCGACTTGGCCCGCGCGGCGCTGCTGGTCGTCGACATGCAGAACGATTTCCTGCACCCCGATGGCTGGCTGGCAGGCATCGGGGTCGATCCCGCCCCCGCCCGCGCCTGCATCGCCCCGCTCGCGGCGCTGATCCCCGCCGCCCGCGCCGCCGGGGTGCCGGTGGTGTGGGTGAACTGGGGCGCGCGGCCCGACCGCGCCAATCTCTCGCCCGCCCTGCGCCATGTCTACGACCCGGCCGGGCGGGGCCGCGGCCTCGGCGACCCGGCGGGGCCGCGCGCCGCGCCGGTGCTGACGGCGGGAAGCTGGGGCGCGGCGGTGATCGGCGATCTGTCCCCCGAGCCCGGCGACCTCCGCATCGACAAGCACCGCATGAGCGGCTTCTGGGACACGCCGCTCGACAGCGTCCTGCGCCGGCTGCGGGTGGACACGCTGCTGTTCGGGGGCGTGAACGCCGACCAGTGCGTGCTGCACACGCTCGCCGACGCCAATTTCCTCGGCTACGACACCATCCTCGTCGAGGATGCGACGGCCACCACCTCGCCGGAGTTCTGCCTTGCGGCGACGCTCTACAATGCGAGGCAGATCTTCGGCTTCACCTGCCGCAGCGACGCCCTGCGCGCGGCCTTCGCGGACAGTGCCCCATGATCGCCACGCCCGTCGCCAAGAACCCCGGGGATCTCCGGGCCTTCCGGATCGCGCCCGGCGACACGAACTACTTCGCCTGCCTGGCCGACCCGCTGGCGGAGGGCGTGCCCTTCACCGCCATCGTCGAGATATACGAGCCCGGGGGCGCGACGCCGCCGAACACGCACGCCGCCGCGGTCGAGTTCTTCTATATCCTTGAGGGCGAGGGCGTGGGCCTGTGCGACGGGGCGGAGGTGCCGCTGCGGAAGGGCTCGTTCCTCATGCTGCCGCCGGGCAAGGAGCATGTGGTGCGCAACACCGGGCCCGGGCGGCTCTATGCGCTCACGGTGATGGCCCCGAACGAGGGCTTCGCGGAACTGATCCGCGGGGGCATGCCCGTGGCGCTGGACGCGGCCGACCTCGCCGTGCTGACCGGCCGGGGCTGAGCGCGCCCTCAATCCTTGGCGCGCTCGACGTAGGCGTTGTCCTCGGTCTGGATCACGATCCGGGTGCCCGCGCCGATATGGGGCGGCACCATCACGCGCACGCCGTTGGTGCAGATGGCGGGCTTGTAGGACGAGGACGCGGTCTGCCCCTTGGTGACGGGTTCGGTCTCGGCGACCTCGACTGTGACGCGGGCGGGCAGTTCCATGCCGATCACCACGCCCTCGTGCACCTTGAGGAAGGCCTTCATCCCATCGGTCAGGAAGGGCTTCATGTCGCCGACCACATCCTCGGGGGCGGTGATCTGCTCGAAGGTCTCGGGCTCCATGAAGTGGAAGCCCTCGCCGTCCTCGTAGAGGAAGGCGTATTCGCGCTCGTCCACCGTGGCGCGCTCGACCTGCTCGGTGGTCTTCCAGCGCTCCGACACCTTCACGCCGTCCGAGATGCGGCGCATGTCGACCTGCGTGACCGGCGTGCCCTTGCCGGGGTGGAAGTTCTGCGCGGTCAGCACGACATAAAGCCGCCCGTCGATGTCCACGACGTTGCCCTTGCGCAGGGTGGAGGCGATGACCTTGGCCATGGGGGCGTCCTTGCGTTGGCGCGGCCCGTCCGTCAGGAAGGCGCGAAGCGTTTCCCCGCAGTTAGCGCGCCGCGCGCCGCGACGCCAGACGGAAAGCCCCACGGACAGCCCATGCCCGGCACGCCCTCGCCCTGGTGGTCGCCCGCGCGCCACGCCGACCGCCGCCCGGCCCTGCTGGCGCGCAACGCCATGCGGCGCGCGGTGGCGGGCCGGCTCGAGGCGGACGGCTTCACCGAGGTGGATCCGGCGGCGCTGCAGGTCTCGCCGGGCTGCGAGGCGCATCTGCACGCCTTCGGCGCCGAGGCGATCGGGCCGGACGGGGCGCGGCGGGGGCTGTGGCTGCACACCTCGCCCGAATTCGCGATGAAGAAGCTGCTGGCGGCGGGCGAGACGCGGATCTTCGCCTTCGCCCATGTCTGGCGCAACCGCGAGCGCGGGCCGCTGCACGCGCCCGAATTCACCATGCTGGAATGGTACCGCGCCCACGCCCCCTACGACGCGGTGATCGCCGATGCGCTGGCCTTCCTGCGGCTGGCGGCCGAGGCGGCGGGGACGCGCGTGCTGCGCTGGCGCGATGCCGTCTGCGACCCCTTCGCGGAGGCCGAGCGCGTGACGCTGGCCGATGCGGTGGGCCGGCACGCGGGCGTCGACCTGATGGCGAGCATCGGGCCGGACGGGTCCACCGACGGGCGCGCCCTGCGGGCGGCGGCCGAGGGCGCGGGGCTGCGCACCGCCCCCGACGACGGCTGGTCCGACATCCTGTCGCGGCTGCTGGTCGCCTTCGTCGAGCCGCGGCTCGGGATCGGCCGGCCGACCGTGCTCGACCGCTACCCCGCCGCCGAGGCCGCGCTGGCGCGCCGCTGCGCCGACGACCCGCGGTTGGCGGAGCGCTTCGAGCTTTACGCCTGCGGGGTGGAACTGGCGAACGGCTTCGGCGAACTGACCGACGCCGCCGAGCAGCGCCGCCGCTTCGAGGCGGAGATGGACGAGAAGCAGCGCGTCCACGGCGAGCGCTACCCCATCGACGAGGATTTCCTCGCCGCGCTCGCCCTGATGCCCCCGGCCTCGGGCGTGGCGCTGGGTTTCGACCGCCTCGCGATGCTGGCGACGGCCGCCCCGTCGGTCGAGGCGGTGCAGTGGGCCCCGGCGGGCTGATTCCCGGAGCGGAGGTCGACCTGCGGGGCGCCTGTCCCCAGTCGGGACCGTTGTTTTCAAAAGACGAATTTGGTCGACGAACTTTTTGTTCGCTATCTGCACTGTCTATGTTCGCAATGCCGCCCGTCCCCGGCCGAAGGCGGTTCGCCGGATGCCGCCCGGCGCGCCGCGATCGATCCGACCCCCGCGGCGGTCCCCCTCAGGTGGGCGCGGCGCTCGCGCCGCCCGGCATGCCGCGGGTGGCCCAGCCGGTCATGCGGCGCTCGACGGCGTTGGCGACGACGTACATCAGCACGCCCATCACCGCCGTGACCAGCAGCCCAGCGAAGACCAGCGGCACCTCGAAGCGCGAGGACGCCACCATCATCAGGTGGCCGATGCCCTTGTTGGCCGCCACCGTCTCGGCGACGATCGAGCCGACGAAAGCGACCGTGATGGCGATCTTCAGCGACGCGAAGAAATAGGGCATCGAGCGCGGCACGCCGACCTTCACCATGATGTCGCGGTTCGAGGCCCCGAGCGCGCGCATCACGTCGCGAAGCTCCGGCTCGATGGTGGCGACGCCGGTGGCGACGTTCACGAGGATCGGGAAGAACGAGATCAGGAAGGCGGTGATCACGGCCGGGATGGTGCCGATGCCGAACCAGATCACGAGGATCGGGACCACGGCCACCTTGGGGATCGAGTTGAAGCCGATCAGCACCGGGTAGAATCCGTTGTAGATCAGCGTCGAGGATCCGATCAGCACCCCCGTCACCAGCCCGAACACGATGGCGATGCCGAAGCCCAGGGTGGTGGTGAACAGGGTCTGCCAGGCGTTGTCGAGGATCGGCCCGCGCCACTGCCACATCGCCTCGAAGATCACCGAGGGCGCGGGCAGCACGAATTGCGGCACCTCGAACAGGCGCACGCAGCCCTCCCACACCGCGAACAGCCCGATCACGATGATCCAAGGCAGCGCGTTCTCCAGCGCCCGGCGCGAGGCGAACAGCGGGCGGCGCGCGCGGGCCGGGGCGGCCGCGGGGGCGTCGAGCGCGATGTCGGCCATGGTCGTCTCCTGTCAGGCGGCCTCGGCGCGGGCATCCGAGATGTGGGCGCGCAGCGCGTGGGTGTGGTCGGCGAATTGCGGCGTGTAGGTGTCGTCGAGCGACCGCGGCCGCGCCATGTCGATCTCGCGGCTGAGGATGATCCGGCCCGGCCGGGCGCTCATCACATAGACGCGGTCGGCCAGGAACACAGCCTCGCGCAGGTCGTGGGTGACGAGGATCACCGTCGGCCGGCGCGTCATCCAGACATCCTGCATGACCTGCCAGAGCTCCTCGCGCGTGAACATGTCGAGCGCGCCGAAGGGTTCGTCCAGCATCAGCAGTTCGGGCTCGTGGATCAGGGCGCGGCAGACGCTGGCGCGCTGCTGCATGCCGCCCGAAAGCTGCCACGGATATTTGTGGGCGAAATCGCCGAGGCCCACCAGCCGCAGAAGTTCGCGCGCCTTCTCCTCGTAGGCGGCGCGCTCGCGGCGCAGGCGGCCGCGATGCGGCTGCACGATCTCGAGCGGCAGCATCACGTTCTCGAGCGTCGTGCGCCACGGCAGGAGCGTCGCGTTCTGGAACGCCATGCCGACGATGGACAGCGGCCGCGTCACCTGGCGGCCCGCCACGACCACCGTGCCGCCGCTGACGGGCCACAGGCCCGCCATCGCCTTCATCAGCGTGGATTTCCCGCAGCCCGAGGGGCCCACCACGGCGACGAACTCGCCCTTGCCCACCCGCAGCGACGCGCCGGAGAGGGCGAGCGTGCCGCCCTCCTCGCCGCCGTAGCGCAGGTCGACGCCGTCCATCTCGACGAAATGCGCGCTCATGGCCGGCCCCCTTTCCGCAGGATCACATCAGCTTCCGGTCTTCCGGCGCGGGCAGGAAGGAGGGGTCGAAGATGTCCTCGGCCTTCAGCGTCGGCGCGATGCCGTAGGCGTCCTCGACCGCGGTGATGGTGCGCTGCAGGCGCTCCATGTCCACATGGCTCACGCCGTTCTCGCGCACCTCGTCGATGCGCACCTGCTCGTCCAGCGTCATCTCCCAGCGCCCGAGCTCCACCGCCGGATCGGTCAGCGGCTCGTGCGCGACCAGCGCCGCGATGGCGGCCTCGGGGTCGGCCTCGGCCATGCGGAAGCCCTCGATCAGGCAGCCGACGACGGTGCGCACCGCCTCGGGATTGGCCTCGGCGAAGGCGCGGGTGGTCAGGATCGCGGTCGAATACAGCTCGACGCCGTGATCGGCGTAGCGGAACACCCGCACATCCTCGGCTCCGAGGCCGAGCCGCGCGAGGCTGGGCACCGAGGAGGTGATGAAGCCGGTGATGCCGTCGGCCTGCTTCTGCACCAGCATCGGCTCGCGCAGTTCGGGTTTGACCGAGACCCAGTTGATGGACGCCCGGTCGATGCCGACCGCATCGGCGAACAGCGGGAACAGCTGGCGCCCGGCGTCGAAATCGGGCGCGGCCAGCGTCTTGCCGGCGAGGTCGGCCGGCGCCTCGATGCCGCTGTCGGCGCGCACCACCGCCACCAGCGGGCTGCGCGTCAGCAGCATGCCCACCGCGACGATGTCGCTGTCGGGGTTCTCGGCGCGGAACTTGATCGACGGATTGATGTCCGCGACGCCCATCTGGTAGGTGCCCGAGGCGAGTTCGGTCGGCACGCGGCCCGAGCCGAAGCCGCGGTCGAGGGTGATGTTCACCCCGCCCTTCTCGAAGCAGCCGGTGTTCTTCGCCACCAGCGCGAAGGCCTGCGGGCCCTGCCAGGCCCAGTCCATCATGAACTTCACGTCCGCGGCCGCCGCCGGGCCCGCAAGGGCCGCCGCGGCCGTCAGCGCCGCGAGCACCCGCGCGCCGAACCCGAACTTCGCCATCCGTCTCTCCCGCAATCGCGCGGCGGCACCGCCGCGCCCATGTCACGCTGCGGCATTAAGGACGCGGGCGCGCGCTGCATGCAACCGGCTTGCGCAGGGAAAGGGGCCGTCGTGCCACAGGCCGGCATACCTGCCGCTTTTTCAGGCAGGAAAGCCCGATTCACGGGCGACGCGCCAGCGCCTCCATGGCCGCGCCGGTGTCGGCGAGGAAGGCCGCCCGGCGCTCCGGCCCCGCCCTGTCGATGCCGTAGAGCGCGCGATAGCGCACCGTCGCGCGCCAGCCGGTGTAGCTCCAGACCGCCCGGGTCACGATGCGGCGCGCGCTGTCGCCGGCCAGCCAGTTGCGCCAGCGCGCGCCGCCATAGGTCGCGACGCCCGCCACCAGCCGCACATGGCGCAGCGCGGGCCGCCAGCCCCCGGGCCCCAGCGTGAAGGCGACGCCGGGCAGCATGACCTTCTCGAGCCAGCCCTTCATCATCGCGGGCGGGCTGTTGATCCAGGCCGGAAAGGAGAGGATCAGCGCGTCGGCGGCCATCAGGCGTTCGACATGGCCCTGCGCCAGCGCGCGATTCGCGCCGGGCTCGTGATAGGCCAGCCGCTCGGCGCGGCTCATCACCGGATCGAAGCCCTCGGCGTAGAGGTCGGCGAGGTCGACCGCGGCCCCGCCGGCGCGCAGGCCGTTGCAGACCGCGGCCGCCAGGGCGGCGGCATAGGACGTCTCGACGGGATGGGCCGTCACCACCAGCGCGCGCATCGGGCCTCCTTTCGCGGGGCAGGCCCGCATCCCAGCCCGGAAGGCGCGCCGCGCGCAAGCGGCGGCGCGCGGTCCGGCCGCGCCCCCGGGGCCCCGGCGCGTCCCGTCGCCCGCGTGGCGCCGCGGGCGCAGCGCCGCGCCGACAGCCCGCGCGCCGGATCGCGGTTTGCCGTTCCGGCGCGTCCGGGTTATGTGCATCGCAGCAACAGCCGGATGCGGGGATCCTCGCCGGCCCGACGCGCTGCGCCGGGCCCGCCATGATCCCTCGCCGGCGCCATGGACGCCCCGCGGCGCGGCCCCGGGCGAAGGGAGGACCCGCGCATGCGGATCGACTGGTCGCGGCTGCGCGACGAATGGCTGGGCAACATCCGCGGCGACCTGATGGCGGGGCTGGTGGTGGCGCTCGCGCTGATCCCCGAGGCCATCGCCTTCTCGATCATCGCCGGGGTGGATCCGAAGGTCGGGCTCTACGCCTCCTTCTCCATCGCGGTCATCACTGCCATCGCCGGCGGGCGGCCGGGCATGATCTCGGCCGCCACGGCCGCCACGGCGGTGCTGTTCGTCACGCTGGTGAAGCAGCACGGGCTGGAATACCTGCTGGCCGCCACGCTGCTGGCGGGCGCGATCCAGATCGCCGTCGGCGCGCTGCGGCTGGGCCATGTCATGCGCTTCGTGTCGAAATCGGTGATGACCGGCTTCGTCAACGCGCTGGCGATCCTGATCTTCATGGCGCAGATCCCCGAGCTGCTGGGCGTGCCGCCCCTGACCTACGCGCTGGTGGCGGCGGGCCTCGCGATCCTCTACCTGCTGCCGCTGGCCACCAAGGCGGTGCCCGCGCCGCTGGTCTGCATCCTCGCGATCACCGGCGCGTCGCTTCACTTCGGCTGGGACCTGCGCACCGTGGGCGACATGGGCGCGCTGCCCGACACGCTGCCGGTGTTCCTGCTGCCGGACGTGCCGCCGACGCTGGAGACCCTGCTGATCATCCTGCCCTATTCGGCGGCGGTGGCGGCGGTGGGCCTGCTCGAATCGCTGATGACGGCCAACATCGTCGACGACCTCACCGACACCCGCTCGAACCGCGACCGCGAATGCGTCGGCCAGGGGCTGGCCAACATCGGGGCCGGCTGCATCGGCGGCATGGCCGGCTGCGCGATGATCGGGCAGTCGATCATCAACGTGCAGTCGGGCGGGCGGGGCCGGCTGTCCTGCCTCTTCGCGGGCGTCGCGCTGCTGTTCCTCATCGTGGTGCTGGGCGACTGGGTGGCGCTGATCCCGATGGCGGCGCTGGTGGCGGTGATGATCATGGTGTCGGTCGGCACCTTCAGCTGGGCCTCGATCCGCAACCTGCGCGACCACCCGGCCAGTTCCAGCACCGTGATGATCGCCACCGTCGCGGGCGTGGTCGCCACCCACAACCTCGCCATCGGCGTCGGGGTGGGCGTGCTGCTGTCGGGGGTGTTCTTCGCGGCCAAGATCGCCCAGATCTTCCGTGTGACCTCGGCGCTCGAGGACGATGGCCGGCACCG
>DAIPIU010000093.1:0-7759 GCA_036770645.1 Rubrimonas sp. | reverse complement strand
CCTCCGTCGAGCACATCATGCGCGACGTGAACGGCGGCTGGCTGCTGCGCTACATGCACGCCAACGGCGCGTCTTTCTTCTTCATCGCGGTCTATGCGCACATCTTCCGCGGCCTGTACTACGGCAGCTACAAGGCCCCGCGCGAGATCACCTGGATCATCGGCATCCTGATCTACCTCGCCATGATGGCGACCGCCTTCATGGGCTACGTTCTGCCCTGGGGGCAGATGTCGTTCTGGGGCGCCACGGTCATCACCAACCTGTTCTCGGCCATCCCGCTGGTCGGCGACAGCATCGTGACGTGGCTGTGGGGCGGCTTCTCGGTCGACAACCCGACGCTGAACCGCTTCTTCTCGCTGCACTACCTGCTGCCCTTCGTGATCGCCGGGCTGACGGTCGTGCACATCTGGGCCTTCCACACCACCGGCAACAACAACCCGACCGGCGTGGAGGTGCGGCGCGACAGCGTCGAGATGGTGAAGAAGGATACGGTGCCCTTCCACCCGTTCTACACCATCAAGGACGTGTATGCGCTGACGCTGTTCCTGATCGCGTTCTGCGCCTTCGTGTTCTTCATGCCCAACTACATGGGCCATCCGGACAACTACATCGAGGCGAACCCGCTGTCGACGCCCGCGCACATCGTGCCGGAATGGTACTTCCTGCCGTTCTACGCGATCCTGCGGGCGATCACCTTCGACATCCTGTTCATCGACAGCAAGCTCGGCGGCGTGCTGGCCATGTTCGGCTCGATCGCGGTGCTGGCGCTGGCGCCGTGGCTCGACACCTCGAAGGTGCGCTCGGGCGTCTACCGCCCGATGTTCAAGAAGGCGTTCTGGGGCCTGGTGGTGACGTTCTTCGTGCTGATGTGGTGCGGCGCGATGCCGGCCGAGCAGCCCTATGTCATCATCAGCCAGCTCGCGATGCTGTACTGGTTCGCCTATTTCCTGGTGATCCTGCCGGTACTGGGGGTGATCGAGAAGCCCGACGCCGCGCCGGCGTCGATCGAGGCGGCCTTCGCGGCCGAGCATCCGCCCCATGCCCCGGCCCCGACGGCGGGCGGCATGGTCGCGACCCCGGCCGAATGACCGGGGCGAGCAAGGACATGAGCATGATCCCCACCCGCATCGCGGCCGCGGCTCTGGCCGCGGCGCTCGCGGCCGGCGCTGCGCCGGCCGCCGAGGTCGAGACCGAGATCACCGACGTCGCGTTCTCGTTCGAGGGCCCGTTCGGCGTGTTCAAGCAGGACCAGCTGCAGCGCGGCTTTCAGGTCTACAACGAGGTCTGCGCCGCCTGCCACGGCATGCGCTACGTCGCCTTCCGCCATCTCGGCGACGCCAAGGGCCCCGGCTTTCCCGAGGAGCAGGTCAAGGCCATCGCCGCCCAGCGCGAGTTCCCGCGCGAGGACGACCCGGAGGAGATGCGCGCCGGGCTGCCCTTCGACTATTTCCCGACCCCCGAATACTATGGCGACGGGGTGCCGCCTGACCTGAGCCTGATGGCCAAGGCGCGCGCCGGCTTCCACGGGCCCTACGGCACGGGGATCAACCAGATGTTCCGCGGCACGGGCGGTCCGGAATACATCTACTCGCTGATGACCGGCTACCACGAGACGCCGGAATGCGCGATCGACAGCGAGCCGGGCGGCTACTACAACGTGGCCTTCGCCGCCGGCGCCTTCCCCGACAGCTGCATCGACGAGCATGGCCACCGCATGGTGCCCGGATCCTGGATCGCCATGTCGGCCCAGCTGGCCGACGGTCTGCTGGACTACGCCGACGGCGTAGAGGCCAGCGAGCGGCAGATGGCGATGGATGTCGCGGCCTTCCTGATGTGGGCGGCGGAGCCGAAGATGATGGAGCGCAAGGAGGCCGGCCTGCGCAACATCGTCTGGCTCGCGATTCTCGCGACGCTGCTGTATTTCGTGAACAAGCGGATCTGGCGGCCCGTGAAGGGCGACTGACGCAGGTCAGCCGCGCCGCGGCCCGCGCCCCAGGCGCGGGCCGCTTGCGTTCCATGGCCCGGCGTGCGGCGTCAGCCCAGCCGGCGCAGCGCGTCCGGCAGGGCGTTGGCCCATTGCGTGATGGTGCCGGCCCCGAGGCAGACCACCATGTCGCCGGGGCGGGCCTCGGCCGCGACGAGCGGGGCCAGCGCCTCCGGCCCCTCGAGCGCGCGCACGGCGCGGTGGCCGTGGGCGCGCAGGCCCCCCACCAGCGCGTCGCGGCTGACGCCCGGCACCGGGGCCTCGCCGGCGGCGTAGACATCGGCGATGGCCACGAGGTCGGCGTCGTTGAAGCAGCCGCAGAAATCCTCGAACAGGTCGTGCAGCCGCGAATAGCGGTGCGGCTGGTGCACGGCGATCAGCCGGCCGGTGCAGGCGGCGCGCGCGGCCTTGAGCACGGCGGCGATCTCGACGGGGTGGTGGCCGTAATCGTCGATCACCGCTACGCCGTTCCAGTCGCCGACGCGCGTGAAGCGCCGCTTGACGCCGCGGAAGGCCGCCAGCGCCTTGCGGATCGCGGCGTCGCCGATCTTCAGCTCGACCGCCACCGCGATGGCGGCGAGCGCGTTCTGGACATTGTGCTCGCCGGGGATCGGCATGCTCAGGTCCTCGATGCGCCGCACGCCGTCCGGGGTGCGCAGCGCCACGTCGAAGCGGCCCGCGCCGCCCTCCCAGCGCAGGCTCTCGGCGCGCACGTCGGCCTGCCGCGACAGGCCGTAGGTCACGACGCGCCGCCCGTCGATCCGGCCGATCAGCGCCTGCACCTCCGGATGGTCGATGCAGCAGACCGCGAGGCCGTAGAACGGGATGTTCGAGACGAAGGCGAGGTAGGCGTCCTTGGCGCCCTGGAAGTCGCCGTAATGGTCGAGATGCTCGGGATCGATGTTGGTCACGACGGCGATGGTGGCCGGCAGCTTGACGAAGGTGCCGTCGCTCTCGTCCGCCTCGACCACCATCCAGTCGCCGGCCCCGATGCGGGCGTTCGAGCCGTAGGCCTGGATGATGCCGCCGTTGACCACGGTCGGGTCGAGCCCGCCGCCGTCGAGCAGCGCCGCCACCAGCGAGGTGGTGGTCGTCTTGCCATGGGTGCCCGCGACCGCCACGTTCTGGCGCAGGCGCATGAGCTCGGCCAGCATCTCGGCCCGCCGCACCACCGGCAGCGCGGCGGCGCGGGCGGCGTCCAGCTCGGGGTTGCCCGGCTTGATGGCCGAGGAGATCACCACGACCCGCGCGCCCTCGACGTTCTCGGCGCGCTGGCCGATGAACACGCGGGCGCCGAGGCCCTGCAGCCGCTCGGTGATCGGCGTCTCCTTCAGGTCCGACCCTTGGACCTGGTAGCCGAGGCTGAGCAGCACCTCGGCGATGCCGGACATGCCGATCCCGCCGATGCCGACGAAATGCAGCACGCCGATGTCGAGCGGCAGGGCGGTGGTCATCATGGGCGGGTTCTCCCGGCGATGCGGACCACCAGATCGGCGAGGTCCTGGGTGGCGCGCGGCGCGTCGCAGGCGCGGGCGGCCGCGGCCATGGCCGCCAGCCGCGCGCCGTCCTCGAACAGCCGCGCGATCTGCGCCCCGAGGCCCGCGGGGGTCAAGGCGGCCTCGGTCACGACCTCGGCGCCGCCGGCCTGCGCCAGCGCCCGCGCGTTGGCGGTCTGGTGGTCGTCCATGGCCGCCGCGAAGGGCACGAGGATCGAGGGCCGCCCCGCGGCCGCCAGTTCCGCCACGCTCGAGGCCCCGGCGCGCGCGATCACCAGATGGGCCGCGGCCAGCCGGGCGGGCATGTCGTCGAAGAAGGGCCGCACCTCGGCCGCGACGCCCGCCGCCGCCAGCGCCGCGCCGACCGCCTGCGCGTCCTCGGGCCGGGCCTGCACCGCGGCCGACAGCCGCGCGCGCATCGCGTCGGGCAGGCCGGCCAGCGCCGCGGGGATCACCCGCCCGAACACCGCCGCGCCCTGCGAGCCGCCGAAAGCCAGCAGGCGCAGCGCCCCGCCCGGCGCGGGCGGCGCATAGGGGGCGGCGGCATCGCGCACCGCCGCGCGCACCGGGTTGCCGATGCGCAGCAGCGGCGCGCCGGCGGGCGCGCGCGAAGCGGGCCATGTGCCGCAGGCAACCGCATCGACGCGCGCCGCGAAGGCCCGGTTCACCCGGCCCAGCACGCCGTTCTGTTCGTGGATCAGCCGTGGCAGCCCCAGCGCCCAGGCCGCGGCCAGCGCGGGCAGGGCGGGATAGCCGCCGAACCCCGCCACGCAGGCGGGACGGTCGGCGCGGAACCAGGCCAGCGTGGCCAGCACCCCGCGCGCCACGCGCAGCGGCACGACGGCCCGCGCCGCGAGGCCCCCGCGCGCGAAGGTGGCGGAGGCCGCCTCGCGCCGCGCGACCTCGGGCGGGAAGCCCCCGGCGTAGCGCAGCCCGCGGTCGTCCGAGGACAGCGCCACGCGCCAGCCGCGGCCCAGCATCTCGGCCGCCAGCGCCTGCGCGGGGAACATGTGCCCGCCGGTGCCCCCGGCGGCGATCACCAGCAGCGGCCCGGTCATTGCGGCCCCGTCATCGCGGCGCCCTCATCGCAGCACGGGCGGCGGGCCCTCGGCGTCCTGCGCGCGCCGCCGCGTCAGCGCCAGCAGCATGCCCAGCCCGATGCCCACCGCCAGCACCGAGGAGCCGCCATAGGAGATCAGCGGCAGCGTCATCCCCTTGGCGGGGAACAGGCGGATCGCCACCCCCATGTTCACCAGCGCCTGCACGCCGAACAGCGCCGCGAGGCCCAGGCCCGCGAGCCGGCAGAAGGCGTCGCGCTCGCGCAGCAGCCGCAGCACCGACCGGCAGACCACGCAGACATACAGCGCGATGATGAGCAGGCAGAACACCAGCCCGTATTCCTCGGCCGCCACGGCGATGATGAAGTCCGTGTGCGCGTCGGGCAGCGACCATTTCACCGTGCCCTCGCCCACCCCGACCCCGAACAGCCCGCCGGCGAGGATGGCGTCGGTGGCGTAGCCGAGCTGGGTCAGCGGCTGGACATCCGCCGCGAGGTAGGCGTCGATGCGCCGGGCGAAATGCGCCGAGTTGGCGTAGGCCAGCCACCCGGCCGCCAGCACCCCCGCGCCCAGCCCGCCGAGCAGCGCCACCGGCGCGCCGGCCACGAAATACATCGCCCCCCAGACCGCCAGCACCAGCGAGGCCTGCCCGAAATCGGGCTGGATCGCCAGCGACGCCGCGACGGCGGTCGTGACGAGGAACGACAGCAGCGCCCCGGGCGGCCCGTTCTCGTGCGCGCTGGCCGACAAGAGCCAGGCCGCCAGCACCACGAAGCCGGGCTTGAGGAACTCGGACGGCTGCACCGAGCCGAAGCCGAAGGAATACCAGCGCACCGCGCCCTTGCCGAAATCGGTGCCGAACAGCGGCAGCAGCAGCACGGCGGCGAAGAAGGCGAGGAACAGCAGCACGCCCCAGCGCCGGATCTGGCGGGGCGAGGCCATCGACATGCCGAGCATCAGCGCCATCGCGGCGGCGCCGAACACCGCCTGACGGATGACGTAGTGGAAATGCGGCAGCCCGTTCCTCGAGGCCAGCGGCGGCGAGGCCGCGAGCCCGAGGATCATGCCGATCAGGAACAGCAGCCCGATGGCGCCGATGGTCCACTGGTCGACCGAGCGCCACCAGCGCCCGAGCAGGGAGGCGTTGGGGGCCAGCGGCGTCGGCCGGCCGCCGAAGGTCATCTCGGTCATGCGCGCTCTCCCGACGGCAGGGCGGCGACGATCGCGGCGAAGGCCTCGCCGCGCGCCTCGAAATCGCGGAACTGGTCGAAGGACGCGCAGGCCGGCGACAGCAGCACCGTCTCGCCCGGCCGCGCCTCGGCCGCGGCCAGCCGCGTCGCGGCCTCGAGGTCGCCGCAGACGGCATGGGGCGTGTCGCCCAGCGTCGCGGCGAAGGCGGGTGCGGCCTGCCCGATGAGGTAGGCGCGCGCGATCCGGCCGAACAGCGGGCGCAGCGGCTCGATCCCCCCCGCCTTGGGCACGCCCCCCGCGATCCAGCGCACGCGCTCGAAGGCCGACAGCGCCTTTTCGGCCGCATCCGCGTTGGTGGCCTTGCTGTCGTTCACGAAGGCCACGCCGTCGCGCTCGCCCAGACGCTGCAGCCTGTGCGGCAGGCCCTCGAAGCGCGCGAGCCCCGCCTCGACAGCCTTCGGCCCCAGCCCCAGCGCCCGGCAGGCGGCGTAGGCCGCGCAGGCGTTCTGGTGGTTGTGCGCGCCGATCAGGGCGGGTGCGGCGCGCAGGTCGATGGCCGCGACCTGCGCGCCGCGGCGCCAGTCGGTCAGGAAGGCCTTGTTCATGAACACGCTCTGCGCCTGTCCGCGCAGCCTGCGGGTCGCGGCGATCTCGGTCACCGGGTCGCCGGTGGCGGGGTCCTCGCGCAGCGAGGCGGCCAGGAAGCGCCCGTGCCGGTCGTCCACGCCGATCACGCAGCGCGACGCGGCCCCGAGGTCGAACAGCCGGCGCTTCGCAGCGAAATAGCCCCCCTCGCCGCCATGGCGGTCGAGGTGGTCGGGCGAGAGGTTCAGGAACACCGCCACATCGGGCGCGAGGCTGCGGGCGAGCTCGATCTGGTAGGAGGACAGCTCCAGCACGAAGGTCTCGCCGTCCACGGGCGGGTCGAGGTCCAGCACGGCCCGGCCGATGTTGCCGCCCATCTGGACGGGGCGCCCCGCATGGCGCAGCAAATGGGCGATCAGCGCCGTGGTGGTGGATTTGCCGTTCGAGCCGGTGACGGCGACCACCTTCACCGCGGCGTCGGACATGCCCAGCCCGCGGAAGAACAGGCCGATGTCGTTGTCGACCGTCGCGCCATGGTCCCAGGCCATCGCCACGGCCGGGTGCGGCGCGGGATGCAGATGCGGCACGCCGGGCGAGACGATCAGCGCCGGCATGTCCGTCCAGGCCCGCGCGCGCGCCAGATCCTCGACGGCGAAGCCCTCGGCCGCGGCGGCGGCGCGCGCAGCCTCGCCGTCGTCCCAGCAGACGGGCGCCGCCTCGCTCGCCGCCAGCGCCCGCGCGACGGACAGGCCGGTGCGCCCGAGCCCGAGCACGCCGACGCGGCGGCCCTCGAAGCCGCGCACCGGGATCACGGGCGCGCCCCCGGGCGGGCGGCGGACGGCCCGCGCGCCCCGGCGCCCCGTCGCCCGTGACGAAGGCCGGGCGGGGCGGGGGGGATCGCCGCGGTCGCAAGGGGGCGGCGGCGCGCCATCGCGCTCACCGCAGCTTCAGCGTGGCGAGGCCGATCAGCGCCAGGATCACCGAGACGATCCAGAAGCGGATCACGATGGTCTCCTCGCGCCAGCCCTTCTTCTCGAAGTGATGGTGGATCGGGGCCATCAGGAACACCCGGCGACCCGTCCGCTTGAACCACGCCACCTGGATGATGACCGACAGCGCCTCGGCCACGAACAGCCCGCCGATGATCGCCAGAACGATCTCGTGCTTGGTCGCGACCGCGATGGCCCCCAGCGCGCCGCCCAGCGCGAGGCTGCCGGTGTCGCCCATGAACACCATGGCCGGCGGCGCGTTCCACCACAGGAACCCCAGCCCCGCGCCGATCAGCGCGGCGGCGAACACGGCGATCTCGCCGGTGCCGGGCACGAAATGCACCTGGAGGTATTCCGTGAAGTCCGACCGCCCGACGACATAGGCGATCAGCCCCAGCGATCCGCCCGCGATCATCACCGGCATGATCGCGAGCCCGTCCAGCCCGTCGGTCAGGT
>DAIPIU010000129.1:0-1691 GCA_036770645.1 Rubrimonas sp. | reverse complement strand
GCGTCGATGTCGTCCTTGTCCCATTCGATGACGGTGCGGTCCTCCATCGCGGCGTTCTCGACCGGCACCAGCTCGTCGAGCCGGCCCTTCGTGATCACGAAGCCGCCGACATGCTGGGACAGGTGGCGGGGGAAGCCGGTGATCTCGCGGCACAGGCGCAGGGTGAGGGCGAGGCGGGGGTCGGCGGGGTCGAGGCCGATCTCGCGCACCCGGTCCTCGGGGACGCCCTCGGAGGACCAGCCCCAGATCTGGCTGGCGAGCGCCGCCACCGCGTCCGCCGACAGGCCCATGGCGCGCCCGACCTCGCGGATGGCGCGGCGGGCGCGGTAGTGGATCACGGTGGCGCAGAGGCCCGCGCGCTCGCGGCCGTAGCGGGCGTAGATGTGCTGGATCACCTCCTCGCGGCGCTCGTGCTCGAAGTCCACGTCGATGTCGGGGGGCTCGTCGCGGGCCTCGGAGACGAAGCGCTCGAACACCATGCTGCCGATCTCGGGGCCGATGGCGGTGATGCGCAGGGCGTAGCAGACCACGGAATTGGCCGCCGAGCCGCGGCCCTGGCACAGGATGCCGCGGCTTTCGGCGAAGGCGACGATGTCGCGCACGGTCAGGAAATAGCGCGCGTAGTTCAGTTTCTCGATGAGCGCCAGCTCGCGCTCGGCCATCGCCGCGGCGCGGTCCGGCACGCCGTCGGGATAGCGGGCGCGCAGCCCCTCCGCCGTCAGGCGGCGCAGCCGGGCCTGGGGGGGGTCGCCGTCCGCGCCGTCCTCGTCGGGGTATTCGTAGGTGAGGTCGTCGAGCGAGAAGCGGCAGCGCCCGGCGATCTCGGCGGCGCGGTCCACGGCGTCCGGGTGGGCGGCGAACAGGCGGCGCATCTCGCCCTCCGCGCGCAGCCGGGCCTCCCCATTGGCCAGCGCCGCGCGGCCGAGCCGGTCGATGGTCGTGCCGGTGCGGATGCAGCTGAGCACGTCGGCCAGCATCCGCCGCGCGGCCCGGTGCATGATCGCGCCCGAGATCGCCACCATCGGCGCGCCCGCGGCCCGGGCGCGCGCGGCGGCGGCGGCCATGCGTTCGGCGTCGCGGCCGTCGAGGCGCGGGGCGACGGCGAGGTGCGCGGCCCCGGGGAAGCGCGCGGCCCAGCGGGCGAGGGGGTCGGCGGCGTCGGCCGCGGGGGGGGCGTCGTGCAGCAGCAGGATCATCCCCTCGCCCCAGGCGTCGAGGTCGTCGGCGCGCAGCAGGCAGCCGCCCTTGCGCGCCCGGCGCTTGCCCAGCGTCAGCAGGCGGCACAGCCGCCCCCAGGCGGCGCGGTCCATGGGCAGGGCGGTGATGTCGGGGCCGTCCTCGAAGGCCAGCCGCGCGCCGGGGATCAGCCGCGGGCGGCTGCGCGCCTGCAGCCGCACCGGTTCGGGGCGGGCGGCGGGCATGTTGCCGCCGGCGTCGCCCTTGCCGCGCGCGCCGCGGGCGGCGACGTCCGCCGACGTGACGCCGCGCCTCTCGCGCAGGGCGGCCTCGGCGGCGCGGGCGATCTCGCGCGCCGCGACATGGGCGCGCACCACGCCGGCCACCGAGTTGCGGTCGGCGATGGCGACGGCCGACAGGCCGAGTTCGGCGGCGCGGGCCATCATCTCCTCCGGGTGCGAGGCCCCGGCGAGGAAGGTGAAGTTGGTGGTGACGGAGAGGTCGGCGAAGGGCAT
>DAIPIU010000033.1:6119-32233 GCA_036770645.1 Rubrimonas sp. | reverse complement strand
CTGCCCGGCAAGATGAACCACCGCATGCCGCCGGGCGAGAAGGACCCGGCGGTGATCTTCCGCAAGCGCCACCGCGTCGACCTGATCCCCGACGGGGCCTTCGCGCGCCTGCTGGGGACCACCTCGATCCTGACCAACTCGCTGCACGGGCAGGCCATCGTCGCGCCGGGGCGGCGCGTGACGGTCGAGGGCGTGGCCGAGGACGGCGTCATCGAGGCGGTCAGCATCGCGGGCGCGCGCCGCTTCGCGCTGGGCGTGCAGTGGCACGCCGAATACGAGGCGCACGAGGATCCGGTCTCGCGGCGGCTGTTCGAGGCCTTCGGCGAGGCGGCGCGCGAGGCGCAGGCCGAGCGGCGGGGCGGTTAACCCCTTTTGCACCCGCCGGTCGCGTGACGCGCGCCATCGAAGCCATCACTGTTTCGTGACGGCGCGTGATGGCCGGGACAGGGTTGCGTTCACCCCGGCCGCGTCGGCGTTGCGTCCGGGGTCGTCTGTCCCATGGCCGGCGGCCCCACGCGGCCCCGCGCGGCCCTGCGCGGCGCGGCGGCATGGCTCAGGCTTCGGCGATCTCGGCGGCGACGGCCCGCGCGGCGGCGGCCGGGTCCGCGGCGGCCCAGATCGGGCGCCCGATCACCACATGGTCGGCCCCGGCGCGGATGGCCGCGGCCGGCGTCGCCACGCGCTTCTGATCGTCGGGGGCGGCGCCGGCGGGCCGCACGCCCGGCGTGACGATCAGCCTGTCGCGCGCGGCCGGCAGGGCTCGGATCGCGGCGGCCTCGGAAGGCGCGCAGATCACGCCGTCGGCCCCGGCGGCCAGCGCCCGCGCGGCGCGCTCGACCGCGACGGCCCCGACCGCGCCGGGCGCGATCATCCCCTCGTCGAGGTCGCCGCGGTCGAGGCTGGTCAGCACGGTGACGGCGAGGATGCGGGTCGCCGACCGGCCGCGTCCCGCCACCGCCGCGCGCACCACATGCGGGTCGCCGTGGACGGTGAGGAAGTCGAGGTCGTGGGCGGCGAGGCCGCGCACCGCGGCCTCGACCGTCGCGCCGATGTCGAACAGCTTGAGGTCGAGGAACACGCGCTTGCCGCGGTCCTTCAGGGCCAGCGCCAGCGCGAGGCCGCCGCCGGTCAGCATCCCGAGCCCGACCTTGTAGAACGAGGCGGCCTCGCCGATCCGGTCGGCCATCGCCTCGCCCGCCACGGCATGCGGCAGGTCGAGCGCGACGATGAGGGCGTCGGGACGGGGCAAGGCGGCTCTCCTGCGTCGATGGCGGGCAGCGGTGCCCCGGCGCGCCGCGCGCGTCAAGCGTGGCGGCGCGTCCCCCGGCCCCGGACGGGCGCCGGACCATGGCGCGGACGCCCCCGCGCCGCCCGATCCCCGCGGCCGGGGTCGCGGTCCCGTCCGAAACGCGGGCGCGGCATCCGCGCGAAGGGCGGGCGCATGGCGGCGGGGCGGCCCCCCATCCGCCCGGCCCCATCCGACCGGGCCCTCGCCGACGCGCCGTCCGGCCGGGGCCGACCCCGCGCCGCAACGCGAAACATGCCTTCGTTCAAATTGTATCTAAAATCACCCAATGATTCCAACGGTCCCGACTCGGGACCGCGCAGACGCCGCGCGCCGGTCCCGATCCGGTTCGGACGGTCGCCGCCATCGCCGCGGGCCTCGTCCCATGGCGGACGTCGATCCCGGGCCTAGAGCGGGCGGCGCGCGAGGCCCTTGCCGATGATCGGGCCGGTGGGCCGCCCTGTCGGCGATCCGCCCGCGGGCTCCAGCGTGATCTCGTAAAGCTGGTCGTCGCGCGGCGGGGGCAGGTCCGGCCCGCGCAGCGTGGCGGAGGCCGCGCGGGCCAGCAGCCCCAGCGACACCGGCCCGGTGTCGGCGTCGGGCAGGGTCCACAGCTGCAGCGTCCGCCCCTCCGGCTGCGCGACCGCCAGCGCGGTCACGCGGGCGCGGCCGTCCGCGAAGTCCTCGACGATCGCCACCGGTTCTCCCGCGGCGTCCAGCAGCACGGCCACCACCGCCGGCGCCGGCGCCAGCGCCTCGCGCGCGCCCCATCCCGCGGCGAGCAGCGCGAGCGCCGCGAGGCCGCCCCACAGGCCCAGCAGCGCCCGCCGCCCCGAGGGCCGCGCCGCCGCCGCCCTCGCGGCCCGCATGGCGCGGACGGGCCCGGAGGCGCGGCGCTTGGGGCGGAGGCGCGGCGGCAGGGGCGCGGGCGGGCCGGGCGGCAGCGCGGCGGCCTCGGACATCGGGTCCCCCGCCGCGCCCGCATCCGCCCCGGCGTCGATCTCCGCCTCGATCCGCGCCCACAAATCCGGCGAGGGCGCTTCGGGCGGCGCCGCGAGGTCGAGCGGCAGCAGCCGGTCCCGCGCCGCGCCGACCGAAGCGGCGAAGGCGGGGTCGGCCCGCATCCGCGCCTCGGCCGCGGCGGCCTCGGCGGGATCGAGCAGCCCCAGCGCCAGCAGGTCGGCCAGTTCCCCCGGGTCGGGCGCGCTCATGACAGGCACTCCCGCAGGCGCGACAGGCCGCGGCGCACCCACGCCTTCGCGGTGCCGAGCGGCACCCCCATCGCGCCGGCGATCTCGCCATGGGTCAGGCCCCGGACATGGGCCAGCAGCACCGCGCGCCGCTTCGGCGGGTCCAGCGCCTCGAGGCAGCGGCGCAGCGCCCCGGCCTCCAGCCGGTCCAGCGCGGCCTCCGCCTCGTCGGCGCGCAGCGCGTCCAGCGCCTCGGGCTCGGCCAGATCCTCGCGCGCCCCGTCGCGCAGGATGTCGAGCGCCCTGTTGCGCGCGATCGCGCCGATCCAGCCCCGCCCCGAGCCCCCGGCCCGGCGCTCGAACTGGCCGGCCTTGCGCCATACGGCGACGAAGGTTTCCTGCACCGCCTCCTCCGCGAGGTCGCGCCGCCGCAGGATGCGGCGGGTCACGGCGATCAGCCGGGGGGCCTCGGCCTCGTACAGCGCCCTGAGCGCGGCGCGATCGCCCCGCGCGCAGGCCTCCAGCGCCGCCTCGACGTCCATTCCGCCCCTCCGCCCCTGCGGCGCGGGCATGGATAGCACGGTGCGCGCCCCGTCTCGACCCCGTGACGGCGCGTGCCCCCGGCCGGATGCGCGCCGGCCGCGAAAAAACTTTCCTCCCCGCCCTGCATCCGTTCCGGCCCCGGGCGCGTCAGGGACAGGACGGCCGCGACGGGCGGCCGCCGCCGACCCATGCCAACGGGAGACAACCGCATGATCCGCTTCGCATCCGCCGCCGCCGCCGCGGCCCTGACCGCCGCCCCCGCGCTTGCTGCACCCGCAATCGGCCTGGTGGGCGACCGGACCCTCGTGCTGTTCGACACGCAGGCGCGCGCGGTCACGCGCACCGTCGCGGTCGAAGGCGTGGACCGCCTGCTCGGCATCGACATGCGCCCCGCCGACGGCCGGCTCTACGGCGTCTCCGCCTCGGGCGCGGTGCTGCGCATCGATCCCGCGACCGGCGCCGCGGAAACCGTCTCGGTGCTCGCCATGACTCTGCCCGGGGCCGCGCCGACCGTGGTCGACTTCAACCCCGCCGCGGACCGGCTGCGCTTCATGGAGGGGACGCGGAACCTGCGCGCCGACGTGGACACGGGCGCCGTGACCGAGGACGGATCGCTCGCCTACAGGGCCGGCGACCCGATGGCCGAGGCCGGCCCCTCGATCGTCGCCGCCGCCTACGCCAACAGCTTCGGCAAGCCGGACAGCACGGCCATGTACAATTTGGACGGGGTGGCCGGGACCTTCGTGCGCCAGGCGCCGCCGAATGACGGGGTGCTCGCCACCATCGGCGATCTGGGTGTCGGCGCGGCCTCGGTCTGGGCCTTCGACATCGCGACCACCGCCGATGGCGCGAACACCGGCTGGCTTTCCGTCGACGGCATGCTGCATGTCGTGGACCTCGAGACCGGCGCCGCGACGGCGCAGGGCGGGATCGACGGCGCGCCCGGGCCGATCCGCGACCTGACCGTGATGGGCGCCATGTGAGGCGGGGCGTCCGCGCCCGGGGCGGGGTCCGGCCCCGCCCGCCGCGCGGACGCCGGGTTCCGGCGCGCCCCGGCGATCCGGCGGCATGTCCCGCGGCCGTGCCGCCGATCCCGCCTTCCCGGGCCCGGCGGTCGCCGCGCCCGGCCCGCCTAGGGGTTCAGGCGCGCGACCCGCCAGTCGGCATCGCGCGTCGCTTCGCGCGTCCAGCGGAAGCGGTCGTGCAGGCGGAAGGGGCCGTCGGCCCAGAACTCGATCTCGACGGGGCGGATGCGGAAGCCGCCCCAGTGCGGCGGGCGCGGCACCGAGAACGGGTGGCGCGCCGCGACCTTCGCCGCCTCGGCCGCCAGCGCCGCCTTAGAGGCCAGCGGGCGCGACTGGGCCGAGGCCCAGGCCCCGATCCGGCTCTGGTAGGCGCGGCCGGCGAAGTAGGCGTCGGCCAGCGCGTCCTCGACGCGCTCGACCGGCCCGCGGGCCCGGATCTGCCGCCGCAGCGACTTCCAGTGCATCGTGAAGGCCGCCTGCGGGTTGGCGGCGAGGTCGCGCCCCTTGGCGCTGTCGAAATTGGTGTAGAACACGAAGCCGCCATCGGGGCTTGCGCCCTCGATCTCCTTCAGCAGCACCATGCGCACGTTGGGCAGCCCGTCCGGCCCGCAGGTCGCCAGCGCGATGGCGTTGGGGTCCTCCGGCTCGGTGGCCGTGGCCTCGGCCAGCCAGGCGCGGGCGAGCGCGAAGGGGTCGTCGCCCCGAAAGATGCCGTCGCGTCCGTCGTCCATGGCCTGTGCCTCCCCGCCCTGGACGATAGGCACGCGCGCCGCCGCGGCAAGCGCGGCGCGGGGCCGCTTGAAGGCCCGCCGCTTTTCACCTATCCCCGCCGCAGCGGACGGACAGGCGAGGGTCGCATGGCGGTGCAGGGGCTGATGGCGGGCAGGCGCGGCCTCGTCATGGGGGTCGCCAACGACAAGTCGATCGCCTGGGCCATCGCGCAGGCCTGCGCGGGGCAGGGGGCGGAACTCGCCTTCACCTTCCAGGGCGACGCGCTGAAGAAGCGCGTCGAACCGCTGGCCGCCAGCGTCGGCTCGACCATCGTGCTGCCCTGCGACGTCACCGACATGGCCTCGGTCGATGCGGTGTTCGGGGAACTGGCGGCACGCTGGGGGCGGCTCGACTTCCTCGTGCACGCCATCGCCTATGCCGACAAGGCCGAGCTCAAGGGCCGTTACGTCGACACCTCGCTGCAGAACTTCCAGCTGTCGCTGAACGTCTCCTGCTATTCCTTCACCGCCGTGGCGCAGCGTGCGGAGAAGCTGATGACCGAGGGCGGGTCGATGCTGACCCTCACCTATTACGGCGCCGAGCGGGTCATGCCGCATTACAACGTCATGGGCGTCGCCAAGGCGGCGCTGGAATGTTCCGTGCGCTACATGGCGATGGATCTCGGGCCGAAGAACATCCGCGTCAACGCGCTGTCGGCCGGCCCGATCAAGACGCTGGCGGCCTCGGGCATCGGCGATTTCCGCTACATCCTGCGCTGGAACGAATACAACTCGCCGCTCCGCCGCAACGTGACGCAGGAGGACGTGGGCAAGGCCGGCTTCTACCTGCTGTCGGACCTGTCCTCGGGCGTCACGGGCGAGACCCACCATGTCGATTGCGGCTACCACGTCGTCGGCATGAAGGCTGAGGACGCGCCCGACATCGACGTGCGGAAGGACTGACGGTGCCCGCCCCGGCCTCGCCCTACGACAAGGGTTTCCACGTCTCGTGGGACCAGGTGCACCGCGACAGCCGGGCGCTGGCCTGGCGGCTCGACCATCAGGGGCCGGGCGAAGCGGGGGCGTGGAGGGCCATCGTCGCCATCACCCGCGGCGGCATGGCCCCGGCGATGATCGTGGCGCGCGAGCTGAACATCCGCGTCATCGACACCATCAGCGTCAAGTCCTACGACCACAAGGCGCAGACCGAGGCGACGGTGCTGAAGGCGCCCGACCCGGCCACCATCGGCGACGGCGAGGGCGTGCTGGTGATCGACGACCTCGTGGATACCGGCCGCACGCTGGAACTGGTGCGCGCGCTCTATCCGAAGGCGCATTTCGCGACGGTCTACGCCAAGCCCAAGGGGCGCGACCTCGTCGACACCTACATCACCGAAGTTTCCCAGGACACCTGGATCTATTTCCCCTGGGACATGGCGATGCAATACGTCGAACCGCTGCGCGGCGCCTGACGCCCCTGGCGACGCCGGCCGGTCGGCGGGGATCGAACCCCCGCCGTCGTTCCGGGCCGTTCACGGCCCGTTATCCATGTAACGGCTTGTTGTCCAAGAAACTGCAACGATTTCAAATGTCCCGACTGAGGACATCGCCGATTGCGCGCCGGTCCATGTCTGGCGCGAACGACCGCCGCCCCGAGCCGCTCAGGCAGGGCGGCGCGCGGCCCCCGCATAGACCACCCCGGTGAAGGGCAGCACGCCGAAGGTGAAGTCGCCCCGGCGGTTCACGCCCGTGGGCCCGATGCCCGCGAAGCGCTCCACCGCATAGCCGAGGCCCTTCAGCCGCGCCCGCAGTTCGCCGGGGCGGATGAACAGCTTCGGGTCGTGCGTGCCGCGGGGCAGCAGGCCCAGCACCCGCTCCGCCCCCGTCACCACCACCGCCGCCGCCAGCGGGTTGCGGTTGATGGTGTCGAACAGGAACCAGCCGCCCGGGCGCAGCACCCGCGTCACCTCGGCCAGAACCTTGTCGAGATCCGCGACGTGTTCCAGCACGTCGACGCACACCACCCGGTCGAAGGACGCGTCCGCGAAGGGCAGGGCCTCGCCCACCCCGGTTTCGTAGCGGATCGACAGCCCCTCGGCCTTCGCATGCGCCTCGGCCGCCGCCACCGCCTTCGCCGCGGGGTCTATGCCGGTCACGGTCGCGCCGCGCCGCGCCAGCGCCTCGGCCATGAAGCCGCCGCCGCAGCCGAGGTCGAGCGCGTCGCGCCCCGCCCAGTCCGGCGCGTGGCGGTCGAAATAGCGCAGGCGGGCGGGCACGAGGTTGGCCAGCACGCGCAGCCAGCGCGTCTCGCCGCGCCACCAGTCCTCGGCCACGGCGTCGTAGATGGCGAGATCGTTCATCGCAGCCTCCCGGGTTCCCGCAGCGCAGATAGGGCGATCCGCCGCTTGCGCCGCCCGGCGCGCGGCGCTTTCCTGCACGCCCGAAGCCACCCGCGAGGCAGCGATGGACAAGGCCGACAGCGTCGCCGCGCGCCTGCGGGCGCAGCACCCCATCGGCCGGCTGTCGGAAAACCTGCGCGAGGTGGTCTATGGCGGCAACGACGGCATCGTGACCACCTTCGCGGTGGTGGCGGGCTTCGCGGGCGCGGCCGCGGACGGGGCGACGGCGGCGGTCGGCGCCGTCGCGGTGCTGCTGTTCGGCCTCGCCAACCTGTTCGCCGACGCCACCGCCATGGGCCTCGGGGCCTTCCTGTCCGCCCGCTCGCAGCGCGAGGTCTACGACACCGTGCGCGCGGGCGAGCTGCGCGAGATCGCGGAGCGGCCGGGGGCGGAGCGGCGCGAGATCCGCGACCTGCTGGCCGCGCGCGGCGTCGATGGCCCGGACGCCGAGCGGCTCGCGGCGCTCTATCTCAAATATCCCGACCTCGCGGCCGATTTCATGATGCGCCACGAGATGGGCATGGCCGACCCGGCCGACGAGAACCCGGCCCGCACCGGGCTGAGCACCTTCCTGTCCTTCGTGACCTTCGGCACCATCCCCATCGCGCCCTATTTCTTCGCCGAGCCGGTGCGCGGCACCTTCCACGCCTCGGTCCTCGCGACCTTCGCGGCGCTCGCGGCGCTGGGCGTGGTGCGCTGGCGCGCGACGGCCGAACCTGCCTGGCGGGCCATCGGCGAGACGCTGCTGGTGGGCGGGGTGTGCGCCGCCGTCGCCTACGGCGTGGGGCTCGCCTTCCGGCTGTAGGCGGGGCAGTCTGGCGGCAGGACAGGGAAGGGGCGCGCGATGAAGGTGGACGGGGTTGCCTGGCGGCCGATCTTCGAATCCGGCGATGCGGTGCGGATCATCGACCAGACGCGGCTGCCCTTCGCGCTGGAGACCGCCGACCTGCGCGGCGAGGCAGACGCGGTGCGCGCCATCCGCGACATGCTGGTGCGCGGCGCGCCGCTGATCGGGGCGACCGCGGCCTACGGCCTCGCGCTCGCGCTGCGGGCCGACCCCTCCGATGCCGGGCTGGCGGCGGCGCATGCCCGCCTGTTCGCCGCGCGCCCCACGGCCGTCAACCTGCGCTGGGCCATCGACGAGGTGGCGGCGCGCGTCCGGCCGCTGGCCCCGTCGGGGCGCGCCGACGCGGCGTTGGCCAGGGCGCGCGAGATCGTCGAGGAGGATGTGGAACTGTGCCGCATGATCGGCGTGCACGGCCTGACGCTGATCGAGGCCGCCGCCGCCCGCAAGGGGCGCGTCGACATCCTGACCCACTGCAACGCCGGATGGCTCGCGACCTGCGACTGGGGCACGGCGACCGCGCCCATCTACCAGGCGCATGACGCGGGGATCGACGTGCATGTCTGGGTCGACGAGACCCGGCCGCGCAACCAGGGCGCCTTCCTCACCGCCTGGGAACTCGGCAAGCACGGCGTGCCCCACACGGTGATCGTCGACAATGCCGGCGGCCACCTGATGCAGCGCGGGCGGGTGGACCTGTGTTTCGTCGGCACGGACCGCACCACGCGGACGGGCGATGTCTGCAACAAGATCGGCACCTACCTCAAGGCGTTGGCCGCAAAGGACAACGGCGTGCCCTTCTACGTCTGCCTGCCCTCGCCGACCATCGACTGGACGGTGCGCGACGGGCTGGCCGAGATCCCCATCGAGGAGCGGTCGGGGGCCGAGGTCACCGACATCCAGGGCCTCGGGCCCGGCGGGGTGGCGACCTCCCGCATCGTCGCCCCGGGTTCGCCCGCAGCCAACCCCGCCTTCGACGTGACGCCCGCCCGGCTCGTGACCGGCCTCGTCACCGAGCGCGGGGTCGCGCCGGCCAGCGAGGCCGGTCTGGCCGCGCTGTTTCCGGAACGCTGCGCCGCGTGACGGGTGCGGATGGCGCTGGCCGAGCGGCGATGCGCCGGAAAGACGCTATTCTTCCGCAATCGCGGATTACCTTCCGCCATCCGGCGTTCTAGTCCGTGAAACCGCTCGGGCGTATCGCTGCCGCAGCGGGTCACGAGGATCGAACGGATGACCGGTGCCCGCGCCAATGCCTTCGCCCGAAAGATCGGGCGTCGCCTTCGCGAGCTCGCCGCCGATGCGGCCATGGAACTTCGCCTGCTGCAGGCTCGGTTCCGCGGCGACGAACGGCAGATTCGCGCAACATACAAGGCGGTTTTCGGCTGCGAGCCGCGGCTCGATGCGCCCGTCACTTTCAACGAGAAGCTGCAGTATCTCAAGTTGCGCGATCACTCCCCGCTGCGCACGCGTTGCGCCGACAAACTTGCGGTGCGCGACTATGTGCGCGAACGCATGGGCGAGCAGGCGCTCATCCCGCTGCTGCTCGTGACGGAGAACCCGGACGACGTCCGCCCGGAACGCATCGCCGCCGAGCGGTTCGCGGCCAAATGCACGCATGACTCGGGCTCGACCCAGATCTGCACCGAGCGTTCGAGTTTCGACTGGTCCCATTGCCGTCGCCGTCTGCGACGGGCGATGTCCCGCGATTTCTCGCGCCTGTTCGGCGAGATTCAGTATCGTGACGTTCCGCGTAGAATAATTGTTGAAGAATTTCTCGAATTCGATGAACGCACGATCTATGACTACAAGTTCCATTGTTTTGACGGTGAGCCGCGGATTGTCGCGGTGAACCTGAACCGTCACATCAACCACCGGCGGGAACATTACGACCAGGACTGGAACCGCATCCCGGTGGCGCACAAGGTTCCGAATGCGGACAGTCCGGTGCCGCGTCCCGCCTCGCTGGGCGCGATGCTGGACCATGCGCGCGCGCTGTCGGCGCCGTTCAAGCTCTGCCGCGTCGACCTCTATGACCATGGCGGGCGGATCTGGTTCAGCGAGATCACCTTCCACGACAAGGCGGGCCTGTCGCCCTTCGTGCCGGCGCATTACGATGAGGCGTTCGGGCGCATTATCGCGGTTTGAGAACGGCGGGCCGGGTCCGTGGTCGGGGCCCGCGGCGGCGCGACCGCTTTCCCGCCGCGCGCTGCCGGTCTACGTCTCGCCGAGATGCGCCCGGCGCAGGAGGCCCCGATGACCAGCGACGTCCGAGACCTGACCGACAAGGCGCAGCGTCACCCGGAGAAAGCGCACCGCGCCGACAATGCCAGCCCGCGCAAGCCGGGCTGGATCCGCGTGAAGGCGCCCGGCTCCGAAGGCTATGCCCGCACCAAGGCCATCGTGCAGGAGCACCGCCTGTCCACCGTCTGCGAGGAGGCGGGCTGTCCGAACGTGGGCGAGTGCTGGTCGCAGGGCCACGCGACCATGATGATCATGGGCGACATCTGCACCCGCGGCTGCAGCTTCTGCAACGTGGCGACCGGCAGGCCGCGCGCGCTCGACGCCTTCGAACCCGCGCGGGTGGCCGACGCCGTGGGCAGGCTGGGCCTGTCGCATGTCGTGATCACCTCGGTCGACCGCGACGACCTCGAGGACGGCGGGGCGGAGCATTTCGCCATGACCATCCGCGCCATCCGCCGCAAGGCCCCGGCCGCGACGGTCGAGGTGCTGACGCCGGATTTCCTCAAATGCGCGCCCTCGGCGCTCGAGGCCGTGGTCGCGGCGCGGCCGGACGTGTTCAACCACAACCTCGAGACCGTGCCCGGCCTCTACCCGGAGGTGCGTCCCGGCGCTCGCTATTTCGCCTCGCTGCGCCTGCTGCAGCGGGCGAAGGAACTCGATCCTGCGCTGTTCACCAAATCGGGGATCATGGTGGGCCTCGGCGAGACGCGCCCCCAGGTGCTGCAGGTCATGGACGACCTGCGCGCGGCGGGCGTGGATTTCCTGACCGTGGGCCAGTATCTCCAGCCCACCCCCAAGCATCGCGCGGTCGACCGGTTCTGGACGCCCGAGGAGTTCGCGGCGCTGACCGCCACCGCCTACGCCAAGGGTTTCCTGATGGTGTCGGCCAGCCCGCTGACGCGGTCGAGCCACCATGCGGGCGAGGATTTCGCGCGCCTGCGCGCCGCGCGCGAAGCGAAGGCCGCCGGGGCCTGAGCCCCGGGCCCGCCGCCCTCAGGCCCGGCCGCCGAAGCGCGCCTCCAGCGCCTCGCGCGCGGCGTCGTCCATCTTGGCGAACAGGTTGTCCGGCACCGTGAAGGCGTGCCCGGGCGGCAGCGCCTGCAGCGCGGCCTCGGCGCTGTCGGGCCAGACGGCGGCCGCCGCGTCGAGCCCGAGCGCGGCCAGCATCGCGTCGGAGGCCGCGGGGATGAAGGGCCGCGAGACGATGGCGTAGAGGCGGATCAGGTTCAGCCCCACGCGGGTCGCGACGGCCGCGGCCTGCGGGTCGGTCTTGACCGTGGTCCAGGGCGCGGCCCGGGCAAGGTATTCGTTGCCCGCCACCCAGATCGCGCGCAGCTCGGCCGCCGCGCGGCGGATCTCCACCGCCTCCATCGCCGCGGCATGGGCGTCGAGCCGGCGCTGCAGCTCGGCCGCCAGCGCCGCCTCCTCCGGCCCCCAGTCGCCGCCATCCGGCACGGCCTCGCCGAATTTCGAGCGGCAGAACTTGGCGATGCGGCTGACGAAATTGCCCAGCACGTCCGCCAGATCCTTGTTCACGCCCGCCTGGAACGCCGCCCAGGCGAAGTCGCTGTCCGAGCCCTCCGGCGCATTGGCCAGCAGCCACCAGCGCCAATAGTCGCCCGGCAGCAGGTCCAGCGCCTGGTCCATGAACACCCCGCGGCCCTGGCTGGTCGAGAACTTGCCGCCCTCATAGGTCAGCCAGTTGAAGCCCTTGATGTAGTCCACCAGCTTCCACGGTTCCGCCCCGTCGAAGTTCGCGCCCATCAGCGTCGCGGGGAAGCTGAGGGTGTGGAAGGGGATGTTGTCCTTGGCCATGAACTGCAGGTAGCGCACGTCCGCCGCGCCCTCGTCCTCGCGCCACCAGCGCCGCCAGCCGGCCTCGCCCTGCCCGGTGGCGTCGGCCCATTCGGCGGTCGCGCCGATGTATTCGATGGGCGCGTCGAACCAGACGTAGAAGACCTTCCCCTCCATGCCCGGCCAGTCCTCGGCCCCGCGCCGGACGGGCACGCCCCAGTCGAGATCGCGGGTGATGCCGCGGTCCTGCAGCCCATCGCCGTCGTCGAGCCATTTGCGCGCGATCGAGGTCGACAGCACCGGCCAGTCGGTCTGGCCGTCGATCCAGGCCCGCAGCCGGTCCCGCAGCGCCGACTGGCGCAGCATCAGATGCTTGGTCTCGCGCACCTCGAGATCGGTGGCGCCGGAGATGGCCGACCGCGGCGAGATGAGGTCGGTGGGGTCGAGCTGCTTGGTGCAGTTCTCGCACTGGTCGCCGCGGGCCTTGTCGTAGCCGCAGTTGGGGCAGATCCCTTCCACATAGCGGTCGGGCAGGAAGCGGCCGTCGGCGGGCGAATAGACCTGCCGCGTCATCACCTCGGCGATCAGCCCGGCCTCCCACAGCCGCCCTGCGAAATGCTGGGTGAGTTCGCGGTTGCGGGCGGAGGAGGAGCGGCCGAACCAGTCGAAGGACAGGCGGAACCCCTCGCCCAGACGCTTCTGCACCGCGTGCATGGCGGCGCAATACTCCGCGACCGGCTGGCCGGCCTTGGCCGCCGCCAGTTCGGCCGGCGTGCCGTGCTCGTCGGTGGCGCAGACGAACAGCACCTCGTGGCCGCGCATCCGCATGAAGCGGGCATAGGCGCAGGCGGGCAGCATCGAGCCCACGAGATTGCCGAGATGCTTGACCCCGTTGATGTAGGGCAGCGCCGAGGTGACGAGGATGCGGGCCATGCGGGCTCTCCGGTGCGGTGGCGGAGGCTTAACGGATCGGCGCGGCCGGCGCGAGTCGCGGCTGACGGAACTGGCCTTGACGGCCTGACGCTCCGCGACATCTCGCCGCTGGGTGGGCAGGGGAAGCAGGCCGGGGGCGGCAGGATGATCGTGTCGGGGACGATCGCGGCGGGCGGGGCAGTCGCGATGCTGCTGTTCGCCGCGGGCTGGTTCGCCGAGGGCGGGCGCGGGCCTGCGCATCCGCGGCGCAAGCCGCGCGGCCCCGTCCGGCTTGTTCCGGCGGCCGCCGCCGTCAGCGCTCCGCCGTCCCTCTGTCCGGCCTCGGTGCCAAGGCGCCCGGCCCTGCGCGCCGTCGCGACGGCTGCCGCAGTCGGGGCCGCAGGGGAGGGGCTCCGGGCCTGACCGCTCGCCGTCACCACGGCAGCCGCTCGCCCCGCCAGTCGACCAGCGCGCCGCTCAGCGCCGGATGCGCGGCATCGATGACGCGCAGCAGCGCCGCGGCGCTTTCGGCCGGCGTCATCAGCGTCCGCGCCGCGCCCAGGAAGGGCTGCGACAGGGCGGTGTCCACGGTTCCCGGTTGCAGCGCGAGGATGACGTGCTGCGGACGGCGGCGCGCCGTCTCAATGGCCAGCGTGCGCAGCAGCATGTTCAGCGCCGCCTTCGAGGCGCGATAGCCGTGCCAGCCCCCCACGGCGTTGTCCGAGATCGAGCCCACGCGCGCCGACAGCGCCGCGAAGACGCCGCGCGCCCCCCGCGGCAGCAGCGGCAGGAAATGCTTGGCCACCAGCGCCGGCCCGATCGCGTTGACGAGGAAGCTGCGCGACAGCCGCCCGGCCGACAGCGCGCGCATGTCCTTTTCCGGCTGGAAGTCTCCGTCATGCAGCAGGCCGGTGGCGACCACGACCAGCGAGACCGGGCCGCAGGCCGCCGCGGCCGCCTCGACCTGCGCCTCGTCGGTCACGTCGAGGGGCGCGGCCGCAAGCCCCGCCGGCGCGCGCCCGGACCGCGAGAAGCAGACGACGCCGGCGCAGGCGGGATCGTCGCGCAGCGCCTCCGCGAAGGCCCCGCCGATGCCGCCCGAGGCGCCGATCACCGCGGCGCGGTAATCCTGTCCGAAGCTCGTTGGCATCGCCGCCCCCGCCGGTTCCATGGGCCGCGCAGGTAGGGCGGGCCCGCGGAGGGGCCATGGCGATGCCCGCCCCGCCTGCTATGCTGCGCCGAAAACCGGGGAGGACATCATGGACATGGGCATCCGCGGGCGCACCGCCATCGTGTGCGCCGCATCGAAGGGGCTGGGCCGGGCCTGCGCCGCCGCGCTGGCGGCGGAAGGCGTGCATCTGGTCATCAACGCCCGCACGCCCGGGCCGCTCGAGGACACCGCGACCGCCTTGCGCGCCCATGGCGTCAGCGTGGCGACCGTCGCGGCCGACGTCACCACCGAGGCCGGGCGCGCCGCGCTGCTGAAGGCCTGCCCCGAGCCCGACATCCTCGTGACCAACGCCGGCGGCCCGCCGCCGGGCCTTTGGTCGGACTGGGGCCGCGAGGCGTGGCTGCAGGCCCTCGAGCAGAACATGCTGACGCCCATCCTGCTGACCACGGCGGTGCTGCCGGGCATGATCGCCCGCGGCTGGGGTCGGGTGGTCAACATCACCTCGCAGTCGGTGAAGGGCCCGATCCCCGAACTCGGCCTCTCGAACGGCGCCCGCGCGGGGCTGACCGGGTTCGTCGCGGGCACGTCCCGGCAGGTCGCCCGCCATGGCGTGACCATCAACAACCTGCTGCCGGGCTCGCACGCCACCGACCGGATCACCGGGCTTGAGGAACGCCTCGCGAAGGAGAAAGGCATCACCCGCGCCGAGGCCTCGGCCCTGCGCAAGGCCGCGATCCCGGCCGGGCGCTATGGAGAGCCGGCCGAATTCGGCGCGGCCTGCGCCTTCCTGTGCTCGGCCAATGCCGGGTTCATCGTCGGCCAGAACATCCTGCTCGATGGCGGGGCGACCAACGTCACGCTGTAGGGGGGGCGCCGCGACGGCGCGCGCGGTTGCGGGGGGCGTCCGGGGTTGCTAGATCGAAGTCGACGCAAACGCTCGGGAATAGAAAGACAGGCCGCCGGTGACCAGCCCGCCCCGCCTCGCGCTGCGGCGCGTCAGCAAGGACTACGCGGGCGAGACCGCGGTCCGCGACGTCAGCCTCTCGGTCGCCGAGGGCGAGGTGCTGTGCCTGCTGGGCCCGTCGGGCTGCGGCAAGTCCACCCTGCTGCGCATCGCGGCGGGGGTGGACCGCCAGAGCGCCGGCGAGGTCGAGGTGGACGGCCGCACCGTCTCCGACGCCGGTCGCCACGACCCGCCCGAGGCGCGCGGCGTGGGCCTGATGTTCCAGGACTTCGCGCTGTTCCCGCACCTTACCGTCGAGCAGAACGTGACCTTCGGCCTGCGCGGCCGCATGAACGGGGCGCGGCGCACGCTGGCGGCGGAATACCTGCGCAAGGTCGGGCTCGACGGCTACCAGACGAAATACCCCCATCAGCTTTCGGGCGGCGAGCAGCAGCGGGTGGCGCTCGCGCGCGCGCTGGCCCCGCGGCCGCGGGTGATGCTGATGGACGAACCCTTCTCGGGCCTCGACCAGCGCCTGCGCGACGAGGTCCGCGACGAGGCGCTGCGCCTGCTGAAGGCCGAAGGCACGGCCGTCCTGCTGGTGACGCACGAACCCGCCGAGGCGATGCGCATGGCCGACCGCATCGCGCTGATGCGCAGGGGCGCGGTCGTGCAGGTCGGCGCGCCCTACCATGTCTACAACCATCCCGTCGACCGCCGCGCGGCGGCGTTCTTCAGCGATCTCAACGTGATCCACGGCGAGGTGCGGGCGCGCCAGACGAACACGCCCTTCGGCCTGTTCCTGACGCCGGGCCTCGTCGACCATGCCGAGGTCGAGATCATCGTACGCCCCCAGCACCTCGAGATCGACGAATGCCGCGGCGCCGACGCCCCGCCCGCCAGCCCGCGCACCGGCCTGCCGGCCCGCGGCGTGGTCGAGAGGGCGCGCTTCATGGGGTCGGAAAGCCTCGTCGAGGTGCGCATGGATCATGACGGCTCGGTGCTGAAGGCCACCGTCCCCGGCGCCTACCTGCCCGAGCGCGGCGCGAAGCTGTGGCTGTCGCTGCGCCGCGACCATTGCTTCGTCTTCCCCTGCGAGCGGCAGACCCGGGTCGCCAATCCCTGGGAGGCCGACCGCGACCCGCGGGGAAAAAGGCCGGGCTAGGCCCTTTCCGCGCGGCCGGCCATCCCATATGACTCGCACGCAACGAAAGCGCGGGGCAGCCGGACGCCCCGCGGCAGGGGAGAGCGATCCATGAGCCCGAGCATCTGGCAGATTCTCATCGTCGTCCTTCTGGTCGTCCTGCTGTTCGGCCGGGGCAAGATCTCCGCGCTGATGGGCGACATGGCCAAGGGCATCAAGGCTTTCAAGCAGGGCATGGCGGAGGAGCCCGCCGCGTCGGCCACCGCGGCCGAGACGCAGAAGCTCGAGCGCTCCTCCGACGAGGCCATCGACGTGACGCCCGCGGCGCAGAAGAAGGACGCCTGAGCGCAGGGTCCGCGCCGGGGAGGCCGCGATGTTCGACATCGGATGGTCGGAACTGCTGGTGGTCGGCGCGATCGCACTGATCGTGGTGGGTCCGAAGGATCTGCCGCGCATGCTGCGTACCTTCGGCAAATACACGGCCCAGGCCCGCGGCATGGCGCGCGACTTCCAGCGCAGCATGGAGGATGCGGCGCGCGAGGCGGATCTGTCCGAGATGAAGGACCTGCGCGACACCGCCCGGCAGCTCGGCGACCTCAAGCGGGACATGGGCGGGTCGGCGCTGAACCCGATGCGCAGCGGACCCTACGTCCCTCCCGCGCCCAAGGCTCCGGCGGGCGCAGGGTCGGCGACGTCGGCCCCGGCCCGGGCCTCCGTCCCGGCCCCGATGCCGCCCGTCGCAATGCCGGCGGCCCCTGGCCCCAACCCGGCCGCATCCCCGGGCGGTCCGGTCTCATCGTGAGTTTGCGCCCATGAGCCGCGAGGAAGACGAGATCGAGGCCTCCAAGGCCCCGCTGATCGAGCACCTCATGGAACTGCGCACGCGGCTGGTCTGGTCGCTCGTGGCGCTCGGCGCGGCCTCGGTGGTCTGCTACCTGTTCGCCGAGCAGATCTACGACTTCCTCACGGCCCCGCTGCGGGGGCGGCTCGAGGCGCGGGGCCAGGACCCGCGCATGATCTACACGCAGCTCTACGAGACCTTCTTCGTGCACCTGAAGGTCGCGCTGTTCGGGGGCTTCTTCCTGTCCTTCCCGGTGATCGCCGCGCAGGTGTGGAAGTTCGTCGCCCCGGGCCTCTACCGCGACGAACGCTCGGCCTTCCTGCCCTTCCTGATCGCGACGCCGGTGCTGTTCCTGATGGGTGCGTCGCTGGTCTATTTCGCGGTGATGCCGCTGGCCATCGATTTCTTCCTGAACTTCCAGCAGCTCGGCGCGGACGGGTCCACCAAGATCGAGTTCCTCGGCAAGGTGAACGAATATCTCGGGCTGGTGATGACCTTCATCCTCGCCTTCGGCATCAGCTTCCAGTTGCCGGTCCTGCTGACGCTGATGGGCCGGGCCGGGCTGGTGACGGCCGAGGGGCTGGCGGGCAAGCGGAAATACGCGGTGGTCGGCATCGCCGCGGCGGCGGCGATCATGACGCCGCCCGACATCATCAGCCAGGTCGGCCTCGCGATTCCCCTGTATCTCCTCTACGAGATCTCGATCGTTTCGATCCGCCTGACCGAGCGCAAGCGCGCCGAGCGCGAGGCGGCCGAGGACGCGGCCTTCGCCGCCGAGATGGCCGGGACCAGCCGCCGGCCCGACCCGGCCGAATGAGCGCCGCCGCTCTCGACGGCGCGGGCGCGGGCGCGGCCGAGGCCCTGCGGCGCATCGCGGACGCGCTGGAGCGCATCAGCCCGCCGCCCGCCGCGCCCCCGGACATGGACGCCGCGGAAGGCTGGATCTGGCGCACCGAGCCCGACCGGCTCGAGCCCGTGCCCCGCGTCGCGCGCGTCGACATCGGCCTGCTGGTGGGCGTGGACGGCGCGCGCGACACGCTGCTCGAGAACACCATCCGCTTCGCCCGCGGGCTGCCGGCCAACAACGCGCTGCTGTGGGGCGCGCGCGGCATGGGCAAATCCTCGCTGGTCAAGGCCGCCCATGCCGAGGCGCGGCGCGTGACCGGCGCCCCGCTCGCGCTGGTCGAGATCGCGCGCGAGGATCTCGCCAGCCTGCCGCGGCTGATGGCGCTGCTGGCCCGCACCGGGGCACGGTCGCTGCTGTTCTGCGACGACCTCAGCTTCGATGCGGGCGACGCGGCCTACAAGTCGCTGAAGGCGGTGCTGGACGGCGGCGTGGCTGGGCGGCCGGACGGGGTCCTCGTCTATGCCACCTCGAACCGCCGCCACCTGATGCCGCGCGAGATGATCGAGAACGAGCGTTCGACCGCCATCAACCCCTCCGAGGCGACCGAGGAGAAGGTGTCGCTGTCGGACCGCTTCGGGCTGTGGCTGGGCTTCCACCCCTGCGGCCAGGAGGCGTTCCTGGCGATGATCCGCGGCTATTGCGACGCCTTCGGCATCGCCATCGACGACACGACGCTGCGGGCCGAGGCCGTGGAGTGGCGGCAGGCGCGCGGGGCCATGTCGGGCCGCGTCGCCTGGCAGTTCGTCACCGATCTCGCGGGCCGCCGCGGCGTGCGGCTGGGCTGAACCCGACGGGCGGTCCCTCGAGGCGCCTTCCGGGACGAAGGGGCGACGGCCGGCGCGCCGCCTCGGCCGCGCGTTCGGCCCGACCCGCGCCCGGTTTCAGAAATACTCGGCGGGGTCCACCGGATCGGCCCCGCGGCGCACCTCGAAATGCAGCGACGGGGCGGCCCCGGCCTGGCCGGCGGCCACGGCCCCGATCACGTCGCCCTTCGCCACGCGGTCGCCGCTGGCCACCGTGACGGCGTCGACGCGGCCATAGACGGTGAGCAGCTGGTCCTGGTGGCGGATCAGCACCACGGTGCCGAGATCGCCGCCCAGCGCCTCGGAGACCAGCGCCACCTGCCCGTCCGCGGCGGCGCGCACGGGCTCGCCCGCGGGCGCGGCATAGGCCATGCCGTCGCTGCGCGCGCCGGGTTCGCGGCTGAAGCTGCGGGTCACGCTGCCCTGCACCGGCTGCGCCAGCCGCGGCGCGGCGGACGCGGCCGGGGGCGGCGCGACGGGCGGGGCCACCGACGCCGGTGCGGATGGCGCGGGCGCGGCCGCGACCGGCGCAGGCGCTGCGGCCCCCCCGGGAAGGGCGGCGACTTGTGGTTGCGGCTCGACCGGAAGCGGCGCCGCCGGGGCCTCGACCGGGGCGGCGGTCGGTTCGGGCCGCGGCGCGGCGGGCGCGGCGGGTGCCGGCGCCGGCGCATCGCCGATGGCGGCCTCGATGCGGGCGATGTCGAAGCCGGGCGAGGGCGCGGGGACCGGTGGCGTCGCGGCCCCGGGCAGGGACGCGGCCGCGTCGGGGACGGCCGCGGGCACCGCCACGGGAGCGGCCGCCACGGCGTCGGGCGGCAGGATCAGCTCGTCGCCCGGGCGCGGGGCGTGGCCGGCCGGCAGGCCGTTGTAGGAGGCCAGCGCCGCTGCCGGGATCCCGACCCGCGCCGCCATTGCCTCGACCGTGTCGCCCGGCCGCGCCACGACCGCGCTGTAGCCGCCATAGTCCACGACCCCGCGCGTGTCCTGGTCGAGCGGGCTTCCCGCCCCGCCGAGCGGTGCGGCCGTGACCGAAGGCGTCGGCGCGGCGACCGCGGGCAGCGGGGCGAGCGTCGCGGTGCGCGCCGGCTGCGCGTTGCGGAACACCACCGGCGCCGGCTCGCGCCGCGCGGCGCAGGCGGAAAGGGCCAGCACGGTCGCGGCCAGCAGCGCGCAGCGCAGGGCGTGACGGGCGGGCGCGGTCGCAGCGGTCATCGTGAACCTCCCTCGGTCGCCGGGCTCAGGGCTCGGCCGCCTCCGCCACACCTGGCAGCAGCGGCACGAAGCGCACCGGCATCAGTTCGTCGTAGTCGAGGCCGGACTCGGTCCGGGTGATGCGCAGCAGGTGCTGCTCGTCGTCGGACTGGCCCACGGGCAGGACCATGATCCCCCCCTCGCGCAGCTGCTCGAGCAGCAGGCGCGGCGGATCCTCGGCCGCGGCGGTGACCATGATGCGGTCGAAGGGGGCCTGGTCGCGCCAGCCCAGCGACCCGTCGCCCGCCACCACCGAGACGTTGGACAGCCCGAGCGCGGCGATGCGCGACGCCGCCTCGCGCGCCAGCGGCCGGTGGCGCTCGATGGCGTAGACACGCCGCGCCATCCGCGCCAGCACCGCAGCCTGGTAGCCCGAGCCGCAGCCGACCTCGAGCACCTTGCAGCGGGGCGTGACCCGCAGCGCCTGGGTCATCACCCCCACCACGGTCGGTTGCGAGATGGTCTGGCCGCAGGCTATGGGCAGGGCGACATTGTCCCATGCGCGGTCTCGGAAGGCGCGGTCGATGAACATCTGCCGCGGCGTGCGCTCGATGGCGTCGAGCACCCTCGCGTCCATGACCCCCGCCTGGCGCAGGGCGAAGATCAGCCGCATCAGCCGCTCGCGGTCGGGCGCGCCTTCGCCGGGCGGCCCCGGCGGGGTCGGTGGCTGGGGCGGGGGCGGCAGGCCCAACGCCGCGCCGCTATTCGGCCAGCGCCGCGCGCGCGGACCCCAGAAGGTCGCGCGCGGTGAGGTCGGGGCGCATCGGCGTGACGGTGATCCAGCCTTCGGCGCAGAGCACGGCGTCCGATCCGGCCTCGGCGCTGCCGTTCGAGGTGCGGTGCGACAGCCAGAAGAACTGCCGCCCCGAGGGCGACAGGGTCTCGACCACGTCGAATGTGCCGGCCTCGCGCCGCCCCTGCGGCGCGACGATGAAGCCCTGCGCAAGCTCGGGCCGCACGGCGGGGAAGTTCACGTTGTAGAAGACATCCTTTCCCCAGGGCATCGCGAGCACGCGCCGCACCGTCTCCACCCCGAAGGCGCGCGCGGGATCGAAGCGCTCGGCCGGCGCGGTGGCGGCGCGGGTGTAGAACTGGCTCAGCGCGATGGCGCGCACGCCCTGCAGCGCCCCCTCCATCGCCGCGCCGATGGTGCCGGAATAGACCGCGTCCTCGGCGACATTGTGGCCCGAATTGACGCCCGAGATCACGAGGTCGGGCGCGATGTCCTTCAGGATGTGGTGCACGCCCACGATCACGCAGTCGGCCGGGTTGCCCTCGACCGCATAGCGCCGCTCGCCGACCTCGATCAGCCGCATTGGGCGGGTGTAGCTGATGCAGTGCGAGGCCCCCGATTTCTCCATCTCGGGGGCGACCACCCAGATCTCGCCGTCGGGTCCGGCGATCTCGGCCGCGATCTCCTCGGCGACCTTCAGGCCCGGGGCCATGATGCCGTCGTCGTTGGTGATGAGGATGCGCATCAGGCGAGGGCTCCGTCGGGGCGGACGACCGTCGCGCCGCCCATCCACGGTGATAGGGCGGCGGGCAGGCGGATCGAGCCATCGGCCTGCTGGCCGTTCTCCATCACCGCGATCAGGCAGCGGCCGACCGCGACGCCCGAGCCGTTGAGGGTGTGCACGAATTCGGGCTTCTCGCCCTCGGCGCGGCGGTAGCGGGCGTTCATGCGGCGGGCCTGGAAATCGCCGCACAGCGAGCATGAGCTGATCTCGCGGTATGCGTTCTGCCCCGGCAGCCACACCTCGATGTCGTGGGTGCGCCGCGCGCCGAAGCCCATGTCGCCGGCGCACAGCACCACGGTGCGGAAGGGCAGCCCGAGGCCCGACAGCACGGCTTCGGCGCAGGCGGTCATGCGGTCGAGTTCGGCGCGGCCTTCCTCGGGGCGCACGATGCTGACCATCTCGACCTTCTCGAACTGGTGCTGGCGCAGCATGCCGCGCACGTCGCGGCCCGCCGAGCCCGCCTCGGAGCGGAAGCACTGCGTCAGCGCCGTGGTGCGGCGGGGCAGGGCGGCCGCATCGAGGATCTCGCCCGCGACGAGGTTGGTCATCGTCGCCTCGGCCGTGGGGATCAGCCACCAGCCCTGTTCGGTGCGATAGACGTCCTCGGCGAATTTCGGCAGCTGCCCGACGCCGTACAGCGCCTCCTCGCGCACCAGCACCGGGGTCCAGACCTCCTCGTAGCCGTGGCGCGTGGCGTGCAGGTCGATCATGTACTGGCCGAGCGCGCGCTGAAGGCGGGCGAGCGCGCCCTTCAGCACCACGAAGCGCGCGCCCGACAGCTTCGCCGCGGCGTCGAAATCCATCAGGCCCATGGCCTCGCCCAGCTCGAAATGCTGGCGGGGCGGGAAGGCGAACGCCGGCGGCGCGCCGACGCGGCGCAGCTCGACATTGGCGCCTTCGTCCTGCCCGTCCGGCACCTCGGGCAGGGGCGCGTTGGGCAGGGTCGCGAGCGCGGCGGTCAGCTTCGCGTCGAGCGCCGCGGCCTCCGCCTCCAGCGCCGCGATCTCGTCGCGCTTTCCGGCCACCAGCGCGCGCAGACGGGCGAATTCGTCCTCCTCGCCCCGGGCCTTCGCGGCGCCGACCGCCTTGGAGGCCGCGTTGCGCTCGGCCTGCGCGGCCTCGGCCGCGGCGATGGCGGCGCGACGGGCGGCGTCCACGGCCAGCAGGTCGCGCGCGCAAGGCGGCAGACCGCGCCGGGCCAGCGCCGCGTCGAAGCCGTCTGGATCGTCGCGCAGGGCGCGCAGGTCGTGCATGGGATCGGTCTCACGCCAGAGTCGCGCGGGCGTTATGCCCGACCGCGGGCGTGGGCGCCAGCGGGCGCGCCCCCCGCCCCCGGCGCCGGGGGCGGTCCCCTTCCCTTGCGCCGGGGGCGCCCGTGGCTATAGTCCGCGCCGACCGCGCACACCCGCGCAGGACGCGCCGCAGGAGCCCATCCATGTTCGCCACCCCGGCCTACGCCCAGACCGCCGCCGGCGCCCCGGGCGCGACCGACCTGCTGCTGCAGTTCGTGCCGCTGATCCTGATCTTCGTGATCTTCTACTTCTTCCTGATCCGGCCGCAGCAGCAGAAGGCCAAGCAGCACGCCGCCATGCTGGCCGCGCTGCGCCGGGGCGACCAGGTCATCACCGCCGGGGGGCTGCACGCCAAGATCGTGCGCGTCGCCGACGACGCCATCGAGGCCGAGATCGCGCCGAACGTGAAGGTGCGGCTTGTGAAGGGCACCATCGCCTCGGTGGTGTCCAAGACCGAGCCCGCGAACGACAACTGACCGGCCGCGCCGGGGAGGGCCGACCGTGCTGCAGTTCCCGCGCTGGAAGCAGGCCCTCGTGATCGGGCTGTGCCTGCTCGGCCTGCTGTTCGTGTCGCCCAACCTCGCCTACGAGACGGCCGACGCCGCCTCCCGCGCGCGGGCCGAGGTCGCGCGCCTTCAGGCAGCGGGCGCGCCCGTCCCGCCCGCGCTGGCGGAGGAGGCGGCGCGCTGGCCGTCCTTCCTGCCCGCCTCGGTGCTCAACCTCGGGCTCGACCTGCGCGGGGGCGCGCATCTGCTGGTCGAGGTGGGGGTGGAGGCGGTGTGGGCCGAGCGCGCGCAGGCGCTGTGGCCCGACCTGCGCGACGCGCTGCGCGCCGACCGCGACCGCATCGGGCCGTTCCGCCAGGTCGAGCAGACGGGCGACCGGCTCGTGGTGCAGATCACCGAGCCGACGCCCGAGGCCATGGAGGCCGCGCGCGCGGCGGCCGAGGCGCTGTCCCAGCCGGTCTCGAACGGGCTGATGGGAAGCGCGGGCCGCAGCCTCGAGGTCGCGGCCGAGGACGGGCGGCTGATCGTGGCGCTGTCGGAGGCCGAGCGCGCCGCCGCGCTGGAACGCACCATGGGCCAGTCGCTGGAAATCGTGCGCCGCCGCATCGACGAGGCCGGCACGCGCGAGCCGACCATCCAGCGCCAGGGCGAGCGCCGCATCCTCGTGCAGGTGCCGGGCGTCGGCTCGGCGGAGGAGGTGCTGGCGCTGCTGGGCGAGACCGCCAAGCTGACCTTCCACGAGGTCTCGGGCCAGACCGCCAATCCCGACGCCTTCCCCGGCGCCGGCAACATCGTCGTGCCCGACGCCGAGCGGCCGGGCGAATACTACATCCTCAACCGAATCCCCACTGTCTCGGGCGAGAACCTCGTGGATGCCTCCGCCGGCTTCGACCAGAACGGGCTGCCGGCGGTGAACTTCCGTTTCGACGGCACGGGCGCGCGCCGCTTCGGCGACTACACCCGCCAGAATGTCGGGCGGATCTTCGCCATCGTGCTGGACGGGCAGGTGATCTCGGCCCCGCGCATCATCTCGGCCATCACCGGCGGCTCCGGGCAGATCACCGGCAGCTTCGACGTCGCGGGGGCGACGCGGCTGGCGATCCTGCTGCGGGCGGGCGCGCTGCCGGCCCCGCTCGAGGTGCTCGAGCAGCGCACGGTCGGCCCCGACCTCGGCGCGGATTCCATCGCGGCCGGCCGCATCGCGACCGTGGTGGCCTTCGTGGCGGTGATGGTGGTGATGGTGGCGAGCTACGGCCTGTTCGGCCTGTTCGCCAATCTCGCGCTGATCGTGAACGTCGCGCTGCTGCTGGCGGTGCTGACGGCGCTGGGCGCGACGCTGACGCTGCCGGGCATCGCCGGCATCGTGCTGACGGTCGGCATGGCGGTGGACGCCAACGTGCTGATCTTCGAGCGGATCCGCGAGGAGCTGAAGGCCGGCCGCGGCCCGGCCCGCGCCATCGAGGAAGGCTATGGCCGCGCCTTCGGCAGTATCGTCGACGCCAACGTGACCACCTTCCTCGCCGCGGCGATCCTGTTCGCGCTGGGCTCGGGCCCGGTGCGGGGCTTCGCGGTGACGCTTGGCGTCGGCATCCTGACCTCGGTGTTCTGCGCCATGCTGGTGACGCGGCTGATGGTGGCGGCCTGGTTCGACCGGGCGCGCCCGCGCGCGCTGGCGCTGTGAGCGGGAGGGGGCGATGCGCCTGAGGCTGCTGCCCGCCGAGACCCGGTTCGACTTCATGGGCATGCGCCGCTTGGCGGTCGGGGCCTCGGTCGCCGCCGCGCTGCTGTCGCTCGTCGCGCTGCTGGCGCTGGGGCTGAACCTGGGCATCGACTTCCGCGGCGGCACGGTGGTCATGGCCGAGACGGCGGGGACGCCCGACGTCGGCGCGATCCGCTCGGCCCTCGGCGGGCTGGGGCTGCCCGACTATTCCGTGACCGGGATCGGCGATCCGGCCGCGGCCCTGACCGGGGCGGCGCGCGACGCGGTGATGATCCGCGTCGCATCGGATGGCGAGGCCGGCGCGCAATCCGCGCTGGTCGCGCGCCTGCAGGGCGCGCTCGACGCCGCCAGCCCCGGGATCCGCTTCCTGTCGGTCGATTCGGTCGGCGGCAAGGTCTCGGGCGAACTGGTCTGGGCGGGCGTCCTCGCGCTGTTCGCCGCCGTGGCCGCGATGCTCGTCTACATCTGGCTGCGCTTCGAATGGCAGTTCGCGGCCGCCGCCGTGCTGGCGCTGGTCCATGACGTGGTGCTGACGCTGGGCCTGTTCGCGGTGGTGCGGCTCGAATTCAACCTTTCCATCGTGGCGGCGCTGCTGACCATCATCGGCTATTCGATCAACGACACCGTGGTCGTGTTCGACCGCGTGCGCGAGGAACTGCGCCGCTACAAGACCATGCCGCTGGCCGAGGTGCTGAACCTTGCCGTCAACGCCACGCTGTCGCGCACGCTGATGACCTCGGGCACCACGCTGGCGGCGCTGCTCGCGCTCTACATCCTCGGCGGCGAGGTCATCCGCGGCTTCACCTTCGGGATGATCTGGGGGATCGCGGTCGGCACCTATTCCTCGATCTTCGTGGCCGCCGCGCTGATCCTGTGGCTGGGGGTCGACCGCGAGCCCGCGCCCGACCCCGCCGGCGTCCGATTCGGCGTTAAGGAGGGGTGACGCGATGCAGATGCACGAGGTCAGCTTCCGCGCCGGCACGCCGATCGACGGCTATGGGCGGGGCGTGTTCCGCATCGGCGGCTACCTGCATGCGGGCGGGCTGCTGATCCTGCCCGGGCGCGTCGCGCAGTGG
>DAIPIU010000033.1:0-6019 GCA_036770645.1 Rubrimonas sp. | reverse complement strand
AAGGCGCGCTTGCGTCCGGCAAGCCGAATCATAACCGACAGGGACCCGACCATGGCCTTCACGCTTCCCGACCTGCCCTACGCCCATGATGCGCTCGCCGCCGGCGGCATGTCGCGCGAGACGCTCGAATACCACCACGACCTGCACCACAAGGCCTATGTCGACAACGGCAACAAGCTGCTCGACGGTTCGGGCCTCGAGGGCAAGAGCCTCAAGGAGGTGATCGTCGCGACCTATGGCGACGACACGAAGGCCGGGCTGTTCAACAACGCCTCGCAGCACTGGAACCACATCCAGTTCTGGGAGTGGATGACGCCCTCGCCCACCGCCACGCCGGGCGAGCTCGAGAAGGCGCTGACCGAATCGTTCGGGTCGGTCGACAAGTTCAAGGAGGCCTTCGTGGCCGCGGGCGTCGGGCAGTTCGGCTCGGGCTGGTGCTGGCTGGTCAAGGACCAGGGCGCGCTGAAGGTCACCAAGACGCCGAACGGCGTGAACCCGCTGTGCTTCGGCCAGACCGCGCTTCTGGGCTGCGACGTGTGGGAGCACTCCTATTACATCGACTTCCGCAACAAGCGCCCGGCCTTCATCCAGAACTGGCTCGACAAGCTGGTGAGCTGGGAGGCCGTGGCCGCCCGTCTGGCCGCCGCCTGATGGCTCTGCGCGCGGCCCTCAGGGCAGGGCCGCGCGCAGGTCGAAGCCGCCCTCGTCGCCCGCCCAGGCGCCGAGGGCGTCGAACACCCCCTCGGCGCGCAGGATCAGGTATTCCCCGCTCGCGCTGACCAGCCGCCGCGACCGCGCCAGATCGCGGACCGCCCCGCCCGGCAGGGTTTCGACGCTCGCCGCGGCGAAGCGGTCGCTGTTCATCGCAGCGAGCAGCGCCTGCGCCTGCGCCAGCCGCGTCAGGAACCGCCGCGCCGCCTCGCCGCGCGGGCCCTCCGTCGCCGCGGCCTCCAGCGCCGGGGGGCAGGCGTCCGCGAGCACGGTGACGGCCTCGACCCTGCCGGTTCGGGGTTTGAAGCGCGCCCTGTTCACATAATGATGGCATGCGGCGGCCCAGGCGCGCGGACAATCCGTCGCCGGAGCTGCGTGGGCCGCGTCCGGTACCGCGGCGGCGAGGACGAGCGCGAGGGGGGCGAAGCGGCTGCGGCGCATGGGCGTCTCCATCGGTCGCGTCGATGCTGGCACGGCGTTTGTCACAAAAACATGAAAAAACTGTCATGAACCACTTTTTCGCGCCGCGGCCGCGCGCCCTTGCGGAGCGTCGGGACGCGGCGTATACGGCTGGGAACAGCGGCGGTCTCGCCCCCCCATGGCGGGTCCCACGGGAGACGGGGGCGGGCCGCTTGTGCGGCCCTTTGCTTTTGCGGCGGGCCTTCCGGGGCAACAGCAGGCGGAAAGACCTCGACAGCCATGTCCGACATGCTCGCCAAGGCGGCCATCGACCGGCGCATCGCCGGGCTGATCGCGCCCACGGTCTCGGCCATGGGGTTCGAACTGGTGCGCGTGCGCCTGATGGGCGGCAAGCGCCCGACCCTGCAGGTGATGGCCGAGCGACCCGACGGACGCATGGAGGTCGAGGATTGCGCGACGCTGTCGCGCGCCCTGTCTGCGCTGCTGGACGTCGAGGACCCGATCGACAGCGAATACACGCTCGAGGTGTCGAGCCCCGGCATCGACCGCCCCCTCACGCGCCCGGAGGATTTCGCGCGCTGGGCCGGCTGGGTCGCGCGGCTCGAGACCGACGCCCTTGTCGACGGGCGCAAGCGCTGGAAGGGCGAGATCCGCGGCATCGAGGGCGGTGTCGTCGCCGTCGCGACCGAGACCGGCGAGGCCGCCATCCCCTTCGGGGCGCTGACCGAGGCCAAGCTGCTGCTGACCGACGAACTGATCGCCGCCACGCTGAAGGCGCAGAAGGACAAGGGCTTCGACGAAACCGCGTTCGACGAGATCGAGGTCGAGGACCCCGATGCGACGGACGACGACGCGCCCGCCAACAGGGAGACCCCCACGCCATGAGCACCGCCGCCGTCTCCGCCAACAGGCTCGAGCTTCTGCAGATCGCAGACGCCGTGGCGCGCGAGAAGCTGATCGACCGCGAGCTGGTGCTCGAGGCGATGGAGGACAGCCTCGGCAAGGCCGCCCGCTCCCGCTACGGCGCCGAACTGGACATCCGCGCCCACATCGACCGCAAGTCGGGCGAGATCACCATGACCCGCGTCAAGGAGGTCGTGGAGGAGGTCGAGAACTACCAGGGCCAGATGAGCATAGAGGAGGCGCGCGTCCTGAACCCAGAAGTCGAGATCGGCGACTTCGTCGAGATCGACACGCTGCCGACCATGGAATTCGGCCGGGTCGCGGCCCAGACCGCGAAGCAGGTGATCGTGCAGAAGGTGCGCGACGCCGAACGCGAGCGGCAGTACGAGGAATACAAGGATCGCATCGGCACGATCATCAATGGCGTGGTCAAGCGCGTCGAATACGGCAACGTGATCGTCGATCTGGGGCGGGGCGAGGGCATCATCCGCCGCGACCAGCTGATCCCGCGCGAGATGTACCGCGTGGGCGACCGGATCCGCGCCTATGTCAAGGATGTGCGCGCAGAAGTGCGCGGCCCGCAGATTTTCCTGTCGCGCACCGCGCCCGAGTTCATGGCCGAACTGTTCAAGATGGAAGTGCCCGAGATCTATGACGGGGTCATCGAGATCAAGGCCGTCGCGCGCGATCCCGGCTCCCGCGCCAAGATCGGCGTGATCTCCTACGACAATTCCATCGATCCGGTGGGAGCCTGCGTCGGCATGCGCGGCTCGCGCGTGCAGGCGGTGGTGGGCGAGCTCCAGGGCGAGAAGATCGACATCATCCCGTGGTCCGAGGATACCGCGACCTTCCTCGTGAATGCGCTCCAGCCGGCCGAGGTCTCCAAGGTCGTGATGGACGAGGACGCCGAGAAGATCGAGGTGGTGGTGCCCGAGGAGCAGCTTTCGCTCGCCATCGGCCGGCGCGGCCAGAACGTCCGGCTGGCAAGCCAGCTGACCGGCTGGGACATCGACATCCTCACCGAGGAGGAGGAGAGCGCGCGCCGCCAGGCCGAGTTCGGCGAGCGCAGCAGGCTTTTCATGGAGCAGATGAACCTCGACGAGACCGTGGCGCAGCTGCTGGTGTCCGAGGGGTTCACCACGCTCGAGGAGGTGGCCTTCGTCGACCTCGACGAGCTCGCCTCGATCGAGGGCTTCAACGAGGCCACCGCCGAGGACCTGCAGGCCCGCGCGCGCGAAAGCCTCGAGGAGGCGGCGGCGGCGGCGCTGGAGAAGGCCCGCGCGCTCGGCGCCGAGGAGGCGCTGATCGAGTTCCCGGGCCTGTCGGCGCAGATGATCCTCGCGCTGGCGGAGGCCGGCGTGCTGACGCTGCACGATTTCGCGACCTGCGCCGACTGGGAGCTTGCCGGCGGCGTGAGCGTCGGCGAGGACGGCCGGCGCGAAAAGGACGACGGCATTCTCGAGAGTTTCGACATGACCATCGAGGAGGCGCGCGGGCTCATCATGACGGCGCGCGTCGCGCTCGGCATCGTCGAGGCCGCGGAGGAAGCCGGGGACGAGACCGGCGACGCGGACGAGACCCCTCCGGACGACCCGTCCGCGGATGACGGCGCCGCGCCCGGTCCGGCGGCGGAGGACGCGCGGACCTGAGCGCCGCGATGGCGCGGGGCGGCCGCGACGATCCCCGCGACGGACCGGAGCGGCGTTGCGTCGCCTCGGGCGAAAGCGCCCCGGTCGAGGGGCTGGTCCGCTTCGCGCTGGCCCCGGACGGGATGGTCACGCCCGATCTCGCCGAACGGCTGCCGGGACGGGGGGTCTGGGTCGTGGCGCGGCGCGACATGGTCGAGAAGGCGGCGCGTCGCAATTTTTTCGCGCGGGGCTTCAGGGCCGCGGCTCGGGTGCCCGAGGGGCTGGCCGACCTCGTCGAGGCGGGTCTTGCGCGGCGCGCCGTCGAGGCGATCGGGCTCGCGCGCAAGGCGGGGCTGGCCACGACGGGGGCAGAAAAGGTAAAGGCCCGACTCAGGACTGGTCCGGTGGCCGCGCTGATCGAGGCGGCGGACGGTTCTGAACAGGGAAAGGCGCGGCTGCGTCCTCTGGCGGGGGAGGCGCCGCGGGTCGACCGGCTTACCGCGGCGGAACTGGGGTTGGCTTTCGGCCGCGAATTCGTGATACACGCCGTGCTTGATGCGGGAGGTGCCGCGGAGCGCGTCGTGCGGGAGAGCCGCCGGCTCGCCGGGTTCCGGAGCGGATCGGGCACATCGGCGGATTTCGGACGGGCTGGGGGGTCGCAGGACGGCGACCCGGTGAAGGACGATTCATGAGCGACGAGAGCGGCGACAACAGGGGCGGGCGGACGCTGGGCTTGCGCGGCGGCGTCGGCGAGACCACCCGCGTGCGCCAGAGCTTCTCCCACGGCCGAACCAAATCGGTGGTTGTCGAGAAGATCAAGAAGCGGGTCGTGACCCCGGCCGCCGCCCCTGCAGCGGCGCCGGTCGTCGCAAGGGCGCCCGCTCCTGCGGCGCCCCGCGCGCCGGCCCAGCCGCCGCGGCCCGCCGTGGCCGCGCCCCCGGCGGCACCCGTCATCCGCCAGCCCGTCGCCCCGGTCGCACCGGATCGGCCGCGCCCGACGGCCGAGCCGCGGTTGCCCGTCGCGGAGGCTCCGGCCGCGCGCGTCGCCGAACCTGAGCCCGCTCCCGCTCCCGCCCCTGCCGTCAAACCCGCCGCGCCGGCGGCGGCGGCGCGCAGCGAGGGGCCGTCGCCCACGGCCGAACTGCGGCAACCGCCGTCGCCGCCGCGAGCGCCCGATCCGGCACGGGATGCGCCGGAGGCGGCTCAGCGTCCAGGGGTCGCTGCGCCCCGCGCCCCCGCTCCCGCGCAGGCGGAACGCCCCGCTGCCCGGCCGGCCCAGCAATCCGCGCGCCCCGAGTCGCCGCAGACCGGCCGTCCGGCCGAGGGCGGGCGAACCGGGGGCGGACGGTCGGGCGATGCGCCGCGCGGCGATGCCCGCCCCGGCCAGCCGCGGCCCCAGGGACGCGGCGCCGTGCACAAGGCGCTGTCGCCCGAGGAGCACGCGCGCAGGCTGAAGGCGCTGGAAGCCGCCAAGAAGAACGAGGAGGCGCGCCGCAAGCAGGACGCCGAGGATTCGCGCCGCCGCGACGAGGAGGCCGAGCGCCGCAAGCGCGAGATGGCCGAGCTCGGTCGCAAGGAGGCCGAGGAACGGATCCGCCGCGAGCGCGACGAGGCCGAGCGCGAGGAGCGCGAGCGCGCCGCCGCCGAGACCGCGCGGCGCGCCGAGGAAGCCGCGCGCCGCGCTCGCGAGACGCAGCGCCCGGGCGCGTCGCCCACGGCGGAACTGCGTGCCGCGCCCCCGCGCGCGATGCCGGAGGACGACAGCCGCGGCAAGCGCGGCAAGCCCGGCTCCGCCGAAGCGGCCAAGAAGGCCGCGACGCCCCGCGCGAAGGACGACGCCGACCGTCGCCGCTCTGGCAAGCTGACCATCGACCAGCTCACCGGCGATGGCGGCCGCCAGCGCAGCCTCGCGTCGTTCCGCCGCCGGCAGGAGCGCGAGAAGCGCAAGCTGTCGGGCCAGGGCGAGCGCGAGCGCGTGGTGCGCGACGTGGTGATCCCCGACGCCATCACAGTGGGCGAACTGGCCAACCGCATGGCCGAACGCGGCGCGGATGTCGTGAAGGCGCTGATGAAGATGGGCGTGATGGCCACCATCACCCAGACCATCGACGCCGACACCGCGCAGCTGCTGGTCGAGGAGTTCGGCCACAAGTTCCAGCGCGTGTCCGAAGCCGACGTCGAGAACGTGATCGAGGGCAAGGTCGACGCGCCGGAGGCGCTGGTCGAGCGCGCGCCGGTGGTCACGATCATGGGCCATGTCGACCACGGCAAGACGTCGCTGCTCGACGCCCTGCGCAAGACCAGCGTCGTCGCGGGCGAGGCCGGCGGCATCACCCAGCACATCGGCGCCTATCAGG
>DAIPIU010000032.1:1873-32678 GCA_036770645.1 Rubrimonas sp. | reverse complement strand
GCGTGTCGCGGAACAGCATGATGATGACCAGCAGCAGCGGCAGCAGCGGCAGGGCCAGGAACAGGTCGGTGAAGCGCATCAGCGGGTTGTCGAGGCGGCGGAAATAGCCCGCGCAGGCCCCGACCAGCGTGCCGATCGACAGCGCGATCAGCATGGCCGAGATGCCCACCGCCAGAGAGGTGCGCCCCCCCGCGATGACCTGCGCGAGGATGTCCCGGCCGAGGTTGTCGGTGCCGAACGGGTGCCCCCAGGACATGGGCGCGTTGCGGTTGCGCATGTCCAGCCGGCCCGCGTCTACGTCGTGGATCAGCGGGCCGAACGCCACCAGCAGCAGGATCAGCGCCAGCACCGTCACGCCCAGCATGGCGGGCCGGTGGCGCGCGAACTGCCGCCACACGTCGCCCCAGAGCGAGCGGTGGGCGCGGGACGCGGGGGCGGCGATGGCCACGGGCGCGGTGGCGGCGTCGGTCATCGCCCCCTCATTCGTAGCGGATGCGGGGATCGAGGATCCCGTAGAGGATGTCGGCGATCAGGTTGAACAGCACGATCAGCACGGCGTAGAGGAAGGTCAGCGTCTGCACGAGCGGGATGTCCGCCCCCTCGATGCCGGTGATCAGCAGCTGCCCCAGCCCGTTCACGCGGAAGATCTGCTCGGTGATGATCGCGCCGCCGAACACGGTCGGGATGCCCAGCGCGATCACCGTGACCACAGGGATCAGGCTGTTGCGCAGCACATGCACCAGCACCACCACCCGCTCGCGCATCCCCTTGGCCCGCGCCGTGCGCACATAGTCCTGCCCAAGGTTCTCCAGCATCGAGGACCGCATGAAGCGGCTGATCTGCGCCGCGTTGAACAGCGCCAGCACCATGACCGGCATGATCATCTGCCGGACCTGCACGGTGAAGCTGTCCCAGTCCGTGACGCGGTGGGTGGTGTCGTAGATCGACGGCAGCCATTGCAGCTGCACCGCGAAGATGATGATGAACAGCAGCCCGGTGAAGAAGGTCGGCACGGAAAAGCCGATCAGCGAGAACAGCGTGCCGATCTGGTCGAAGATCGAATACTGCCGGTAGGCCGAGATCACGCCGATCGGCACCGCGATCAGCACCGCCACAAGATAGGCCATGCCGATCACCCACAGGGTCTGCGGAAGCCGTTCGACCACCAGATCCACGACGGGCGAGCGCGTGGCCCATGAGGTGACGCGCAGGCGGTTCTCGCTGTCGCCGATGGTCCAGCCGGTCAGGCGCTCGAGGATGTTCAGCGGCTCGTTCACGAAGAACTGCTCGAGCCATTTCAGGTAGCGGATGTGGAAGGGCTCGCCCAGCCCCAGCCCGATGCGGATCTGCTCGCGCACCTCGGGCGGGATGGTCAGCGGCAGGTTGCCGGTCGGGTCGTTGGGGGCGAGGTCCAGCAGGGCGAAGATGACGAAGCTGATCACCAGCAGCGTCGGGATCGCATAGCCGAGGCGGCGCAGGGTGAAGGTGAACATCGGCCGGTCCCGGGGCGTGGCGGGCGGCGGGGCGCACCCGCCGCCCGGTCCTTCACTGCGCGCGCGACCAGTCGGCCGCGTTCCACAGCTCGCTGTCCCACGAGTTCAGCCGCACGCCCTGCAGCGTCGCGGACCGCGCCGAGACGCGCCCGCGGTGCACGAGCGGCATCAGCGCGCCGTCGTTCACCAGCATGTCGTTCAGCCGCTTCGCGATCTCGGTGCGCGCCTCGAAATCTGCGGTCTGGGCGAGTTCGGCCACCAGCGCGTCGTATTCGGGGTTGCAGTAGCGCACGTTGTTCTGGCCCAGCCAGTTCGTCGCCGGCGACGGGATCTCCGAGCAGCGCCAGTTGGCGAGATACACCTCCGGGTCGGTGCCCGAGAAGTTGTTGGTGAACATCTGCGTGTCGGCGTAGGCCTTCTGGAAGGTGTCGGGCGAGCCCGGATCGCCGCCGAAGAACACGCTGGCCGAAATGTTGCGCAGTTCGGTCTCGACGCCGATCTCGTCCCACATCTGCTTGATCAGCGCCTGCGTGCCCTGGCGCACCGAGTTGGTCGAGGTCTGGAACAGCAGCGACAGCCGCACGCCGTCCTTGGCCCGCACACCGTCCGCGCCGCGGACCCAGCCGGCCTCGTCGAGCAGGCGGTTGGCCTCCGCCACGTCCGGGGTCAGGCACCAGTCCACGCCCGTCGAGGCGAAGGCGGGCGGGTTCGGCACCACGTTGCAGGTGGGCTTGCCGGTGACGCCATAGCCCGCCTCCACGATCAGTTCGCGGTCGATGGCCAGCGACAGGGCGCGGGTCACCGCCGGGTCGGTCAGGAACGGATGCGCGCCGCCCTCCAGCGTCGAGCGCTTCTCGCCCAGCGCCGGATCGGGGTTGGAGAAGTTGTTCTCGAAGCGCTCGACGTTGGTGCCGAAGGCGACCTCGAGCTTGCCCTTCCCGGCGGCCTCCATCTGCGTGAGGATCTCGGGCTCGACCTGCAGGTTCCAGCCATAGTCGAACTCGCCGGTCTCGAGCACCGCCCGCGCGGCCGAGGCCGCGTCGCCGCCGCCCTTGAAGGTCACGGTCGCGAAGGCGGGCTTGGCGGGGTCGCGGTAGTGGGGGTTGGCCTCGAAGGTCACCACGTCGTTGGCCTTGAAGTCGACCACGCGGAACGGGCCGGTGCCGTGGGGCCCGAAATTCTGCGCGCTGCATTCCGGGGCGCGCGGGCCCATGCAGTCGGCGAACTGCGCCTTCTGGATGATCGGCGATTCCGCGCCGACGAAGGGGCCGTAGGGAACCGGCTTGGGCACCGAGAACGTCACCTTGACCGTCAGCGGATCGAGCGCCTCGACCGTCTCGACATCGGCGAACTTGGCGACCTGCTGGCAGCCCCCGGTGGGGTCCATGCAGTACTGCGCGGTGAACACCACATCCTCGGCGGTGAAGTCGGTGCCGTCGGACCACTTGATGCCCGGCGCGATCTTCCAGGTGATGCTGCGCAGGTCCTCGGACACGCCGCCATTGGCGAGCGTCGGGATCTCGGTGACGAGGAAGGGCACCATCTCGCCCACCTCGTTGTAGCGCGCCAGCGGCTCGATCACGAGCGACGAGCCCTCGATGTCCTTGGTGCCGCCGGACAGGAAGGGGTTCAGGATCGAGATCGCCTGCCAGTAGAGGATGCGGAGCTCGCCGCTGGATCCGCGCTCGGCATGCGCGGGCGTCGCCAGCGCCAGCGCGGTCGCGGCGGCCGCGAGCAGTCGGGTGGTATGGGTCATGTCGCGTTCCCTGTCGGACCGGGCCACGCGCGCCGGGGTTCGATCCGCCGGTCGCGCCGTTCGACATTAACCCCGACTGCGCATTGCGGAAGCGGAATCTTGCCCGGCGCAGGCATCGGCGCGGCCGGCGCCTGCGATTCAGGCAGCCGCGGCGTCAGTGATCGCCGAACGGGTTCGGGCCGAGCAGGGTCAGGCCATGGCGCCCGGCCAGCGCGGCGATGGCCGGCATGTCGGCCGGCGGCGCGAGGCCGGAGGCGGCGATGGCGGCGAAGAAGCGCTCGCCGCCCCCGGGCGTGAAGCAGAACAGCAGCCGCCCCGGCGCGTCGCCCGCATTGACGAAGGCGTGGGGCGCGCCGCGCGGCACGAACAGCGCGTCGCCCGGCCCCGCCTCGATGTCCGCGTCGCCGACGCGGAAGCGGTAGCGGCCCTCCAGCACGCGGAAACTCTCGTCGGCGTCTGGGTGGATGTGCAGCGGCGGGCCGGCCCCCGGGGGCGTGGTCTCCTCGCACAGGCTCAGCGCCCCGCCGGTCGCCTCGGCCGGCAGCAGGATGCGGATCGTCAGGCCCAGCACCGCATGCGCCGCGGCATCCCCAGCCGCGACATGCAGTGCGGCGGGCGGCGTCGCCTCGGTCATGCGTCCTCCCCCATCAGCCGCGCGAAGCCGCCCTCATGCGCCGCGCGCAGGTCCGCCAGCGCCACGACCGAGGCCCCGAGCGCCACCGAGTCGCCGCCGACCGTGCCGACCCGGCGGGCGGGCAGCCCGGCGGAGGCCGCGGCCTCCAGCACCGCCGCCGCGTCCCCGGGCGCGCAGCCGAGCAGATAGCGCCCCTGATCCTCGCCGAAATGCCACGCCAGCGGGTCCAGCGCCGCATCGGCCTCGACCGCGACGCCCGTCCCCGCCGCCAGCGCCATCTCTGCCGCCGCCACCGCCAGCCCGCCGTCCGACAGGTCATGCGCGGCCGACAGAAGCCCGCGCGCGGCCAGCGCCAGCACCAGCCGCCCCGCCGCCTCCTCCGCCGCGAGGTCCACCGGCGGCACCGGCCCCTCGGCGCGGCCCCACAGCGCCCACAGCAGCGCCGACTGCCCCAGATGCCCGGCCGTCGCGCCCAGCAGCAGCAGCGCGTCGCCCGGCCGCGGCGCGATGCGCAGCATGCGCGCGTGTTCCGCGATCAGCCCGACGCCGCCGATGGTGGGCGTGGGCAGGATCGCCCGCCCGTCGGTCTCGTTGTAGAGGCTGACATTGCCCGACACGATCGGGAAACCCAGCGCCCGGCAGGCCTCGCCGATGCCGCGGATGCAGCCGACGAGCTGGCCCATGATCTCGGGCTTCTCCGGATTGCCGAAATTCAGGTTGTCGGTGGCGGCCAGCGGCGCGGCCCCGGTGGCGCAGAGGTTGCGGAACGCCTCGGCCACCGCCTGCCGCCCGCCCGCGACCGGGTCGGCGAAGCAGTAGCGCGGGTTCACGTCCGCCGTGAAGGCCAGTGCCTTGCGCGTGCCGTGCACCCGCACCACGCCCGCGTCGCCGCCCGGCACCTGCAGCGTGTCGGCCCCCACCTGTGCGTCGTACTGCCGCCAGATCCAGGCGCGCGAGCAGAAATCCGGCCCGCCCATCAGGCGCAGCAGCGCCTCGGCCGGATCGATGGCCGGCACCGCCCCCAGCGGCGGCGGCGCGGGGCTCTCGACCCAGGGCCGGTCGTATTCGGGGGCCGAGCCCGACAGCGCGCGCAGCGGCAGGTCGGCCTTCACCGCGCCGCGGTGCATCACCAGGAAACGGTCCTCGGGGATGGTCTCGCCCACCACGGCGAAGTCGAGGTCCCACTTGTCGAAGATGGCGCGCGCCTGCGCCTCCATCTCCGGCCGCAGCACCATGAGCATGCGCTCCTGGCTTTCCGACAGCATCATCTCGTAGGCGCTCATCCGCGCCTCGCGGCAGGGCACGGCGTCGAGGTCGAGCCGAACGCCCAGCCCACCCTTGTCGCCCATCTCGACCGCCGAGCAGGTCAGCCCCGCCGCGCCCATGTCCTGGATCGCCACCACGGGGCCGCTGGCCATCAGCTCGAGGCAGGCCTCAAGCAGCTTCTTCTCGGTGAACGGGTCGCCGACCTGCACGGTCGGGCGCTTCTCCTCGGCGTCGGCGCCGAACTCGGCCGAGGCCATGGTGGCCCCGCCCACCCCGTCGCGCCCGGTCTTGGCCCCGAGATAGACCACCGGCCGCCCGACCCCGGAGGCCGCGGAATAGAAGATCGCGTCGGCCCGCGCGACGCCCGCGGCGAAGGCGTTCACGAGGCAGTTGCCGTCGTAGCTGGGGTGGAAGCGCGTCTCGCCCGCCACGGTCGGCACGCCGAAGGCGTTGGCGTAGCCGCCGATCCCCTCGACCACGCCCGCCACCAGCCGCCGGGTGCGCGGGTGCTCCGGCCGGCCGAAGCTGAGCGCGTTCATCGCCGCCACCGGGCGCGCGCCCATGGTGAACACGTCGCGCAGGATGCCGCCCACCCCGGTCGCCGCGCCCTGGTAGGGCTCGATGTAGGAGGGGTGGTTGTGGCTCTCCATCTTGAACACCACCGCGTCGCCGTCGCCGATGTCGACCACGCCGGCGTTCTCGCCGGGGCCGCAGATCACCTGCGGGCCCTCGGTGGGCAGGGTGCGCAGCCATCTCTTCGAGGACTTGTAGCTGCAGTGCTCGTTCCACATCGCCGAGAAGATGCCGAGCTCGGTGAAGCTGGGCGCGCGGCCCAGCAGGCTCAGGATGCGGGCGTATTCGTCGGGCTTCAGGCCGTGGCCGGCGGCGAGCGCCTGCGTGACCGCGGGCTCGGGGGGCAGGGCGTCGGTCATGGGCGCAGGCTCCCGCGGCCGTCCCGCGCCGGGCGGGACCGGCGGCACATCGCCCCCGCCCCGCGCGGGTGTCAAGCGGCGGCGCGGGCGGCGGCCCCCAGCGCGGGCTCGATCAGATGGGCGGCCAGCCAGCGCACCACCGGCGCCGCCACCCCGTCGCCCAGCAGGTGGCAGGCGTCGGTGTGGACCGGCGGCAGGCGGAAGGCGTCGGGCAGGCCCATCAGGCGGGCGGCCTCGCGCGCCGACAGCAGGCGCGAGCGCAGGCGCCCGTCCTCGACCAGCAGCAGGGTCTGGCGCGACGATCCCCCGGCGGGCGTGCGCAGGCAGCCGGCGATCCCGTCGAAGCGCGCCTCGGCGCGCTGGACCCGCAGCCCCCCCTCGATGCGCGTGCGGCGATAGAGCGTGCCGACCGAGCGCCCCCCCGCCGCGCGGGCCGCGTCGAGCTTGGCGCGGTTCGCCGCGCTCATCAGCGCCACCAGCCGCGCGGTCTGCCCCGCGTCATGCCAGCCGACATCGCGCGGCGCGGCCTCCAGCACATCGGCCAGCGCGGCGGTTCGCGGCGGCGGCGCGGGCGGCGCCAGCCACAGCCAGCGCGCGCGCACCGCGTCCGGCAGGCCCGCCGCGGCCGCCGCCAGCGCGGGCGGGTGCCAGGGGGAGGCGGGGCCGGCGGCGACGGGGGGCGCCGTCGTCGCGGGGTCGAAGGCCAGCACGAACAGGCGCGGCCGCGACTGGGGCAGGAACAGGCGCGCATCGGCCACCATCGCGCCGAAGCGCCAGCCATCGCCGGCCAGCGCGCCCGCCAGCGCGGCGAAATCGGCCCCGCCGCGGCGGGTCAGCAGCCCGCACACATTCTCGATCGCCAGCGCCCGCGGCCGCCGCCCCTCGGCCGTCTGGGCGCGGACCAGCCCGAGGAAGGGCCAGAACGCCCCCGACCGCGTGCGCGCCCCCCCGACCCCGCCAAGCCCCGCCCCGGCCCCGGCCAGCGACAGATCCTGGCAGGGAAAGCTCGCCCACGCCGCGTCGGCCCGGCCGGGCAGATCGGCGGGCGTCAGCGTCGCCACGTCGCACACGCGCAGGACCGATGCGTCCCAGTTCAGCGCATAGGCGGCGGCCTTGCGCGGGCACAGGTCGTTGGCGAAGGCGCAGTCCCAGCCGGGTCCGAGGCCCGCCCGCGCCATGCCGCCGCCCGCGAAGAATTCGTGGAACACCGGCACGCGCCATGCCCCCGCATCTGGTGGTCGAGGGCCCCAGCATGCGCGATATGTCGGGCGCCGGCAACGCCCTCCGCTATTCCTCCGCCCCGTCCAGATCCCCGAGGCCATAGCGGCGCAGCTTGACGTAGAGGCTCTGGCGGCTGAGGCCCAGCATCTCGGCCGCCGAGGCGCGGTTGTCGCCGGTCAGCTCCAGCGCGGCCTCGATGCACAGCCGCTCGATCACGTCGGTGGTCTCGCGCACCAGATCCTTCAGCGGCACGCGGCCCACCAGCTCGGTCAGCTGCTCGACCGACCGCGGCATCGCGCCCTCGCGGCGCGGGCCCGTCCGGCTTTCGACGTTGCGGATCAGGAAGCCGAAAACCGGCGTCTCGCCGTCCGTCGCGCGCGCCGCGCAGATCTCGACATCGACCAGGCTGCCGAACTCGCCGCGCAGCGAGGTCGCGAACAGGCGCACCGCCCCGCTCTCGCGCAGGGTGGAGATCAGCACGTTCATGTCGACGCCGGGCCGCCCGAGGAAGCGGTCGAGCGACTGGCCCACCGCCTGCTCCTCGGTCGCGAGCTGCGCGAGGTTCAGGAAGGCGAGGTTGGTCCAGCGGATCGTGCCGTCCGAATCGGTGGCGACATAGCCCTCGGGCGCGGCGCCAAGGATCGCGGCGGCCACGCGCTCGTCGTCCTGGACAGTGGCCGCGCCGCGCCCCGCGCCGCCGAGGCGGATCAGCACGAAGGCGCTGGCGTCCTGGCGGAACAGCGCCGCCGACACCTCGACGCCCGACCCGTCGGCCAGCCGGGCCGGCACCCCCTCGGCGCGGCCAGCGCTGCGGGCGCGGGCGATCATGCGCTCGAGCTCCGACCCGTCCTCGGAGGCGAAGCCGTGCGGAAAGGGCCGCCCGACCAGCCGCTTGACGCCGACGCCCAGCGCGCGCTCGGCGGACGGGTTGGCCTCGACGATGCGCCGGGTGCCCGCATCGACGATCAGCAGCGCGTCGGCGGCCATCTGGAACAGCAGGCGATAGCGCGTCTCGGCGTCGCGCAGCCGGGCGTATTCGCGTTCCGAGGCGTGCTGCGCCTCGACCAGCCGGCCCTGCAGCGCCGCGGCGCTGCGCATCTCGCGGCCGATGGCGAGGCGTCGGCCCGCATCGCCGAACGGGATCACCGCATAGGCGACCGGCAGGTCCGGCCCGCGCGGCGACAGGTGGTTGACCTGCCGCACCGCGGGCAGGATGTCGCCCGAGGGCGCGGCGAGCATCTCCTCGACCTTGACGCGGCTGTCGACGGCGACCGTGTCCACCCAGGCCCGGCCGATCCACGCCCCGCAGCCCTCGCGCGCCAGCTCGACGCCGCTGTGGCCCACATCGACGATCAGCCCGTCCGCATCCACCACCAGCACGATGTCGCTGGCGGCGACCAGCGCGCGCGCCGTGTCATCGAGCGAGAAGTCGCCGAGCGATGCGGACGGGTCCCGCAGGGGATTGATCGCATCGATGGCAACGGGCCTTTGCATCGCGCGGACGCCTCATGGGTCAGACTGGCGGCTGGACGGTCGGTTCCGCGGTCGGGAGGGCGGATAGCAGCGCGCTGGCGCGGATGACGGCATCGCGCCCGTCGAGCGCATGAAGGTCGGCGCCCGCCGCCGCGACCAGCGCGGGGTCGGCGAAACCCGGGCCGCCGATGGCGACGATCATGCCGGCGCGCCGGCTGGCGGCGCGCAGGGGCGCGACCATCGCCGCGATCTCGGCCGCGACCGCGGGGCCGCTGGCGGACAGGCCCAGCAGGTCGAAGCGCTGCCCGCCCAGCGTCCCGGCCAGTTCGTCGGGCCCCGCGCCCGGGACCTCCGTGACGCGCCAGCCCGCGGCGCGGAAGCTCTGCGCGACGATCATCGCGCCCAGCGCATGGCGCTCGCGCGCGGGGGTGGCGATCAGCGCGCGGGGCGCGGCGTCGGGCGCGTCGCGCGAAGCCTCGCCGCCCAGCGAGCGCACGATGCCCGACAGGCGCGCGCAGGCCAGCGCCACCTCGACGAAATCGGCGGCATCGGCGGTCCAGTAATCGCCCAGCCGCCGCGCGGCCGGCGCGATGAGGTCGTGCATCAGCGACTCGACCGTCGCCCCGCCCTCGCGCAGCGCGGCCACCTGCGCCCCGGCCGCGGCCGGATCGCGCGACAGCGCCAGGCGCACGAGGGTCTCGACATGGGCCTGGGTCGGGCGGCGCTGCGGGCCCGGCTCGCGCCGGTTCAGCAGCAGGCGGGGGATCACCTCGTCCGCGACGACCCCCGCGACGCCCCCGAACCCGTCGGAGAAGGCGGCCCGCATGCCTGCGCGCAATCCAGCCTGTCCGTCCATGGCGCACCCCCTTTTCGGCCCAGCGGCGCCGTCATTGCGGCGCGGCGCGTCGCGCCGCCCTTGAGAGGGGGGTGGCGCGGTCGCCGACCCGGCGGCCATTCGGCGGCCGGTCCGACGCCCGGCGGCGTCGCCTTCCGCAGCGGATCGTGAAAGCGGCGACCCATGTTGTCAACCGGGATTTACAACTCGGCCGCGCCGCCATTCCTTGCCGATTCCCTAAGCCCGTCGCCGACGGCCGTCAACCCGCTGTCCTGGCGCGATGATTTCATTCCGAAACGCAGCGCGGCGCGACGAGGGGGCGCAGCCCGCGCCGCCGGGCCGCGCCGGAAAGGCCCGGAACGCCAGCATTCCGCGCGCGGACCGGACAGTCAAAGCGTCATGTCTGGTTGACACTCAGCACGCCCAGCCCCATAAAGTCGGCAATGACAAAGGCTGCGGGGAGAGACGCGATGACGTCCGAGTCGGGGACGAAATCGGGACCGGGGCGGGGCCTCTACACGGCCGAGCAGCGCGCGCGCCGCGACGCGACCGTGTGGACGCTGGTGCAGGGGCTGCTCGCGCCCTTCCAGTTCCTCGTGTTCCTCGTCAGCCTCGGCCTCGTGCTGCGCTGGCTCGCGACCGGCGAGGGGCTGTGGGCGGCCACCGCCTCGGTCGTCGTCAAGACGCTGGTCCTCTACGCGATCATGGTCACCGGCTCGATCTGGGAGAAGGTCGTGTTCGGGAAATGGCTGTTCGCGCCCGCCTTCTTCTGGGAGGACGTGGTCAGCATGGGCGTGATCGCGCTGCACACCGCCTATGTCGTCATGGTGCTGCGCGAGATCGGGACGCCGGCCGAGCAGATGGCCGTCGCGCTGGCCGCCTACGCCGCCTACGTCGTGAACGCCGCGCAGTTCCTGTGGAAGCTGCGGATGGCGCGGCTGGAGGGCGCGCGCGCCGAGGGCGCGTCCGCGCCCGGCGCCCGGACCGAGGGCGCGCCCGGTCTCGGGGTGGCCGCATGAACGCCCCCGTGCTGCCCGCCGCCGCCTGCGCCGCCCGCCCCGTCCTGCGCGAGCGCGGACAGCGCGAGGTGTTCTGCGGCCTGACCGGCATCGTCTGGCTGCACCGCAAGATCCAGGACGCCTTCTTCCTCGTGGTGGGCAGCCGCACCTGCGCGCATCTCATCCAGTCGGCCGCGGGCGTGATGATCTTCGCCGAACCGCGCTTCGGCACCGCCATCATCGACGACCACGACCTCGCGGGCCTCGCCGACGCCAACGACGAACTCGACCGCGTGGTGGCGCAGCTTCTGGCGCGCCGGCCCGAGATCCGGCTGCTGTTCCTCGTCGGCTCCTGCCCGTCCGAGGTGATCAAGCTGGACCTCTCGCGCGCCGCCGAGCGGCTGTCGCGCGCGCATGCCGGCCGGACGCGGGTACTGAACTATTCCGGCAGCGGCATTGAGACGACCTTCACGCAGGGCGAGGACGCCTGCCTCGCGAGCCTCGTCCCCACCCTGGAGGCGACCGAGGCCCCTGAACTGATGGTGGTCGGCGCCCTTGCCGATGTCGTCGAGGACCAGTTCGCCCGGCTGTTCGACGCCATGGGCGCGGGCCCGGCGCGCTTCCTGCCGGCGCGCCGCGCGGGCGACATGCCGCCCGTGGGCCCCGGCACGCGCTTCCTGCTGGCCCAGCCCTTCCTCGCCGACACCGCCCGCGCGCTCGAATCGCGCGGCGCGCAGCGGGTCGCCGCCCCCTTCCCGCTCGGGGCCGAGGGCACGGCCGCCTGGCTGGCCGCCGGCGGCGCGGCGATGGGCGCCGACCCCGCGCGCGTCGAGGCCGCCATCGCCCCGGGACGCGCGCGCGCGCAGGCCGCCGTCGCCCGCCGCGGCGCGCGGCTCGCCGGCAAGTCGGCGTTCTTCTTCCCCGACAGCCAGCTGGAGATCCCCATCGCGCGCTTCCTCGCCCGCGAATGCGGCATGCGGCTGACCGAGGTGGGCACGCCCTACCTCCACGCCACCCACATGGCCGAGGAGCTGGCGCTGCTGCCGGACGAGGCGATGCTGTCCGAGGGGCAGGACGTGGACCGCCAGCTCGACCGCTGCCGCGCCGCGCGCCCCGACATCGCCGTGTGCGGCCTCGGCCTCGCCAACCCGCTCGAGGCCGAGGGGATGACGACGAAATGGGCCATCGAGCTGGTCTTCACCCCGATCCAGGGCTTCGAGCAGGCGGGCGATCTCGCCGAGCTGTTCGCCCGCCCGCTCAACCGCCGCACGCGGCTGGCGCTGTGACGGGGGCCCGGCCATGAAACTCGCCGTCTGGACCTATGAAGGCCCGCCCCATGTCGGGGCGATGCGCGTCGTGACCGGCATGCGCGACGTGCATTACGTCCTCCACGCGCCGCAGGGCGACACCTACGCGGACCTGCTGTTCACCATGATCGAGCGGCGCGACCACCGTCCGCCCGTCACCTACACCACCTTCCAGGCGCAGGACCTCGGCTCCGACACCGCCGACCTGTTCCGCACCGCCTGCACCGACGCGCTGGCGCGCTTCTCGCCCAAGGCGCTGCTGGTCGGGGCCTCCTGCACCGCCGAGCTGATCCAGGACGACCCCGGCGGGCTGGCCAAGGGCATGGACCTCGGCGTGCCCGTGGTGCCGCTGGAGCTGCCCAGCTACCAGAAGAAGGAGCACTGGGGCGCGGCCGAGACGCTGTACCAGATCGTGCGCCGCCTCTCGGCCCCCGTCGCCCGCACGCCGGGCGGCCCGCGCGCCAACATCCTCGGGCCCTGCGGGCTGGGCTTCCGCCACCGCGACGACCTGAAGGAGATCCGGGCGCTGCTGGGCAGCCTCGGCGTCGCGGTGAACGTGGTCGCGCCGATGGGGGCCTCGCCCGACGACATCGCGCGCATCGCCGACGCCGACTTCAACGTGGTGCTCTACCCGGAGATCGCCGACCAGGCCGCGCGTTGGCTGGAACGCCAGTACGGCCAGAAGCGCACCACCGTCGTGCCCATCGGCGTCGGCGCCACGCGCGAGTTCGTGGCCGAGGTCGCGGCGCTCGCTGGCGTCGACCCCGCGGCCCTGCTGGCCGACCAGCCCACCAACATGCCGTGGTGGACCCGCTCGGTCGACAGCACCTACCTCACCGGCAAGCGCGTGTTCGTGTTCGGCGACGCCACGCATGCGGTCGCCATGGCGCGCGTCGCGGCCGAGGAGATGGGCTTCGAGGTCGTCGGCCTAGGCTGCTACAACCGCGAATTCGCCCGCGACCTGCGCGCGGCGGCCGAACGGCACGGCGTCGCGCCGCTGGTCACCGACGACTACCTCGAGGTCGAGGCCGCCATCGCCGAGGCGCAGCCCGAACTCGTGCTCGGCACCCAGATGGAGCGCCACATCGCCAAGCGCCTGGGCGTGCCCTGCGCGGTGATCTCGGCCCCGGTGCATGTGCAGGACTTCCCCGCCCGCTACGCCCCCGTGATGGGCTTCGAGGGCGCGAACGTCCTGTTCGACACGCTGGTGCACCCGCTGGTCATGGGGCTGGAGGAGCACCTGCTCACCATGTTCCGCGACGATTTCGAATTCCACGACGCGGCCGGCGCCTCGCACCTGCACGGCGGCGGCCCCGCGAAGCCAGCCGCGGCGGCGCAGGCGGAGGCCGAGGCGCCCGCCGCGGCGCCGCCCCCCGCCGCCCAGCCCGTGGAAGCGCCTTCCGCCCCGTCCGCGGCCGCCGTCCCGACCGGTGGCGAGGGCCCCATCGTCTGGGCCCCCGACGCCGAGAAGGAACTGCGCAAGATCCCGTTCTTCGTCAGGGGCAAGGCGCGCCGGAACACCGAGGCCTTCGCCGCCAGTCGCGGCGTGGGAACCATCACCGTCGAGACGCTCTATGATGCAAAAGCCCATTACGCGCGCTGACGCGGCGCGCCTGCGCATCGCGATCGTCACCCTCGACGGGCACCTGTCCGCGTCGGTGGGGCGCGCGCAGGCGAAGCTCGCGGCCGAGACGCCCGGCCTGTCGGTCACGCTGCACCCCGCCAGCGAATGGGCGGCGCACCCCGACGCGCTGGCGAGGGCGCGCGCGGCGGTGGCCGAGGCGGACATCGTCGTGGCCTGCATGCTGTTCGTCGACGAGCACGTGCAGCAGATCAAGGGCGCGCTGACGGAGGCGCGCGAGCGCGGCGCCCAGGTGCTGTGCTGCCTGTCGGCCGCGGAGGCGGTGAAGCTGACGCGGCTGGGCAAGCTCGACATGTCCCAGCCCGCGACCGGCATCGTCGGCCTGATGAAGCGGCTGCGCGGCAAGCCCAAGGCCGGCGCGGGATCCTCCGGCGCGGGCCAGATGGCGCTGCTGCGCCGCCTGCCCAAGTTCCTGAAATACCTGCCCGGCAAGGCGCAGGACCTGCGCGCCTACTTCCTGACCATGCAGTACTGGCTGTCGGGTTCGGACGAGAACGTGGCCGCGATGCTGCGCTTCCTCGCCACGAAATACGGGGCCGGGCGCGTCGAGGCCATCGAGGCCCCGGCCCCGGTCGACTATCCCGAGACCGCCCTCTACCACCCGGCGGTGCCCGGGCGCATCACCACCCGCCTGTCCGACCTGCCCCGCCGCGGCGAGGCCGGCACGGTGGGGCTGCTGATCATGCGCTCCTACGTTCTGGCCAGCGACGCGCGCCATTACGACGGCATGATCGCGGCGCTCGAGGCGCGGGGGCTGAACGTGGTGCCCGCCTTCGCCGCCGGCCTCGACGCGCGGCCCGCCATCGAGGCGTTCTTCACGCGGGACGGCCGCGCCACCGTCGACGCGGTGCTGTCGCTGACCGGCTTCTCGCTGGTGGGCGGGCCCGCCTACAACGACAGCAAGGCCGCCGAGACCACGCTGGCCGCGCTCGACGTGCCTTACGTCGCCGCCCATGCGCTCGAATTCCAGACCCTCGAGGAATGGCGCGGCTCGGGCCGGGGCCTGACCCCGGTCGAGGCGACCATCATGATCGCCATTCCGGAACTCGACGGCGCCACCGGCCCCACGGTCTATGGCGGCCGGTCGGGCGCGGGCTTCGGCCGCTGCGAGGGCTGCGACCGTCGCTGCGACCTCGATGGCGGCCCGCGCGACATGCAGGCCTGCCGCGAGCGCGCGGAATCGCTGGCCGCCCGGGTCGAGAAGCTGGTGCGCCTGCGCCGCACCGCGCCGGCCGACCGGCGCGTCGCCATCGCCCTGTTCAACTTCCCGCCCAATGCGGGCGCGACCGGCACCGCGGCCTTCCTGTCGGTGTTCGAGTCGCTGCACAACACGCTGCGCGCGTTGAAGGAAGCGGGCTACGCGGTCGAGCCGCCGGCCACGGTGGACGCGCTGCGCGAGGCGGTGCTGGGCGGCAACGCCGCGACCTTCGGGACCGACGCCAACGTGCACGCGCGCATCCCCGCCGACCTGCATGTGCGGCGCGAGAAGCGGCTGGCGGCGATCGAGGCGCAATGGGGCCCCGCCCCGGGCCGCGCCCAGTCGGACGGCCGCGACATCTTCGTGCTGGGCGCGCGGTTCGGGAACGTGTTCGTGGGCGTGCAGCCCGCCTTCGGCTACGAGGGCGACCCGATGCGCCTGCTGTTCGAGCACGGCTTCGCCCCCACCCACGCCTTCAGCGCCTTCTACGACTGGCTGCGCGAGGATTTCGGCGCCCATGCGGTGCTGCATTTCGGCACCCACGGCGCGCTCGAGTTCATGCCGGGCAAGCAGACGGGCCTCGACGGCGAAAGCTGGCCCGACAGCCTGATCGGCGACCTGCCCAACCTCTACCTCTACGCCGCCAATAACCCCTCCGAGGGCGCGCTGGCCAAGCGCCGGGCCAATGCCACGCTGGTCAGCTACATCACGCCGCCGCTGGCCTCCGCCGGCCTCTACCGCGGCCTCGTCGAGCTGAAGGCCTCGCTCGACCGCTGGCGCGCCAGCCTGCCCGACGCCACCGAGGAGCGCGCGCTGCTGGCCGAGATCGTTCAGGCGCAGGCCGCGGCGGTGGATCTGGCCCCCGCCGAGCCCGCCTGGACCGATGCGGGCGCCGAGATCGCGGCGCTGGTCGGCCGCGTGCTGGAACTGGAATACGAACTCATCCCCTGCGGCCTGCACGTCGTCGGCGAGGCGCCGGAGCCCGAGGCCCGCGCCGGCATGCTGGCGGCGGTGGCCGAGGCGACGCTGGGCGTCGCGGCGCCGATGCCGCTGCTGCGCGCGCTGTGCGACGGCGCGGCGCCCGAGGCCGCCGCCCGCGCCCATGGCTGGCGGGGCGACCTCGCCCCCCTGCGCCGGCTGGCCGAGATCGACCGCCTGCTGACCGAGGACCACGAGATCCCCGCGCTGCTGCGCGCGCTCGACGGCCGCTACATCCGCCCCGCCCCCGGCGGCGACCTGCTGCGCAGCCCCGACGTGCTGCCGACGGGCCGCAACCTGCACGGCTTCGACCCGTTCCGCATCCCCTCGGCCTTCGCCATGGCCGACGGCGCGCGGCAGGCTGCGCGGCTGCTGGCCCGCCATCTCGAGGACACAGGCGCGCTGCCGAAATCGGTCGCCATCGTGCTGTGGGGCGCGGACAACCTGAAATCCGAGGGCGGGCCGCTGGCGCAGGCGCTGGCGCTGATGGGCGCGCGGCCGCGGCTCGACGGCTATGGCCGCGTCTGCGGGGCCGAACTCGTGCCGCTGGCCGAGCTGGGCCGGGCGCGGGTGGACGTGATGGCCACGCTGTCGGGCATCTTCCGCGACCTGCTGCCGATCCAGACGCGGCTGCTGGCCGAGGCGGCGTGGCTCGCGGCATCGGCCGCCGACGAGGCGCCGGAGATGAACCCGATCCGGGCCCATGCGCTCGCGCACATGCAGAAGACCGGCTGCGACTTCGACACCGCGGCGCTGCGGGTGTTCTCGAACGCCGACGGCGCCTACGGGGCCAACGTCAACCAGCTGGTTGACAGCGGCGCCTGGCAGCAGGAGGACGAACTCGCCGACGCCTACTCCAAGCGGAAATGCTTCGCCTATGGCCGCGACGGCGGGGTGGCCGCCCAGCCCGACCTGCTCGAGGCGGTTCTGGCGCGGGTCGACATGGCCTACCAGAACCTCGAATCGGTCGAGCTGGGGGTCACCACCATCGACCACTACTTCGACACGCTGGGCGGCATCGGCCGGGCGGTGAAGCGCGCCCGCGGCACGGCGGCGCCCACCTACATCGGCGACCAGACCCGCGGCGAGGGCAAGGTGCGCAGCCTGTCCGAGCAGGTGGCGCTCGAGACCCGCACCCGCATGCTGAACCCCAAATGGTACGAGGGGATGCTCAAGCACGGCGGCGAGGGCGTGCGCCAGATCGAGGCGTCCGTCACCAACACGCTGGGCTGGTCCGCCACCACCGGCGAGGTCGAGCCCTGGGTCTACCAGCGCATGACCGAGACCTTCGTGCTGGACGACGAGATGCGCCGCCGCATGGCGGCGCTGAACCCCAAGGCCTCGCTGCGCATGGCCAACCGCCTGATCGAGGCGCACGAACGCAACTACTGGACGCCCGACGCCGAGACCCTCGATGCCCTGCGCCGCGCCGGCGAGGAGCTCGAGGACAGTCTGGAAGGCGTCGTCGAAGGGCAGGCGGCATGAGCCGCGCGCCCGCAACGGAAGGAGACCGCCGATGACCCCGCTCGACCGCGCGCCCCCGAGCCTTCGCGGCGACGACGGAGAGGGCTCCGTCCAGGTGCATCTCGACCCCGCGCTGAAGATCGACGGCGCCAAGGTGTTCGCCGTCTACGGCAAGGGGGGGATCGGCAAGTCCACCACCTCGTCGAACCTGTCGGCCGCCTTCAGCCATCTGGGCAGGCGCGTGCTTCAGATCGGCTGCGACCCCAAGCACGACAGCACCTTCACCCTGACCGGGCGGCTGATGCCCACGGTGATCGACGTGCTGAAGGGCGTGAACTTCCACGCCGAGGAGCTGCGCGCCGAGGATTTCGTCTACACCGGCTACAACGGCGTGCTGTGCGTCGAGGCCGGCGGCCCGCCAGCGGGCACCGGCTGCGGCGGCTATGTCGTCGGCCAGACGGTCAAGCTGCTGAAGGAGCACCACCTGCTCGAGGACACCGACGTGGTGATCTTCGACGTGCTGGGCGACGTTGTGTGCGGCGGCTTCGCGGCGCCGCTCCAGCACGCCGACCGGGCGGTGATCGTGACCGCGAACGACTTCGACAGCATCTACGCCATGAACCGCATCGTGGCCGCCGTGCAGGCCAAGGCCAAGAACTACGGCGTGCGGCTGGCGGGCTGCATCGCCAACCGCTCGCGCGAGACCAACGAGGTCGACCGCTACTGCGACGCGGTGGGCTTCAAGCGCCTCGCCCACATGCCCGACCTCGACGCCATCCGCCGCTCGCGCCTCAAGAAGAAGACGCTGTTCGAGATGCCGGACGAGGACGACGTGATCGCCGCCCGCAGCGAATATCTGCGCCTCGCGCAGTCCCTGTGGGACGGGACCGATCCGCTGGCCCCCGCCCCCCTGCCCGACCGCGAGATCTTCGAGCTTCTGGGGTTCGACTGACATGACCGACGCCAGCCACGCCGCAGCGCCGTCGAGCTACGACGCCCGCAAGGGCCGGCTCGAGGAGTATTTCGACCGCACCGCGTCCCAGACCTGGGCGCGGCTGACCTCGGACGCCCCCGTCAGCCGCGTGCGCGCCACGGTGCGCGCGGGCCGCGACCGGATGCGCGCGCTGCTGCTGTCCTGGCTGGGCGAGGACCTGACCGGCCGGCGCATCCTCGACGCCGGCTGCGGCACCGGGGCGCTGGCGGTCGAGGCCGCGCGGCGCGGGGCGGAGGTGGTCGCCATCGACATCGCGGGCTCCCTCGTCGGCGTGGCGGCGGAACGTGCGCCGGCCGATGTCGCGGCGCGCATCACCTTCCTGACCGGGGACATGCTGAACCCGGGCCTCGGGCGCTTCGATCATGTCGTGGCGATGGACAGCCTGATCCACTACCGCGCCGAGGACATCGCGCGCGCGGTCGAGCGCCTCGCGTCGCACGCCGACCGCTCGGTCGCCTTCACCTTCGCGCCGCGCACGCCGGCGCTGACGGTGATGCACGCGGCGGGGCAGCTGTTCCCGCGCGGCGACCGCTCGCCGGCCATCGAGCCGGTGAGCCACCGCCGCCTGTCGTGCCTGCTGGACGGGCGCGTGACCGGGCTGGGGCGCACCGAGCGCGTGGCGCGGGGCTTCTACACCTCCCAGGCGCTGGAGGTGCTGCCGTGATCATCGGGCCCAGGACCATTCAGGGCGTGTTCGCGACGCTGGGGCCGAAGTTCCTGCCCTTCGCCGACGCCGCCACCACCGAACTGCCGCTGGGCCGCCTGCTGCGGCTGTCGCTGTTCCAGGTGTCGGTCGGCATGGCCATCGTGCTGCTGAACGGCACGCTGAACCGGGTGATGATTCTCGAGCTCGGGGTGCCGACCTGGCTCGTGGCGCTGATGATCTCGATCCCGCTGCTGTTCGCGCCCTTCCGCGCCTTCATCGGCCACCGCTCGGACCAGCACAGATCGCTGCTGGGCTGGCGGCGGGTGCCCTATCTGTGGTTCGGCACGCTGCTGCAGTTCGGCGGCTTCGCCATCATGCCCTTCGCGCTGATCCTGCTGTCGGGCGACCAGACGGTGGGGCCGTGGTGGGCGGGCCATGCGGGGGCGACGCTGGCCTTCCTGATGGTCGGCGCCGGGATGCACACCATCCAGACCGCGGGCCTCGCGCTCGCCACCGACATCGCGCCCGAACACGCGCGGCCGCGGGTGGTTGCGCTGCTCTATGTGATGCTGATGGTCGGCATGGTGCTCACGGCCGTGGTGTTCGGCTGGCTGCTGGCCGATTTCAGCCAGAAGCGGCTGATCCAGGTGGTGCAGGGCGCCGCCGCGCTGACCATGGTCCTGAACCTCATCGGCCTGTGGGGGCAGGAGCCGCGGCGGCCGGGCCTGACCAACCGCGACGGCCCCCGCCCGTCCTTCGCGCAGGAATGGGCGGCGCTGATGGCCAACCGCAACGCCGGCCGCCTGCTGGTGGCGGTGGCCTTCGGCACCGCCGGCTTCTCGATGCAGGACATCCTGCTCGAACCCTACGGCGGCGAGATCCTCGGCCTCGGCGTCGGCGCGACCACGGCGCTGACCGCGCTGATGGCGGGCGGCGCGCTGGTCGGCTTCGCGCTGGCGGGCCGGGCGCTGACCCGCGGGCGCGATCCGCACTGGCTTGCGGCCATGGGGGCGCTTGCGGGTCTGGTCGGCTTCTCGACCGTGATCTTCGCCGCGCCGCTCGACAGCGCCGCGCTGTTCCGCGCCGGCGTCGCCGTCGTCGGCTTCGGCTCGGGCCTGTTCGGGGTGGGGATGCTGACCGCCGCGATGGGCCTGGCCGACGGCGAACGCACCGGCCTCGCGCTCGGGGCCTGGGGCGCGGTGCAGGCCACCGCGGCCGGCCTCGCCATCGCCGCGGGCGGCGCGATCCGCGACGTGGTCGGCCATCTGGCCATGGAGGGGCGGCTGGGCGTCGCGCTGATGGAGCCCGCCACCGGCTACAGCGTCGTCTACCACCTCGAGATCGCGCTCCTGTTCGTCACGCTGATCGCCATCGGTCCGCTCGTCCGCCGCAGCGCGGACCGGCGGGCCCCGTCGAAACCCTTCGGTTTGGCCGAATTCCCGACCTGAAACGCCCCGGACCACGGAGAGAACCCATGCCCATCTTCGGCGACTTCGACATCGCGCAGCTCGTGCTCTACTCGTTCTGGGCGTTCTTCTTCGCCCTCGTGGTCTACCTGCAGCGCGAGACCATGCGCGAGGGCTACCCGCTCGAATCCGAATTCACCGGCAAGCCGGAGATGAGCGGGCTGTTCGGCGACCTGCCGTCGCCCAAGACCTTCAAGCTGCCCTTCGGCCGCGGCGAGGTCTCCTATCCGAACCCCGAGAAGGACGCGCTCGAGATCACCGACCGGCAGTTCGCCATGAAGGCCACCGCCCCCTGGTCGGGCGCGCCCTTCGAGCCGACCGGCAACCCGCTGGTCGACGGCATCGGCCCCGCCGCCTGGGCCGAGCGCCGCGACGAGATCGAGCTGACCCTCGAGGGCGAGGCCAAGATCGTGCCGCTGCGCGCCGCCCATGGCTGGAGCGTGGCGCAGGGCGACCGCGACCTGACTGGCCGCACCGCCATGGGCTGCGACGGCAAGCCCGCCGGCACGGTCAAGGACATCTGGGTCGACCGCTCCGAGCAGCTGATCCGCTATGTCGAGATCGAGACCGCCGCCGGCCGTTCGGTGCTGGTGCCCTGGTTCGGCGTGGTGGTGTCGGTGGACGGCAAGACCATCAAGATCCACTCGATCCGCGCCGACCAGTTCGACGACATCCCCGGCCTGAAGAACCCCGAGCAGATCACCAAGCTCGAGGAGGAGAAGGTCATGGCCTATGTGGCCGGCGGCAAGCTCTACGCCTCGGCCGACCGTCTGGAGCCGCTGCTGTGAGAGAGCATCACGCCGAGCCGGTGCGGGGGCTGCCCGGCCTGCTGCCCCCCGGCGAGAGGATCCTGTGGCAGGGGGCGCCGGACTGGCGCGCCCTGCTGTGGGGGGCCTTCATGGGGCGCGCCGTCGCCCTGTGGTTCATCGCCCTGATGGGCTGGCGCTTCGGCGGCGGCCTGGCGGAAGGCGCGGGCCTCGCCACCGCCGCGGTCTACGCCGCCTGGACCCTGCCGGTGATGGCCGCGGCCTTCACGGTGCTGGGGCTGCTGGCCTGGGCCACGGCGCGGGCCACGATCTACACCGTGACCAACCGCCGCGTGGTCATCCGCATGGGCGTGGCCATCCAGATGTCCGCCAACGTGCCCTTCGCGCGGATCACCAATGTCGCGCTGCGCAGCCTGCCCGGCGATCTCGGCGACATCCCGCTGACCGTCGGCGGCGCGGACCGCTTCAGCTGGGTCATGCTCTGGCCCAACGCCCGGCCCTGGCGGATGGCCCGCCCCGAGCCGATGCTGCGCTGCGTGCCGCAGGCGGCGCGGGTGGCCGCGCTGCTGGCCGACGCGGTGGGCGCCCACCAGGCCGAGCACGGCCTCGACCTGCGCGCCGACCCCGCCGCCGCGCGCGGACCTCGGGCCGCAGCGACGCCGGCGCGCGATCGGGGCATGGTTGCGGCCGAGTGATCCCCTGACCGGGGCGCGGCGCGCCCCGGTCGCGACGTCCTGAGGGAGCCTGCGCGATGCACGACGACATCCACGACCACCGCCACGACAATGTCCTGCCGAAGGCGCTGCTCTACGGGATGCTGGCCGTGATCCTGTTCGCCTTCGCCGCCGTCCTCGTGGGCCGCGCCACCCAGACCGGGCTGCGCATGACCGCCCCCGCCCCCGTGGCCGAGGACCGCCGCCTGACCTTCCACCCGTTGCTCGACGGCGCGCTCGAGGTGCGCGACGCGGATGACGGGCGCGTCGTCTCCACCCTGCCGCCGGGCAAGGACGGCTTCATCCGCGGCGTGCTGCGGGGCCTCGCCCGCGGCCGCGCCGTCGACCGCATCGGCGACGCGAGCGAGGTCTACGTCCTGACGCGCTGGACCGACGGGCGCGTGTCGCTGACCGACCCGGTCTCGGGCGAGACCTTCGACCTCAACAGCTTCGGCGTCGACAATGTCGCGACCGTCGCATCCCTGCTCAAATCCCGGGAGGCCGTCCGATGACCGCCCCGCTGCCGATGGGCGCGCCCATCTTCTTCCGCCGCCGCTTCGAGGTGCCCTGCACCGTCGAGGTCAGCCACACCTTCGACAGCCTCCACGCCCATGTGGTTCTGGACGGCGACATCAAGATCGCCCCCGGCGACGAGGTGCTTGTCCATGGCCGGCCCGTCGAGGCCGCCTACGGCGAGGTCATCTCCGAGCGCCGGACCGCCACCGTCACGCAGGCCACGATCTGGGAACGGCTGTGGACGCGCGCCACGGGCGATTTCGAGTTCATGGAGCTCTGCGAATTCAGCTTCTCCGAGGAGGCACGGCTGTAATGGAACTCATCGAGATCCCGACTGCGCTCGGCCAGGCCGGGGGCGCCGATCCGGCGACCGCCGCCGCCACGGCCAAGGACATCGGCGCCGCGCAGGCCGCCGGCCCCAACGAGACCACGCGCATGGCGACGGAGACCACCCTCCTGAACCCGCGCTTCTACACCACCGACTTCGACGAGATGGACCGGCTCGACGTCACCCCGGTCCGCGAGGAATGGGACAGGCTGATCGCCGAGATGAAGTCCGACCCGAACAAGGGCCACTTCAAGAAGACGGCCGACTGGGACCATGTCGACTTCGACGCCATGGAGCCGGAGCTGCGCAAGGAACTGATCGATTTCCTCGTCTCCTCGCTCACGGCCGAGTTCTCGGGCTGCGTGCTCTACAAGGAGATGAAGAAGCGCGGCAGCAACCCCGACATCTGCGAGCTGTTCGCCTACATGAGCCGCGACGAGGCCCGGCACGCCGGCTTCATCAACGACGCGCTGAAGGAAGCCAACATCGGCGTCAACCTCGGCTTCCTGACCAAGGCGAAGAAGTATACCTACTTCAAGCCCAAGTTCATCTACTACGCCACCTACCTGTCGGAAAAGATCGGCTACGCCCGCTACATCACCATCTATCGCCACCTGGAAAAGCACCCGGAGCATCGGTTCCACCCGATCTTCAAGTGGTTCAAGGAATGGTGCAACGACGAGTTCCGCCACGGCGAGGCGTTCAGCCTGCTGATGCGCGCGAACCCGCACCTGCTGACCGGCCTGAACAAGCTGTGGATCCGCTTCTTCGTGCTGGCGGTGTTCGCGACCATGCATGTCCGCGACAAGGCCCGCCCCGCCTTCCACGAGGCGCTGGGCGTCGACATCGAGGACTACGACCGGCAGGTGTTCCGCACCACGACCGAGATCACCAAGCAGTGCTTCCCGATCCAGCTCGACATCGACCACCCGGTGTTCTGGGAGGGGCTGCGCACGCTGAACCGCATCAACGAGGCGATGGCCGAGGCGCAGGCGCAGGGCGGCATCGCGGGCCGCGCGCGCAAGGCGCTGCTGGCGGCGCGCGCGGGGCTGGTGTTCGCGCGGCTCTACCTGCTGCCGGTCAAGACCTCCGCGCTGCCCGCCTCCCCGAGGCTCCAGCCGGTCTGGTGAGCGGGATGGCCGACACCTTCGCCCCGGCGCTCTATGCGCTGTTCCTCTGGTGGTTCGGCACCGGGGCGGTGCTGTGGCTCGACCGGCTGCCGCGCGCCGCGCGCGGCACGACGATGACGCTGGCGACGCTCGCCGCGGTCGCGGCCCTCGCCGCGATCGGCGCCACGGCGCAGTCCCAGACCACGGCCGCGGCGCTGGTCGCCTTCTCGGCCAGCATCGTGGTCTGGGGCTGGCACGAGCTCAGCTTCCTGACCGGCGCGATCACCGGGCCGCGGCGCGGCCCCTGCCCGGACGGGGCGCGCGGCTGGCGGCGCTTCGTCTACGCCAGCGAGACGCTGATCCACCACGAGATCGCCATCGCGCTGACCGGCCTCGCCATGGCCGTCTGGCTGTGGGACGCGGCCAACCCGGTCGCGCTGTGGACCTACGGGATTCTGTGGGGCATGCGGATCAGCGCCAAGCTGAACATCTTCCTCGGCGCGCCGAATGTCGCAGAGGAGTTTCTGCCGCACGGCCTCGCCTATCTCAAAACCTACTTTTCATGCAAAAGCATGAATGCGTTGTTCCCGCTGTCGGTCACGGCGGGCACGGTGCTGACGGTGTGGTTCGGGGCGCAGGCCCTCGACAGCACCGGCTTCGAGGCCGACATCTTCGCCCTGGCGGCGATGCTGACGGCGCTGGGGGTGCTGGAACACTGGTTCCTCGTGCTTCCGGTCAAGGAGGCGGCGCTCTGGCGCTGGTACATGAGCAAGCGCGCCGCAAGGCGCGCGGAACGCGCCGGCAAGGCGCTCGGGCTGTCGCCGCTGCGAGCGCCGACGAGTTGAGGAGACGACCGATGGACTATCAACACTATTTCGGGTCGGAACTCGACCGCCTGCGCAACGACGGCAACTACCGCGTGTTCGCGAATCTCGAACGCCACCGCGGCGCGTTCCCCAACGCCACGCGCCGCTGCCCGGAAAAGGGCGAGGGCCGCGTCACCGTCTGGTGCAGCAACGACTATCTCGGGATGGGGCAGCACCCCGCCGTGCTCGACGCCATGCACGCCGCGCTCGACCAGTGCGGCGCGGGCGCGGGCGGCACGCGCAACATCTCGGGCACCAACATCCACCATGTCGAGCTCGAGGCCGAACTGGCCGACCTGCACGGCAAGGAAGCCGCGCTGCTGTTCACCTCGGGCTACGTCTCGAACTGGGCGGGCCTCGGCACGCTCGCGTCGAAGATGCCGGGCTGCGTGGTGTTCTCGGACGCGCTGAACCATGCCTCGATGATCGAGGGCATCCGCCACTCCCGCGCCGACAAGGTGATCTGGCGGCACAACGACGTCGAGGATCTCGACCGCAAGCTGGCCAAGGTCGAGCCCGGCCGGCCCAAGCTCGTGGCCTTCGAGAGCGTCTATTCGATGGACGGCGACGTGGCCCCGATCCGCGAGATCGTCGAGGTCTGCGAGAAGCACGGGGCCTTCAGCTACATCGACGAGGTGCACGCGGTCGGCATGTACGGGCCGCGCGGCGGCGGCGTGGCCGAGCGCGAAGGGCTGATGCACCGCATCGACGTGATCGAGGGCACGCTGGGCAAGGCCTTCGGCGTGGTCGGCGGCTACATCGCGGGCACGGCGGCGACCTGCGACTTCATCCGCAGCTTCGCGAGCGGCTTCATCTTCACCACCTCGCTGCCCCCCCATGTGGCGGCGGGCGCCAAGGCCTCGATCGCGCACCTCAAGCGGTCCGAGCTCGAGCGCGCGGGCCAGCGGGCGGCGGTGGCCAAGGTGCGGCGGCGGCTGGACCAGATGGGCATCCCGCACCAGCCCAACCCCAGCCATATCATCCCGGTGATGGTGGGCGACGCCAAGAAGTGCAAGTGGATCAGCGACATCCTGCTGGATGCCTATGGCATCTACATCCAGCCGATCAACTATCCCACCGTGCCCAAGGGCACCGAGCGCCTGCGCATCACGCCCGGCCCGCTGCACAGCGACGCCGACATCGACCATCTGTGCAAGGCGCTGAACGACCTCTGGTCGCAGTGCGCGCTGGCGCGCCAGGTCGCCTGACGCCCCCCGGGCGGCGCGCCGCGCGCCGCCCGATCCCATCCCCGGACGGGGCGGCGCGGCGTCCCGCGCGCCCCGCGCAGGCGCACCCCATGCAGGTCGTGACAGTCTCGCTGTTCCGCTACGACAGCCTGTGGGCGCGCCACTGGGCGCTGTGGCAGATGCTGCTGGGCAAGCCGAAGCTCAAGCGCCTGCCCGGCGCGCAGTTCGTCAAGATGGTCGGCGCGGGCTCGCGCGAGGGGTTCTTTCCCATCCCCGACACCGGCGTGGAGGGCGTGCTCTGCGCCTGGCCCTCGCTGGCGGCGGCGCAGGATCAGGTCCGCGGCGCGGCCGTGTTCCGCGCCTTCCGCGCCCACGCCGCCGAGGGCGTCACGCTGTATCTGCGGACCACCCGGGTCTGGGGCGAATGGGCGGGCGGTTCGCCCTTCGAGGCCGCGCCCGACCCGGCCCCCGACTCCGCTCCCGCCGGCCCGGTCGTGGCGCTGACGCGCGCCAGCATCAGGCCGCGCCACGCACTGAAGTTCTGGCGGCGCACGCCCGCGATCCGCGCCGAGATCCCCGACCAGCCGCACCTGATGTTCCGCATCGGGCTGGCCGAGATCCCGTGGGTCAACCAGATCACCTTCACCGTCTGGGACGATCTCGACGCCATGCGCGCCTTCGCCTACCGCCCCGGCGGCCCGCATGCGGGCGCGGTCGAGGCCGTGCGCCGCGAGGGCTGGTTCCGCGAGGAGCTCTACGCCCGGTTCCGCGTGCTGGCCGTCGATGGCGGCTGGTCGCGCGCCCCGCGCCTGCCCGAGATCGCCGAGATGGCGGCCCGCGCGGCGCCCCCGCGCGCGGCCTGAACGGGGGCCGCGCCGCTCAGCCGGCCAGCCCGTCCTCGTCCAGCAGCGTGCGGCCGTGGCGGTCCTCGATCTCGATCAGCCACAGGTCGGGGTCGTAGCCGCGCTGGCGGGCGGCGGCCGCGTCCACCTCCGCCTCCGGCCCCTCGGCCAGCACGTCCCAGGCGCGGGCCCCGTCCGCCCCCACCACGCGGCCGAACAGCCGGGCGCGGCCGTCGAGCGTGGCGAGCTTGACCAGCACCGCGCCGGCGGTCTCGTCGCCCCGCGCCGCCACATAGACGGGGATGCCGGCGGCCGCGAGCCGGGCGCGGTAGGCCGCCACCCAGAAGCCCGAGGCCAACCGCGCGCTCACCCGTCGCCGTCCGCGAAGTCCAGCCCGATGGCCCCGTAGCGCGCGCGCTCCTCCTCCCAGTTCGGGCGGACCTTCACGGTCAGGAACAGATGCGCGGCGCGCCCCAGCGCGGCGGTCAGGTCGGCGCGGGCCGCGGCCCCGACGGCCTTCAGCGTCTCGCCCTTCTTGCCGATCACGATGCCCTTGTGGCCGTCCCGGGCGACATAGATCACCTGCTCGACGCGGGCCGACCCGTCCGGGCGCTCCTCCCAACTCTCGGTCTCGACCGTCAGCTGGTAGGGCAGTTCCTCGTGCAGGCGCAGCGTCAGCTTCTCGCGCGTGATCTCGGCGGCGATCATGCGCATCGGCAGGTCGGACACCTCGTCCTCGGGATAGAGCCAGGGCCCCTCGGGCAGGCGCTCCGCCAGCCAGCGGCGCAGGTCGTCCACCCCGTCGCCGGTCTCGGCCGAGATCAGGAAGGTCGCGGCGAAGGCGCGGCGGGCGTTCAGATCCGCCGTCAGGGGCAGCAGCCGGTCGCGGGCGGCGCGGTCGATCTTGTTGACCACCAGCGCCACGGGGCGGCCCGCCTCGCGTTCGTCCAGCGCGGCGAGGATGGCCTCCACGCCCTCGGTCGCGCCGCGATGCGCCTCGACCATCAGGCAGACGATGTCGGCGTCGCCCGCCCCCGCCCAGGCGGCGGCGACCATGGCGCGGTCCAGCCGGCGGCGCGGGCGGAACAGGCCCGGCGTGTCGACGAACACGATCTGCGCCGCGCCCTCCAGCGCCACGCCGCGGATGCGCGCGCGGGTGGTCTGGACCTTGTGGGTCACGATCGACACCTTCTGCCCCACCATGCGGTTGAGCAGCGTCGACTTGCCCGCGTTCGGCTCGCCGATCAGGGCCACGAAGCCGCAGCGGGTCGGCGCGTCGGTCTCAGCCATCGTCCAGCCCCTCCAGCAGCGCGGCCGCCGCCGCCTTCTCCGCATCGCGCTTGGAACTGGCCTCGCCGCGCGCCGCCCGCCCGTCGGCGAGGCGTGCCTCCATGGTGAAGCGCAGGGCGTGCTGCGGCCCGCTGCGCGCGATCTCGACATAGCGCGGCAGCGGCAGCTCGCGCGCCGCCGCCCATTCCTGCAGGGCGTTCTTGGGATCCTGCGGGCTCTCGGCCGGCGCGGCGTCCAGCAGCGGGGCCCACAGCGCCTCGACCATCGCCCGCGCAGCGGCGAAGCCGGCATCCAGATAGACCGCGGCGATCACCGCCTCCATGGCATCGCCGAGGATGGTCTGCCGCCGCCGCCCGCCGGCGCGGGCCTCGCCGCGGTCCATGCGCAGATGCGGGCCCAGCCCGATCCGCTCGGCGACCGCCGCGCAGGCCTGCTTGCTGACCAGGGTCTGGATGCGGTTGTGCAGCGCGCCCTCCACCTCCTCGGGGTGGCGGCGGAACAGCGCCTCGGCGACGGCGAGGTTCAGCACCCGGTCGCCGAGGAACTCGAGCCGCTGGTAGTCGGGCCGCGCGGGGCTCGACGCCGACGGGTGGGTCAGCGCCGCCTCGATCAGCTCGGGCGCGACGGCGCGCCCCAGACGCTCGAACAGGGCCGCGAGCGGCGGCGGCTTCGCCATGGCCTCAGCGGATCCCCGTGAAGGTCCGGTCCCAGCGCCAGGTCCAGGGCTGCCAGAACGCGCCCTCCGCCGACACCGCGATCACCTCGGCGCGGCCGACGAGGTTCTCGAACGGCACGAAGCCCACGCCCCCCGCCGCCCGCGGCTCGCGGCTGTCGCGCGAGTTGTCGCGGTTGTCGCCCATGAAGAAGAAATGCCCGGCCGGCACCGTGAATTCGGGCGTGTCGTCGAAGGCCAGCCCCTCGGCGGTGTTCAGCACGACATGGCTGCGCCCGCCCGGCAGCGTCTCGGTCCAGGCCTCCAGCGCGCAGACCGGGCGGCCGTCCGCCACGCGGCGGTCGTCGCAGCGGCCGAAGGCGCTGTCGAGGAACACCCCGTCGCGCGCCATGCCGACCGCCTCGCCCTCGATGTGCAGCACGCCGCCGCGCATCTGCACCCGTTCGCCCGGCATCCCGACCACGCGCTTGATGTAGTCCTCGCCGGTGCGCGGATGCTTGAACACCACCACGTCGCCGCGCTCGGGCTCGCGCGCGAACAGCCTGCCCGACAGGAACGGGCACAGGTTCGCGCCGCCGACGGTCGGGCAGGACGCGGCCGAATATCCGTAGGCCCATTTCGAGATGAACAGGTAGTCGCCGACCAGCAGCGTCGATTTCATCGACCCGGACGGGATCCAGAACGGCTGGAACAGCAGCGTGCGGAACACGCCGGCTATCAGCAGCGCATAGACGATGGTCTTGACGAGCTCGCCGATCCCTTCCCGCTTTCTGCCGCGCGCCATCAGGTCCCCGAGCCCCCGGTCAAGACGCGCGGCTTGTCGCCCGCGGGCGTCGGACCTGTCAAGCGAGGGCCCCCGTCAGCCGGCGCGGTCGCGGAACCACGACAGCAGCCGCCATCGCAGCATCGCGATGGCCGCGAACAGCCCGCCGAGGATCGCGATGTTCAGCCACGGGATCAGCGTCTGGTCCGGCCCCTCGGCGGCCGTGACCGCAATGGCGTTGGGAAAGGTCGACATCAGCGGGATGCGCCAGCCGTAATGGGTGACGATCGCCCAGCGCGGGTTCGACTCCTCGGACCGGAAGGTCTCGGCGGTGGCGGCGAGGTCGGCGCTGTCGAACTTGAAATAGGGCGGCCAGCCCCAGTCCGTGTCCTCGTTGCGGTAGACGCGCGGCGCGCCCGAGGGCGCCGCGGCGAGGATGTAGCGCACGTCGCGCGACGCGTTGACCACCTGCCCGCCCTGCGTGGTGGTCTCGGCGCGGTTGCGGGCGACCTCGGTGCCCAGGATGCGCACGACGTCGCGCGAGGGCAGGCTCCAGTACAGGAACGCCCCCAGCGCGCCCGCCAGCAGCACGCCCACGATCAGGGTGAACCGTCCCATGCCATGCCTCCCGCACGCTTCGAGCGCGCCATGCTGTGGCCGAAGCCCCCGCGCCGCGCAAGCGCGAAGGGATTGGCCCGCCGCTTAAGCGCGAAGGGGCCGGCGCTCGGCGCCGGCCCCCTGCGATCTGCGCCGTCGCGCGCCCGCCATCGGCGGGCGGCGGGCTCAGGCGTTGGTGGTCTTCATCATGTCCGCGGCCGCGGCGACGCGGGCGTTGATCGGCGCGAACACTTCCTTCGCGGCGGCGACCAGCATCTCGTTCATCTTGGCCGACTGCTTCACCATCGCGTCGAGCGACAGCTTGGCATAGGCGGCCTGCTTCTCGAGGAACTCGGTCACGGTCTGGGCCGAGGCGAGCGCCTTGGCATGGGCCACGGTCTCTTCGACGGTCTTCTTCGAGAAGGCGACGACCTCGGCGTTGAACTCTTCCGCGGCCTTGGCGGCGATGTTCTGCGACTTCAGGACCGCATCGACGGTCTCCTGGCCGAAGGCGGCGACGCCCTCGAGCTGCTTGGTGGTCTTCTCGACGGTCTCGGCGACGGTCTTCTGGGCGTCGGCGGCGAGGGCTTCGATCTGCTTCATCGGTTCGGTCGTCATGGCGATCTCCTGCAGTGCTTGCGGTTGTGGGCGGCCGGTCTCTTCAGCCTCCCGGGTTGAGAAGGACCCTACCGACTCTGCTGCACTGCGTCAAGAAAAATTGTGCACCGCAGCATAAGCGTTGCCCCCCGAAACCGCGCCCGAACCGCGCCCTCGCCGCCGCCAAACCCGTTTCGCGCGGCATCGCTTGCTGTTATCATCCATCGTTAACGCGAGGCGGGGACAACATCCGT
>DAIPIU010000032.1:0-1773 GCA_036770645.1 Rubrimonas sp. | reverse complement strand
CGGCATCGCTTGCTGTTATCATCCATCGTTAACGCGAGGCGGGGACAACATCCGTCCGTGACTGAGGCGCTCGAGCAGAACGGACAGGCCATGATCGGACGGAAGGTGCTCGGGATCGCCTGCGCGATCCTGATCGGCTGGGCGCAGGGCGCGGCGGCGTCCCCGCCCTATGCGGCCGCTGTGATCGATGCGCGCACCGGCGCGGTGCTGCACGCCAGCAACGCCGGCAACCGCCAGCATCCCGCCTCGCTCACCAAGATGATGACGCTCTACCTGGTGTTCGAGGCGATCCGGGACGGCAGGCTCGGCCTCGACCAGCGGGTGCCGGTCTCGGCCCATGCCGCGCGGCAGCAGCCCATCAAGGTCGGGTTCAGGGCCGGCCAGCGCGTTCCCGTGCGCGAGCTGATCCGGGTGTCCGCGGTGCGCTCGGCCAATGACGCGGCCGTGGTGCTGGCCGAGGCGGTGGGCGGCACCGAGGCGCGCTTCGCGCAGATGATGACGGATCGCGCCCGCCGCCTTGGCCTGCGCGACACCACTTTCCGCAACGCGACCGGCTTCACCGCCGCCGGCCACCTGTCCACCGCATCGGACATGGCGCTGCTCGGCCTGCGGCTGTTCGAGGATTTCCCCCAATACTACAACCTGTTCGGCCGCAAGCAGGTCTCGGCCTTCGGCCGGACCTTCTCCAGCACCAACCGCCTGCTGGGCAGCTATCGCGGGGCCGACGGCATCAAGACCGGCTACACACGCGCGGCGGGCTTCAACCTCGTGGCCTCGGCCGAACAGGGCGGCAAGCGGGTGATCGTCGCCGTGCTGGGCGGGCGCAGCGCCGCCTCTCGCAACGCCGAGGTGGCGCGGCTGCTCGACCTCGGGTTCGCGCGCGCCCCCGACCGCGTCCCGGCCCGCCAGCCCGGCGCGCTGGTGGCGCTGGCGCCGGCGGCCGTGCCGGAGCCGTCGCTGCGCCCGGCCGATGCGTCCGGCGGCGTCTCGATCGCGGCGGCGGCGCTGGCGGCGCTGGGCCCCTCGGCCGCGCATGCCGCGGCATCCCCCGCCGCGGCGGGAGAGGGGCCGCGGCTCACGCCCCTGCGCGCGCCCACCGCGCAGGCCCCGCTGCGCGCGCCCGCTCCGGTCCCGCGCGACGGCGGCACGGCGCTGGCCGTGGGCGACTGGGGCGTGCAGCTCGGGGCCTACCGCGCGCGCGAACAGGCCATCGCGCGGCTGGCGAGCGTCGCCTTCGGCCCGGTGCCGGGCCTGACCGGCGCGGGGCGTGAGGTGCATGCGGCGGGCTCGCTCTACCGCGCGCGGCTGACCGGCCTGTCGCGCGAGACGGCGCGCGCGGCCTGCGAGGCGCTGCGCGACCGCCACTGCCTGCCGGTGCGCATCGCCGAGTGACGCCGCGGCGGCGCGGGGCCGTGGCGCGCGGCCTCCGGCCTACGGCTCGTAGAGCCCCGTGTAGCGGTCGCGCGGGGGCAGCCCGTGCTCGGCGCGGATGCTGTTCTCGTTGCGCTTGCGGTCGTTGGCGTGCTGGCCGAGACCGACGGTCTTCATTTCCTCGGTGCGCGTGTCCGCAAAGGCAGTCCCGCGCAGGTTGTTCATCGCGTGCACCAGTTCATGCGCCAGCGCGATGAACGGCGGCCGGGGCGCCCCGTCCCCCTGGATGAGGTTGGGATTCCACTTGATCGCCGTCGGCGTTCCCGTGCGGTCGACGGCATCGGCCTCGTTGATCCGTATCGCGATGTTGTTCCAGCTGTTGACGATGTTGGAAACGTCGCC
>DAIPIU010000031.1:0-33057 GCA_036770645.1 Rubrimonas sp. | reverse complement strand
TTCCGCCGCATGGTGCGCGAGGACATCGACCTGCTGTTCGCCAACGAGCACGAGCTGATGTCGCTCTATCAGACCGACGACCTGCGCGCGGCCATGGACGCGGCGCGCGCCGACGCGGCGATGACCGCCTGCACCGTGGGGCCGAAGGGCGTGCATGTCGCGACCGCAGAGGGGGTGCTGGACGTGCCCGCCGCGCCGATGCCGCGGGTCGACGCCACCGGGGCGGGCGACCTGTTCGCCGCGGGGTTCCTCTACGGGCTGACGCATGGGCGGGCCCTCGCCGCCTGCGGGCGCATGGGCTGCCTCGCCGCGGGCGAGGTCATCGGCCACATCGGCGCGCGCCCGCAGCATGACCTGAAGGCGCTGTTCGCCGCCGACGGCTTGCTGTGACGCCTCGGGCGGCCGGCGCCGCCTTGATTGCCGCCGGGGCGACGGCGAGGCCCGGCGCGCCGGCGCGCCGGCGCAGGTCGGTGCCCCGCCGGCGTCGAAGGCGTAGAGGTTCGCGATCCCAGGGCGGGCGGCGTGCGGGAAACCGCCGGCCGCCCCCCTTGGCGCAGCCCGCCCCGGGCGTCGCCCGGCGCCCCCATCGGCAGTCCCGCGGGCGGCGCCGAGTCGCTGTCCCGGACGAAGCGGCCGGGTGGCGGCGCGGCCCTGCCGGGGCGCGCCCGTCGCGGACCCTGCCTGACGACGCCCCGCAGAGGCGCCCGGAGACGGCGCCCGGCGACGGCGCCCCCATGGCCCGGCCCATCCCGCGGCTGCCGGCCGCGAAGCGGCCGCGCGGCGGGCCGCCGCGGGATGGGCCGGCCCTCGAGCGGGGTGCGACCGATGGCGCCCTGATGTTCTGGCCGCGCAGGGCCATCCTGCCGCCTTGCGCGCGATCCGGTCGCCCTCGTCTGGGCCGGCCGGAAAGAGACGCGACGGGGAAACAATCCAGCGAGGGAGGCGACGATGGCCCATGGCGCATCGAGCGCGGCGGCGGCCCACGCGACCCGGGTGACGCGGACGGCGGCCTCGGCGACCGAGGCGGCGCGCTCCTGGCTCGCGGCATCCTGGCGGCGGTCGATCACCGTGCACGCGCTCGACCCCGCGACCATGCGGCGGCCCGAGCCCCTGGACGGCCGCGCGCTGGCCGAGGCGACGGAGCGCGCGGGGCGGCTGGTGGCCGCGGCCCGGCCGGCGCTCGACCGGCTCCACGCGGCGCTGGGCGGGTCGGGCTGCTGCGTCCTGCTGACCGACGGCCGGGGCGTGGTGCTCGAACGCCGGGCGCGGGCGGCCGACACTCCCGCCTTCGACGACTGGAACCTGCGGGCGGGCGCGGCATGGGGCGAGGCCGACGAGGGCACGAACGCCATCGGCGTGGCCATCGCCGAGCGGCGCGGAGTGGTCGTGCATCTGGGCGAGCATTTCCACACCCGCAACGCGCCCATGTCCTGCGTCGGCGCGCCGGTGCACGACCACACCGGCGCGGTGGCGGGCGTGCTCGACGTCTCGTCGCGCCGCGGCCCGGAGGCCGCGGCGATGGCCGGGGTCGTCGGGCTGGCGCTCGCCGACGCGGCGCGACGGCTCGAGGCCGAGCTGTTCGCCGCCGCATATCCCGGCTGCCGCATCGTGATCGGCGAGACGGACGGGCAGGGCCGGCCCTGCCTGCTGGCGCTCGACGCCGAGGATCTGGTGGTCGGGGCGACGGCCGCCGCCCGCCGGGCCTACGGCCTGCCCACCCATGGGCCCGCGATCCTCGCCTCGCGCGTGCTGCGCGACCGCGGACAGGGCCCCGACCTCGAAGCGGCCGAGCCCACCGAGATCCGCCGCGCGCTGGCGCTGGCGGGCGGCAACGCCAGCGCGGCGGCGGGCCTGCTGCAGATCGGCCGGGCGACGCTCTATCGCAAGATGGCGCGGCTCGGCATCCGCATCGAGCGCACCCGCATGACGCCGACCCCGCGTCGCCGTTGAGACGTTTTCTGTCCCGGAACCGAGACAGGACGGCGACGGACCGGTTTCCCCCCGATTGTGGCCGCGACGCCACGATGCGCACCTTCCGACCGGACGCCGGACCACGCCGGCGCGGCAACCGGAGGATGCACGCATGCAGGACGACCATGGCGCCCTGGCCGGAGGGGGCAGGTGATGTCGAACGTCTCGCGGCCCAAGGCCCCGTTCAAGGACAAGTACGACAACTACATCGGCGGCGAATGGCGCCCGCCGCATTCGCTGACCTATTTCGACAACGCGTCGCCCGTAACGGGTGAGGTCGTCTGCCGCGTCGCCCGCTCCACCCATGTCGACGTCGAGGCCGCGCTGGACGCCGCCCACGCCGCCAAGGCCGCCTGGGGCCGCACCAGCACCACCGAACGCTCCAACATCCTGATCAGGATCGCGCAGCGGATGGAGGACAATCTCGAGGCCATCGCGGTCGCCGAGAGCTGGGACAACGGCAAGCCGGTGCGCGAGACCATGGCCGCCGACATCCCGCTGGCCATCGACCATTTCCGCTATTTCGCCGGCTGCATCCGGGCGCAGGAAGGCGCGATCTCCGAGATCGACCACGACACCGTCGCCTACCACTTCCACGAGCCGTTGGGCGTGGTCGGCCAGATCATCCCCTGGAACTTCCCGATCCTGATGGCGGTGTGGAAGCTCGCCCCGGCGCTGGCCGCCGGCAACTGCATCGTCCTCAAGCCCGCCGAGCAGACCCCCGCCTCGATCATGGTGCTGATGGAGATCATCGGCGACCTGCTGCCGCCGGGCGTGCTGAACGTCGTCAACGGCTTCGGGCTGGAATGCGGCAAGCCGCTGGCGTCCAGCAACCGCATCGCCAAGATCGCCTTCACCGGCGAGACCTCGACCGGTCGGCTGATCATGCAGTACGCCAGCCAGAACCTGATCCCTGTCACGCTGGAACTCGGCGGCAAGTCGCCGAACATCTTCTTCGAAGACGTCATGGACGCCGACGACGACTACTTCGACAAGTGCCTCGAAGGCTTCACCATGTTCGCGCTGAACAACGGCGAAGTCTGCACCTGCCCGTCGCGCGCCCTGATCCAGGAGTCGATCTACGAGCGCTTCATCGAGCGCGCGATCGAGCGCGTGAAGAAGATCAAGCTCGGCCACCCGCTGAACCCGGCCACCATGATCGGCGCGCAGGCCTCGGCCGAGCAGATGGAGAAGATCCTCGCCTACATCGACATCGGCCGCCAGGAAGGCGCGCAGGTGCTGACCGGCGGCGGGCGCGAGATGCACCCCGGCGAGATGGAGGGCGGCTACTACATCCAGCCGACGGTCCTGAAGGGCCACAACAGGATGCGGATCTTCCAGGAGGAGATCTTCGGCCCGGTCCTGTCCGTGACCACCTTCAGGGACGAGGCGGAGGCGCTGGCCATCGCCAACGACACGCTCTACGGCCTCGGCGCGGGCGTCTGGAGCCGCAGCGCCCACACCTGCTACCGCTTCGGCCGCGAGATCCAGGCAGGGCGCGTCTGGACCAACTGCTACCACCTCTATCCCGCGCACGCGGCCTTCGGCGGCTACAAGCAGTCGGGCATCGGGCGCGAGAACCACAAGATGATGCTCGAGCACTACCAGCAGACCAAGAACATGCTGGTCAGCTACTCGCCCAAGGCGCTCGGCTTCTTCTGAGGCGCGGGACTGCCCATGCCGCCGCGAGGGGCCGCGCCGGCGGCCCCCGCTTCCGTCCGGGGAGGCCCCGCATCATGCCCGACACACGCCCGCCGCGCGTGGTCGCGACCGAGGCGGCGCTGAAGCTGCTCGACGAGATCCGCGCCGACCATGGCCCGGTGATGTTCCACCAGTCCGGCGGCTGCTGCGACGGCTCGGCCCCGATGTGCTATGCCGTGGGCGATTTCGGCCTCGGCGCGCAGGACGTGAAGCTGGGCGAGATCGGCGGCGCCGAGGTCTGGATCGGCGGGGCGCAGTTCGAATACTGGCGGCACACGCAGCTCATCATCGACGTGGTGGCGGGCCGAGGCGGCATGTTCTCGCTCGACAACGGGCGCGAGAAGCGCTTCCTCACCCGCTCGCGCGTGTTCACGGACGCCGAGGCGGAGGCGCTGGAGCCCGCCCCGGAACGCTGATCCGCGCGCGCCGCAGGGCCGGCGCTACGCCGATGCGGGGGCATGCCCCCCGGAGCCGTCGCTGCGGGTCGCCGACAGGCGGGGCCGGCCGCTCAGGCCGCCGGCGCCGCCCGGTCGGGGGACGGGGCGAAGGCGAGGCCCAGCGCGCCGGCGAAGATCGCCACGTCGGCGACGTTGAAGGCGTAGGGGTTCGCGATCCCGCAGCAGGTGACGTTGAGGAAATCGGCCACCGCGCCATAGCGCAGCCGGTCCCAGGCGTTGCCAAGCGCGCCGCCGATCAGCAGGCCCGCGGCCAGCGCCGTGAACCGGTCCGCCCGCCGCCAGGCCCAGATCCCGACGCCGAGGCTGACCGCCGCCGCCAGCCCCGCGAGGCCGAGTCGCGCGGCCTCGCTGTCCGAGGCGAACAGGCCGAAGTTGACGCCCCGGTTCCACGCCATGCGCAGCGACAGGAAACCCGGCCACAGCTCGATGGTCTGGAGGTGCATCAGCTCCCACGCCTCGACCACCGTCCATTTCGACAGGCGGTCGAGCCCGAGAATCGCCAGCGCGACACCGCCCATCGCCAGGGCGGCGCGGGACCGCGGCCCCGTCATTCGTAGCCCTTGCGGAACGGGCCGTCGGCAGGCACGCCGTTCTCGCGCGAGGGTTCCGGCGCGCTGTCGCGCGCGCACAGCGCGAAATGGGCCGCAGCGAGGCGGTGCTCGTAATCGTACAGCGGCATGTCCTTGCGGTCATAAGGCTTGGGCTTGCCGCGGCGATAGCCCGTCTGATCGATGGCGCGCAACACCCGCTCCATGCCGCCGCAGTCGAGCGCGTCGACGGCCGGCGTCTCGACCCGGTGGCCCGCGGCGGTCGTGAACCAGCCATGGCCGACCGCCCAGCCGCAGGCCGGCAGCAGGGCGGCGAGAAGGACCGCGGCGCGGCGCTGGATCATGCGGGACGGCATGGGATGGCGATGACGGTTCCCTGCGGCGCTTTTGCGGCGTCAGCTTGCCCAGACCCGGGCCCGGTCGGCGTAGACCCGGCCCTCGACGGCCGCCGCATAGGGCACCGCATCGCCAAGCGCGGCCATGTACGCGGCATGGACGGCCTCGGCCGCCGGATCGCCCACGGGATAGGCGTCGAGCACCTCGCGCGTCGCCGCGCCCAGCGCCGCGGTCACGTCGTCGGGGAAGGCCGACACCCTTGCCCCCTTCGCCACCAGTTCCCGCAGCACGCGGGCGTTGTGAAAGCGGAAATCGGCGGTCGTCTCCTCGGCCGTCGCCTGCACCGCCGTCTCGACGACACGCCGGAGATGCGGGGACAGCCCGTCCCAGAACGCCATGTTGACGATGCACTCGAGGCCCGCCCCGGGTTCGTGGAACGCAGGCAGGTAATAATACGGCGCGATGGTGTAGAGACCCAGCGCCTGATCGTTCCACGGCCCGACGAATTCGGCCGCGTCCACGAGGCCCGACTGCAGCGCGGCGAAGATCTCGCCCGGGGGCGTCAGCACCGGCGCAACGCCCAGCTTCGCGAGGATCTGGCCGCCCAGCCCCGCGATTCGCATCTTCAGGCCCGCGAGGTCGTCGACGCCGCGGATCTCGCGGCGGAACCAGCCGCCGGCCTGCGCCCCCGACCCGCCCGCGTAGAACGGCTTGACGCCATGCGGCGCATAGGCCGCGTCCCACAGCGCCTGCCCGCCGCCGAAGCGGATCCATCCCGACAGCTCGGTCTGCGTCAGGCCGAAGGGGATGGCGGTGAAATACATGGCGGCGCGGACGCGGCCCGCGGCGAAATAGCTGGCGGTGTGGCCGAACTCGGCCGCGCCCGAGGAGACCGCGTCGAGCACGCCGAAGGGCGGCACCAGCTCGCCCCCGCCGAAATAGGCGATCTGCAGCCGCCCGTCGGACAGCTCGGTCAGGCGCGCGGCCAGCCTTTCGGCGTTCACGCCGACCCCGGGCAGGCCGCGCGGAAAGCCGCCGACGAGGCGCGCCGACACCGGCGCCTGCGCGAGCGCTGGCGCGGCGAAGCCTCCGGCGCCGGCTGCCCCCGCCGCGGTGAGGCCCGCAGTCAGAAAGGCGCGTCGCTTCATGGCCGGTCTCCTTGCATGCAAAGCTGGATGAAGGTCGCAAACTCGCGCCGCGCGGGCAACCGCCGAGGCGCGGCGCCGCGACCCTTCGGCGCGACGGTTGCGCCGGGGCGGGCGCGGTGCTGAGATGAAGCCCTGCAGGGGGATGCGGCATGGCGGCGACCGACGCGGGCGTACGGGGGCGTCGGGGGCGCGCCGACCTCACGCCCAAGCTTCTGACCGTGATGCGCGAGGGCTACGGGACGGCGCAGCTGCGCGCCGACGCGCTCGCGGGGCTGACCGTGGCCATCGTGGCGCTGCCGCTGTCCATGGCCATCGCCATCGCCAGCGGCGTCGAACCCGAGCGCGGGCTGTTCGCCGCCATCGTCGGCGGGTTCCTCGTCTCGGCGCTGGGCGGGTCGCGCTTCCAGATCGGGGGGCCGGCCGGCGCCTTCATCGTGCTGGTGGCCGCGACGGTCGAGCGTCACGGCGTCGACGGGCTGCTGCTGGCCACCATGCTGTCGGGCGTGTTCCTGGCCATCGGCGGTCTGCTGCGGGTGGGGACCTACATCCGGTTCATCCCCTTTCCCGTCACGGTCGGCTTCACCGCGGGCATCGGGGCGATCATCTTCGCCAGTCAGATCTCCGCGGGTCTGGGCCTGACGCTGGCGGGCCCCGAGCCCGGGCCGATGCTCGAGAAGCTGCCGGCGCTGGCCGCGGCGCTGCCGACGCTGAACCCAGCGGCGCTGGCGGTCGCGGTGGCGACGATCCTGCTGATCACGACCCTGCGCGCCGTCTCGCCCGCCATCCCGGGCATGCTGATCGCCATCGCGCTGGCGGCCGCCGCGACGGCGCTGTTTGGCCTGCCCGTCGAGACCATCGGCGACCGCTTCGGCGCGCTGCCCTCGATGCTGCCCGCCCCGGCGCTGCCCGCGGTCAGCCTCGCGAAGCTGCAGGCGGTCCTGCCCGACGCGATCGCCTTCGCCCTGCTCGGGGCCATCGAATCGCTGCTGTCGGCGGTGGTGGCCGACGGCATGACCGGGCGGCGGCACCGCTCGAACGGCGAGCTTCTGGCGCAGGGGGCGGCCAACGTCGCCTCCGGGCTGTTCGGCGGCTTCTGCGTCACCGGCACCATCGCCCGCACCGCGACCAATGTGCGGGCCGGGGCGCACGGGCCGGTGGCGGGGATGCTGCACGCGGTGTTCCTGCTGGGCTTCCTGATGCTGGCGGCGCCGCTGGCCGCGCATATCCCGCTGGCGGCGCTGGCCGGCGTGCTGGCGGTGGTGGCCTGGGGCATGGCGGAGCGCCACGCCTTCGCCGGGCTGCTGCGCGGGCCGCGGGGCGATGCGGTGGTGCTGCTCGCGACGTTCCTGCTGACCGTGTTCCGCGACCTGACCGAGGCGATCATCGTGGGCTTCGGCCTGGGCTCGGCGCTGTTCATCCAACGCATGTCCGAGGCGACGGCGGTGGCGGCCCATGCGACCCCGGCGGAGGAGGAGGGCGCGACCGTGCCGGCCGCGCGCGCCGTGGCGGTGCACCGGGTCACCGGGGCGCTGTTCTTCGGCGCGGCGGCGGTGATGGACAATGTGCTCGACAGCATCGCGGAAGGCTCGGAGGCGCTGGTGATCGACCTGTCGGGGACGGCCTTCCTCGATTCGAGCGGGGCCAACAGCCTCGGCGCGCTGGCGCGCAACGCGCGGCGGCGGGGGCTGACGCTGTATCTGGCCGGGGTCGGGCCGGCCGCGCGGCGGACCCTCGCGGCGCAGGAGGTCCACCCGCCGCTGGTCCATTTCGCCGACGACGTGGCGGCGGCGCTGGCGGACTGGCGGATGCGCCGGGCGGCATGACGGGGACGGCATGAGCGGGGGGGAGGCGGCGCGGCTGCGGGCGGCCCTGCGGCCGGTGGCGGCCATGGGCTCGCGGCTGAGCTATGCGCAGGCGGCGGCGGCCATGGGCTACGGCCCCCCGGGGGCCATCGCGCGGGCGACGGCGCTGCTCGAGGCGCTGATGGCCGAGGATGCGGCGGCGGGCCGGCCCTTCCTCGCCGCCGTCGTGGTCGGCCGCGCGCGGGGCGGCCTGCCCGGGCCGGGCTTCTTCGAGGCGGCGGAGCGGCTGGGCCGGCTGCCGCCCGGGGCCGACCGCGCGGCCTTCCACGCCGCCGAATGCGCCGCCGCGCAGGCGGCGGCGCTGGGCTGACCCGCATCCGCGGACCCGGGGCGTCAGCGGCGCGCGGGCCCGCCGGGGTCCGGCAGCGCGCCGCCGTCCCAGCCGCGCGCCAGCGCGACCGCCGCCCCGAGGCCGGTCAGCGCCAGCGCGACGCCCGCCAGATACATGCCCGCGCCCAGCGCGGGGTAGAGCGCGGCGGACGCCAGCGTCGCCAGCGCCATGGCCGCCGCCCCCGCGCCCGCCCCGATCAGCCCCTGCGCGCTGGCCGCCAGCCGCGGCGGCACGGCGGCGCCGATGAAGGCGATCAGCCCCAGATGCGCCGGCGCGAAGGTCAGCGCATGGCTCGCCTGCCACAGCCAGAGCGCCGCGCCCGAAGGCTCGGACAGCATCGCGCCCCAGCGCAAGGTCGCCGCGACCCCCGACAGGGCGAACAGACCGGCCGGCCCCAGCCGCGCGGTCAGCCGCGCCCCGACCAGCAGCATCAGCGCGATCTCGGCGGCGACGCCCGCGGCCCACAGCGCGCCGATGGCGGCCTCGTCCAGGCCCTGCGCCCGCCAGTGCAGCGCGCCATAGGCATAGAGCGGGCCGTGCGAGGCCTGCAGCGACGCCGACGCCAGCGCCGCCAGCGCCACCGGCCGCGCGCGCAGCAGCAGCCGCGCATCGCCCGCCCGCGCCCGCGGGGCCGCCGCCCCGTCGCGCGCCCCGCCGGGGTGCCGCCCGGCCAGCGCCGCGAGCGCCAGGGACGCGACCACGATCCAGACCAGGATGGCGTCCGGCCCCCAGCGCGCCGCCGCCGCGCCGCACAGCAGGGTCGCCAGCAGGAACGAGGCCGAACCCGCCGCCCGCGCATGGGCGTAGGCGAAGCCGTGGCGCGCGGCGGCCGCGCCCGCCAGCGCATCGGCGATGGGCAGGGCCGCGGCCAGCGCCATCGCCCAGCAAAGCGTCAGCAGGAACAGCGCCGCGCGGGTCTCGACGAAGGGGTGCGCGGCGAAGGCCGCGGCGCCGGCCAGCGCCGCGAGCGCCAGCGCCGTGCGCCGCCGCCCGGTCAGATCCGCCAGCCATGGCGCCGCGACGCCGCCGAGGATGCGCGCGACGATCGACAGGCCGAGGAAAAGGCCGATCTCGCCCTCGCCCAGCCCCGCCGCCGCCAGCCAGAGCGGCCAGAACGGCAGCTGCGCCCCGTAGACGAGGAACAGCGCGGCGAACACGCCGGCCGTCATCGCGCCCGGCGCGCGCGCCATGGCGCGCAGGCCCGGCGGGCCCGCGGCCGCGCTCAAACCGGATCGGCGGCGTCGCCGTCCGCCGCCCGCGGGCCGGGGCGCAGATGCGCCTTGTAGGCGTCGGGCAGCAGCGCCGCGAGGCTGCGCAGCCGCAGCGACCCGTCGGCCCCCTCCGCCACGCAGATCATGGCGTCGGGCCCGAAATCCATGAGCAGCTCGCGGCAGAAGCCGCAGGGCGGGATCACCTCGCCCCTGCGGTTCACCGCCACGGAGAAGATCACCGGCGCCCGCGGCTCGGCCACGGCGGCCATGCCGATGGCCACGGCCTCGGCGCAGATCGCGCCGCGCGGCAGCATGCATTCGAGGTTCGCCGCGGTGTAGGCCCCCCCGGCGGTCAGCACGGTGGCCGCCACATGGTGCCGCCCCTCCTCGCGCAGGCGTGCAATCAGGGCACGCGCGGCGGCAAGCGCTGCGGCGCAGCGCGGCGCTTGGTCGATCATGGCTTGCGCGGGCGCGGGAAACGGTGCATCGGGCAAAGCCAACGCGGATCGCCAAGCGCGGTCAATGCGCCATTTGATTACGATGCGCCGCCCTTTGACCGAGCTCCCATCCATGCCCGTGCGCTTTTCCCTGATCGTCGCCTGCAGCGCAGACGGGTTCATCGCCCGCGCGCCGGGCCACGGCCCCGCCGAATGGGCCAGCCCCGAGGAGCAGGCGCTGTTCCTTTCGGCCGTCGATGCCGCCGACTGGTCGATCATGGGCCGCGGCACGGCCGAGGTGGCGCCCAAGCCGTGGCGGCGGCGCGTGATCCTGTCGACCGGGGCCCCGACGCCGGACTGGCGGCTGCCCTCGCAGCTCTGGCTCGATCCGACCGGGCTGACGCCCGACGACCTGCCTGCGCTGGTGGCCCCGGTGAGGCCGATGCGGGAGGCGCTGGTGCTGGGGGGCACGCGGGTCCATGACTGGTTCCTCGGCCACGGCCGCATCGACTCCGTTACGCTGACCATCGAGCCGGTGCGCTTCGGCAGCGGCCTGCCGATCTTCTCGGGTCAGGACGGGGCCGGTCCCATCGAGGCCCTCGTGCAGCGGGGCTTCGCGGTGCATGGCATGGTGCCGGTCAACGACCGTGGCACGACTCTGGCGCGCCTCGCGCCGGCCTGAGCGGCGCCGCGTCAGGCGACCGCGCGCAGCAGGCGGGGGATGCGCTCGCGCAGCTTGAAGAAGCCGGCCGTGGCATGCGGCCAGACCAGTTCGTCCCATGGCCGCTGCACCATCAGCAGCCGCGCGCCGGCAGCCGCCAGCGCCGGGCGCGCGGCGTCCAGCCGGTCGCGCAGCGGGCCGACCGGGACCCAGGCCGTGACCACCGCCTCGGCCCGCGCCCGGGCCGCCCAGCGCGCGAGATCGGCGGCCGAGACATCGGCGAGGATTTCCGCCGCCGGCGCGCCCGCGGCCTCGGCCCGCGCGGCCGCATCCGCGAGCGCGCCGCGGTCGAAGGCGGCGACGGCGGCGGCCACAGGCCCCTCAGAGCGCGCCCCGGCGGCCTCGAGCGTGGCGGCGGCGGCGGCGCGGGACAGGTCGAGGCCGAGCGTCTCGGGCTGGCAGTCCTCCTCGGTGATCAGCAGCGCCCAGCGGGCGTCCGCCGGCACGGCATCGCCGCGCGGTGGCGCGGCGGGCGGCGGCGGGGCGTCGTCCTCGGTCAGCGGGGCGGGGTCGCGGGCAAGCTCGTGCGGGCCGGGCGCGAAGCGGCCGTCGGTGAAGCGCGCGATGTTGGCCGGATCGGCGACGTAATGCTTGCCGCGCGTGTGCAGCCCGGCCACCCAGCGCCAGCCGAGCGTGTTGGAGGCCGGGTCGCCGTCGAGCAGGTGGCGCAGGTAGAAATCCGCCCCGAGCCGCCATGGCAGGTCGAGCGTGAAGATCCAGATCGAGGCGAACCACATCCGCGCGTGGTTGTGGACATAGCCGGTCGCGACCAGCTCCTCCGCCCAGGCGTCGAAGCAGGCGATGCCGGTGCGCCCGTCCTCGGCCGCCGCCAGCCGCCTGGCCAGCCGCCGATCCTGCGCCACGCGCGCCCGGTCGGCGGCGAGGCCCGCGACATAGCCGCGCCAGACCGACGGGCGCGCCTCCAGCCAGCCCTTCCAGTAGCTGCGCCAGAACACCTCCTGGATGAACTTGTCCGCGGCATCCGCCCCGTGATGGTCGAGCGCGGCGCGGACCAGTTCCGCCTCGGTCACCAGCCGACGCCGCACATAGGGCGACAGCAGCGACACCGCCGTCCGGTCGTCGGGTCCGTTGTCGTGGTTGCGCCCCGCGGCGTAGCGCCGGCCCATGCGCGGCGCGAAGGCCGCGATGCGGCGCAGCCCCTCGGCGCGGGTGGGGGGCCAGTCGCGCTGGCTCGCGCGCGCGTGTTGCGCAGCGCCGGGCGGCGCGTCGCCGAAATCGAAGCTCGACTGGTTCATCGGTTCCTCCCCGCCTGTAGGTAGCGGGAAGGAACCGGTCGTAAAGCGTTCGCCGGCAGCCGCCTACTGCGAGGTCCAGCCGCCGTCCATCGGCAGGGCGACGCCGGTCATGTTGTGCGCGGCCTTGCTGCACAGGAACACGCACAGCGCGCCCAGATCCTCGGGCATCGCCATGCGCATCGAGGGCTGCTTCTCCGCCACCAGCGCGCGGATGCCGCTGTCGCGGGTGCCGTCGGTGATGCGCGCCTGGATCTGGCTTTCGATCAGCGGCGTCTCGACCCAGCCCGGGCAGATGGCGTTGCAGGTCACGCCCCCCGTCTCGCGCGAGCCGACATCGGCGTATTCCAGCGCCGCGACGCGCGTGAGGCCGATGACGCCGAACTTCGAGGCCACATAGGGGGCCTTCTCGACCGAGGCGATCAGCCCGTGCACCGAGGCGATGTTGATGACGCGCCCATAGCCGCGCGCGCGCATCGCCGGCATCGCCAGCCGCATGGTGTGGAAGCACGCGGACAGGTTCAGGGCGATGACCACGTCCCAGTTGGGGCCCTGGTCCTCGATCCTGCCCGTGCGCTGCATGCCGGCGTTGTTCACGAGGATGTCGAGGTCGCCCCAGGCCATCACGTCCTGCACCAGCTTCTCGGTGGCGGCGACATCGGTGAGGTTGCCCTCGAAGAATTTCGCCTCCGGCGCGCCGGCCGCGCGCACATGGGCCATCGCGGCCTCGATCTCCTCCGGCGAGCCGAGCCCGTGGACGGCGACCCGCGCGCCCTCGGCCCCGAGCGCCGCGGCCATGGCGAGCCCGATGCCGGAGGTGGACCCTGTGACGAGGGCCGTTCGGCCCGAGAGCATGGCTGACATGGACGCCTCCCCCTGTTCGCGCCGTTCGGGCGCCGAGGCCGGAAGGGTAAGACGCCGCCCCCCCCTGCGCCACCACGGGATTGCGACAGGGCCGTTGCGGGGCGTCCCCGGGCGGCATTGTCGCAGCGATGGACGCGCTGTTGCACTGCGGGAGGCGCGATCCTAGCTGAACGGCAGGATTTGGAATCATTCCAGAGCGCGAGGCACCGATGACCCTACTGCTCGGCGACACCGTCCCCGACTTCACGCAGGACAGCACCCACGGCCCGATCGCGTTCCACGACTGGATCGGCGACGCGTGGTGCGTGCTGTTCAGCCACCCGGCCGACTACACGCCGGTCTGCACCACCGAACTCGGGCGCGTGGCGCAGCTCGCCCCGGAATGGGCGCGGCGGAACGTCAAGGTGATCGCGCTGTCGGTTGACAGCGTGGCCGATCACGACGCCTGGATGGGCGATGTCGAGGAGACCCAGGGCTGCAGCGTCGGCTATCCGGTGCTGGCCGACACCGACCGCAAGGTCTCGACCCTCTACGGCATGATCCACCCCAAGGCCGACCCGAACTTCACCGTGCGCGCGGTCTATGTGATCGATCCGCAGAAGAGGCTGCGCGCCTCCTTCACCTATCCGCCCTCGACGGGCCGCAACTTCGACGAGGTGCTGCGCCTGATCGACAGCCTGCAGCTGATGGACGGCTACAAGGTGGCCACGCCGGTCGACTGGCGCGACGGCGACGACGTGATCATCCCGCCCTCGGTCACCGACCCCGAGGAACTCGCGCGCCGCTATCCCAAGGGCTTCCGCACCGTGAAGCCCTACCTGCGCATCACGCCGCAGCCCAACAGGTAGCGGGGCGGGGCGCCGTCCCGGCCGCGGCGCGACGCGGGGCCGCCGCGGCCGGCGGCCCCGCGATCTTGCCCGCGCCGCGCGCGCGCTACCTCTCGCAGCGCGTCCATCCATGCGGGAGCCGCCCATGTCGCGCCTCGGCATCCTCCTCGCCGCGCTCGCCGCGCTGGCGGCCCAGCCCACGGCGGCCACGAGGCCGCAGGGGATCGCCTACGAGATGCGGGTGTCGGGCCTGCGGATCGGGACGGCCGAGCTTTCCGCCGCGGTCGATGGCGGGCGTTACGCCGTCGAGGGGCGCGCCGATTTCCGCTTCCTGTTCTGGGGCGGCGCGGGGGACGCGCGGTCAGAGGGCGCGGTGGAGGGCGGGCGGCTGCGGCCCGACCGGTTCCGCCTCGGCTATGTCGGCGTGCGGCGGCCCGGGGCGACCGAGATCGACTTCGAGCGCGGGCGCGCCGTGCGCTGGGCCAGCGAGCCGCCGCCGCCCGAGGACTACCTCGCGCGCCGCACCCCGGTCGAATCGCGGCATCTGGCCGACGTGATCGACCCGCTCGCCGCGCTGGTCGCCCCCCTGGCCAGCGATGCGGACCCCGACGCCGTCTGCGCGCGGGTCGCGCCGGTGTTCAGCGGCTGGACGCGCTTCGACCTCGTGCTGGCGGGGGCCGCGGCCACGGAGGACGGCGCGGTGACCTGCGAGACGCGCTATCGCGCCGTCGCGGGCCATGTGCCCGACAGCGCGGGCGTGGCGCGGCTTCAGCGCCCCGGGGCCCTGTCGGTCAGCCTCGCGCCCATCGGCGACGGGCTGTGGGGGCCCGAACGGGTGGTGGTCGAGACGCGGCTCGGGCCGTTCGAGCTGCGCCGCGTGGCCGAATAGGGCGGCGGCGGGTCGGACCGGGTCGGGACAGGGGCGCGCATCGGGCCGATGTCCCCAGTCGGGACCATTGGAATCATTGATGATTCTTGGTGAACGCCCTAAGGATCCGTAAAATTGCGGTGGGCGGGGCGGGCCCTGCGCGGGCGGCCGGGGCCGGACGGACGGCCGGCGCGTCAGGGCAGCAGCCGCGCCGACAGGTCATCGAAGGCGTCGAAGGCGAAGGCGTGCGGGATGGCCGCGACCGGGCTGCGGCGGTAGCCCTGCGTGAACAGCGCCAGCGGCAGGCCTGCGGCCTGCGCGGTCGCCGCGTCGGTCTCGCTGTCGCCGACGAACAGCGCCGCCGCGGGGTCGGCCCCCAGACGGTCGAGCGTCAGGCGCAGGGGCGCGGGGTCGGGCTTGAGCACCGGCAGCGTGTCGCCGCCGACCACGGCCCCGAAGAACCCGGCCAGATCGAGCGCCGCGAGCACGCCCTGCGCGGGCCGCAGCGGCTTGTTGGTGCAGACGCCCATCGGCATGCCCGCGGCCCGCAGGCGCGCGAGCAGCGCCGGCACGCCGGGATAGGGGCGGGTGAGGCCCGCCGGGTCGGCCTCGTAATGGGCGTGGAACAGGCGCAGCGCCTCGGCGCGCAGGGCCGGGTCCGCCGCGCCGCCGGTCGCTTCGAGGCAGCGCGCGACGAACACCGCCGCGCCGTTGCCGACGAAGGCGCGGGTCTGGTCCAGCGTGACGGGCGGGCGGCCGAGATCGGCCAGCGTGCGCGCGCCGACGGCGTGGATGTCGGGCGCGCTGTCGACCAGCGTGCCGTCGAGGTCGAACACGACGGCCGAAGGACGGGGCGGGATCACGGGAAAAAGGGCGGGGCCGGCCTGCGCCGGCCCCCGCTCCGGATCAGTTCTGGGTCTTGAGATAGGCGATGACGTTGTCGAGTTCGTCCTGCTTCTTCAGGCCGGCGAAGGCCATCTTGTTGCCCTTGATGGCGTTCTTCGGGTCCTTGAGGTACTCTGCGAGGCGGTCCTCGCTCCAGACCCCGCCATGGCCCTTCATGGCGTCCGAGTACTTGAATCCGTCGACGGTCGCGACTTCGCGGCCGACGATGCCGTTCAGCACCGGGCCGACCTTGTTCTTGGCATCGGCGCCGACGGCGTGGCAGGCGGCGCATTTGCGGAACACCTTCGCGCCGGCTTCGGCGTCGCCGGCGAAGGCGGGGGCGGCGAGCAGGGCCGCGGCGGCCGCGGCGGCGAGGATCGTCCTTGTCATCTGGGTAGCTCTCCCTAGCGTCATATGCGGAATCCGCTATGCGGGTTCGACCCTAGACATAGCGGAAAACGCCGTCTCCGCCGCGCGACGGATCGCCCCTATGTTGCGACCGTAAGGCGCGGGGTCGGCGACCGACCCGCCGCGGAAGGCGGCGGCGCCCGCCACGAGCACATCCGCGCCCGCGGCGACGACGAGGGGAGCGGTCTCCGCCGTCACCCCCCCGTCGATCTCGATGTGGATGGGCCGGTCGCCGATCATGGCGCGCAGGCGGCGCACCTTCGGGACCATGGCATGGATGAAGGACTGGCCGCCGAAGCCGGGGTTCACGGTCATCACGCAGACGAGATCGACGCGGTCGAGCACGAAACCGATGGCCTCGGGCGGGGTGGCGGGGTTCAGGGCGACGCCCGCGCGGCAGCCCGCGGCGCGGATCGCCTGAAGCGTGCGGTCGAGATGCGGCCCGGCCTCGACATGGGCGGTCAGCACGTCGGCGCCGGCCTCGGCGAAGGCGGCGATGAAGGGATCCACCGGCGCGATCATCAGGTGCACGTCCAGCACCGTGCGGACATGCGGGCGCAGCGCCTTCACCATGGCCGGGCCGAAGGTGAGGTTGGGCACGAAATGCCCGTCCATCACGTCGACATGCACCCAGTCCGCGCCCTGCGCCTCGACCGCGGCGCATTCCGCGCCGAGCGCCGCGAAATCGCCCGACAGGATCGAGGGCGCGATCTTCGGGCCGCGATGGAAGGGCGCGGTCATGGCCGCAGCAGGGTCCCGGCCCCATGCGCGGTGAACAGTTCCAGCAGGCAGGCGTGCGGCGCGCGGCCGTCGAGGATGACGGCGGCGCCCACCCCCTGCCCGATGGCCGCGAGCGCGGTCTCGACCTTGGGGATCATGCCGCCGCGGATCACCCCGTCCTCGATCAGCCGGCGCACCTGCTGGGGGCTGAGATCGGTCAGCACGTCGCCGTCCGCGTCCTTCACGCCCTCGACATCGGTCAGCAGCAGCAGGCGTTCGGCCTTCAGCGCCCCGGCGATGGCGCCGGCGGCGGTGTCGGCGTTGACGTTGAAGGTCTCGCCCGCGCGGCCCGCGCCGACCGGGGCGACGACGGGGATGAACTCGGCGCGCAGCATGGTCTCGAGGATGGCGGGGTTGACCTCGCGCGGCTCGCCCACGAAGCCGAGGTCCAGCACCTGCTCGATGCGGCTTTCGGGGTCGCGCTTGGTGCGCGTGACCTTCTCGCAGATCAGCAGCCGCGCGTCCTTGCCGCAGACGCCGACGGCGCGACCGCCCTGGTCGTTGATGGCGCTGACGATGCGCTTGTTGATGGCGCCGGCCAGCACCATCTCGACCACTTCGACGGTGGCCTTGTCGGTCACGCGCAACCCGTCCACGAATTCCGATTCGACGCCGACGCGCTTGAGCATCGCCGCGATCTGCGGGCCGCCTCCATGCACGACGACCGGGTGCACGTTGCACTGCTTCATCAGCACCACGTCGCGGGCGAAGCTGGCCATCGCGGCGTCGTCGCCCATGGCGTGGCCGCCGAACTTGATGACCACGACCTTGTCGTCGTAGCGCTGGAGGAAGGGCACGGCCTCCGACAGCGTGCGGGCGGTGGCGATCCAGTCCCGTTTCATGGCGCGCGACTTCTCCACCGGCGGGATCCCCCATCCTCGACGGGGCCCTTTTACTGCGCCCCGGCGGGCGCGGCCAGTCCCGGCGCGCCCGCAGCCGGCGCGGGCGGCCCGGGCCGCGGCCGGCCGAGCCGCCGCGGCAGCCGGCGCGCCGCCAGCGCCGCGGCCCCGTAGCCCCCCGCGACCGCCAGGAACACCGCCGGCAGGGGGGCGACGGCGAGGATCGCCCCGCCGAGCGCGGGCGTCGCGACCAGCGAGGTCTCGCGGAAGCTGGCATAGACCGCCGCCATCTCGTCGCGCTGGGCGGGCCGGACGGCCGCGAGGAAGGGCAGGCCGGCGCACAGGTCCAGCAGCACCATGCAGGCCGCCGCCCCCAGCAGCGCCCCGGCCGCCGCCACCGGGGCGTGCGGGGCCAGCAGGGCCGCCAGCGCCCAGCCGACGGCGCCGCCCGCGAAGCCCGCCACCACCGCGGCGCGCACCCCGATCCGCGCCAGCAGCCGCCCGAACAGCGGCGAGGCCAGCAGGAAGGCGGCGCCGGCCGAGACGATCAGGCCCCCCGCCTTCTCGCCCAGGCCGGACTGAACGGCGTAGACCGGGACGTAGATGTAGAACGCCATCCAGCCGCAGGAGCGCGTCGTGGCCAGCGCCCAGCCCGCGACGAGGCGAGGCTGGCGGGCGAAGCGCGCCAGATGGGCCAGCGGATGCGCCACCGCCGCCCGGCGCGCCGGGCGCGGCCCCGCGAGGCCCAGCCGCAGGAAAAGGGCGGCGGTGGCCGCCGCGCCGGCCGCGGACAGCAGGAAGGGCGCGGCGGGGTGCAGTTCCGCCATCATCCAGACGCCGATGAACGGCCCGGCGAGCCAGGCGGGCCCGGACCAGAACAGCCGCAGCGCCTCGGCCCGCCCCAGCGCGGCGCGGGGCACCTGCTCCATGAGATAGGCGTTGAAGCAGACGGTCGCGATCACCGTCGCCCAGGCCCCGAGAACCACGGCCGCCCCGGTGGCGGCGCCGCCCGCCGCGCCGCACAGGCCCGACAGCGCGAAACCCGCGAGCCCCGCCAGATACAGCGTGCGCCGCCGCAGGCGCCGGCCCAGCGCGGGCAGGACCAGCGACAGGCCCAGCGCTGCCACGCCCGCGGCGGTGTAGAGCGCGCTGAGCGCGGCAGCGTCGCCCAGCGCGGCATAGGCCGCCAGCGGCAGGGCCGAGATGGTCAGCCCCCGCACGGCCGCCTCGGCGGCGCCGAGCAGGGCGAAGGCGCGGATGTCCGGGGCGCGGGGCAGGACGGGCATGGCGGCGCGAGGATGGGCGCGCGCCGCGCGCCCGTCGCGCCCGCCCGCGACAGCCGCGGCGTCGCGCCGGGGACAGGCGGCGGCGGGCGGGCCGCGGCGTCAGGCGGTCAGGGCGGCGATGGCGGCGCGCAGTTCGGGGATGCCGGCGCCGGTCTCGGAGGAGGTGACGGCGATCTCGGGATGCGCCGCCGGACGCTTCGCGAGCGCGAGCGCGACGGCGGCCCGCACGGCCTCGACCGCGTCGGGTTTCGGCTTGTCGGCCTTGGTCATCACCGCCTGGTAGCTGACGGCGGCCCCGTCGAGCAGGCCCATGATCTCGCCGTCCACCGCCTTCACCCCGTGGCGCCCGTCGATCAGCACGAAGGCGCGGCGCAGGGTCGGGCGGCCCGAGAGATACGCCTTGATCAGCGCCTGCCAGCGCGCCACCAGCGCCTTCGGGGCCTCGGCGTAGCCGTAGCCCGGCAGGTCGACCAGCCAGGCGCGCCCGCCGAGGTCGAAATAGTTGATCTCCTGCGTGCGGCCGGGTGTGTTCGAGGCGCGGGCGAGGTCGCGCCGCCCGGTCAGGGCGTTGATCAGCGAGGATTTGCCCACGTTCGACCGGCCCGCGAAGCAGACCTCCGGGCGGTCGGCCGGCGGCAGGCCGTCGAGCGCCACGACGCCCTTGGCGAAGGTCACGGGGCCGGCGAACAGCTTGCGCGCCGCCTCGATCTCGTCGTCGGTGAAGCTCATGGCGCGCGGGCCCGCAGCGCGGCGAGGTCGGCCCCGCGTATGGCCGGGGCGGCGGCCGCGATCCGGTCGGGCGGCCAGTCCCACCAGGCGAGGTCGAGCAGCGCGGCGACGGTCGCGGCGTCGAAGCGCCGGCGGAGCTCGCGCGCGGGGTTGCCCGCGACCACCGCATAGGGGGCCACTTCGCCCGCGACCACCGCGCCGGCCCCGACCACCGCCCCGCTGCCGATGCGCGCGCCGGGCAGGATCATCGCCTCGCGGCCGATCCAGACGTCGTTGCCGATCACGGTGTCCCGAGGCGGGTCGTCGGAGGCCGCGCCGGCGTCGAGGCCGAAGATCTCGAAGGGATAGGTCGAGAAGCCGCCCATCGCGTGCGATCCGCCCCCCATCACGAAGCGCGCGCCCTCGGCGATGGCGCAGAAGCGGCCGATCACGAGGCGGTCGCCGATGAAATCGAAGTGGTAGAGCACCCGGCGCTCGAAGAAGTCCGCGAGCCCCGCGGGGTCGTCGGCGTAGGTCCATTCGCCGACCGAGACGTTGGCGCGGCCCTGCGCGACGGGGCGCAGCAGCCCGACCCGGGGATGGGCCGGGATCGGATGCGCGGCCATCGGGTCGGGCAGCGGCGCCGCGGTCACGCCGCGACCGCGGCGCCGAGGCGGATCTCGCCGCCCGCGACCACTTCCGCGTAGACGCCGAAATCGGTGTCCCCCAGCGCCGCGCGCAGGGCGTCGAGCACCGGGGCGTCGCGGCGGCCGGTGTCGGGCGCGACCTCCGTGGCGACGCAGCGCCAGGTGCGCTCGCGCACGCGCAGGCGGACGGGGCCGATGGCGATCTCGCGCCCCTCCCAGCCGCGCTCCTCCCAGGGGGCGAGGCCGTCGAGCCAGAGGTTCATGCGGAAGCGCCGCGGGTCGAGCGCGACGCCCATGCGCTGGCCCAGCGCGCGCAGCGAAGCGAGCGAGCCGATGGAGACGGAGGGCCAGTCGCTGTCGGTCATGGCTTGCGGCGCGCGCACCAGCCGGAACGGCCCCGGCTGGGCGTCGCCCGCCGCGGCCTGCGCCCAGCCGGCGACGGCCCGCGCGCCGTCGGGCGCGTCCGGGTCGGCGGTCAGCGGCGCCGCGCCGGGGCGGGTCAGGGTCAGGCGGCGCGCGGCCTCGTCCCAGGCGGCCTCGACCGCCATCAGCGGATGCGAGAGGGTCACGCGGGCGAAGTTGCGGCACTCGACCCAGGCGGGGTTCGCGTCGTCGAAGCGGCTGGCGCGATGGGCCAGCGCCCAGCGCCGGTCGAAGGGCAGGCAGGCGCCGGGTTCGAGGCGCACGGCGTCGAGCGCCTCGCGGCCGAGGCTCTTGACCGGATGGCGCCAGATCGCGGCGAGGGTCGCGGCCACGAGGCTATTCCGCCGGACGCCGGCGCTTGAAGCTGCGCTTGACGTTGCCGAAGAAATCCACGTCCACGCCCTGGCTGCGCATGATGCTGTACTGCTGGATGAAGGTCAGCACGTTGTTCGCGATCCAGTAGACCACCAGGCCGGCGGCGAACTGGCCCATCAGGAACATGAACATCCACGGCATGATGGCGAAGATCTGCGCCTGCGTCGGGTCGGTCGGGGCCGGGTTCAGCTTCTGCTGCATCCACATCGAGATGCCGAGGAAGATCGGATAGACGCCGATCGAGAACAGGGCCAGGATCGCCGGTATCGCCGTGGTCTCGAACGGCAGCAGGCCGAACAGGTTCATCCAGGACGACGGATCCGGCGCCGACAGGTCGCGGATCCAGCCGATGAACGGCGCATGGCGCAGTTCCAGCGAGACGAAGATCACCTTGTACAGCGAGAAGAAGATCGGGATCTGCATCAGGATCGGCAGGCACCCCGCGGCCGGGTTGACCTTCTCGCGCTTGTAGAGCGCGATCATCTCCTGCTGGAGCTTCATCTTGTCGTCGCCGGCGCGTTCCTTCAGCTTCTCCATCTCGGGCTGGAGCTGCTTCATGCGCGACATGGCGACGAAGGACTTGTAGGCCAACGGGAACAGGATGGTCTTGATCACCACGGTCAGCAGGATGATCGCCCAGCCCATGTTGCCCACGATGTCGTGGATGAACATCAGCAGCCAGTGGATCGGCTTGGTCAGGAAGAAGAACCAGCCCCAGTCCACCGCGTCCACGAAGCGGTCGATGCCGAGGTCGCGCTCGTAGGCCTGGAGCAGCCGCGCCTCTTTGGCGCCCGCGAAGAACTTGCTGACCGCCTGCGCCGTCTCGCCGGGGGCGACCGTCAGGGGCGGCTGGCGCATGTCGGCCTGGAACACCGGGCCCCCCGCCGTCTGGGCGGCCTTGTAGACGGCGGTGAAGGGGTGCTCCGGCCCGCCGGCGAAGGCGGTCAGCCAGAACTTGTCGGTGAAGCCCAGCCAGCCATTGGTCGTGACCGCCACGCGCTCGGCCGGCGCGCCCTCGAAGGGGTCCACCGGCATCTCGAGCATGTCGTCGTAGTCGATCTCGCGCAGCTGCCCGTCGGCGACGCCGATGGCGCCCTCGTGCAGGATGTAGATGTTGACGAGCGGCGGGACGCCGTGGCGGGCGACCGTGCCCCAGGGGGCGAGCGTCACCGGCCCGGCGCCGCCGTTGGTGACGGACTGGGTGACGGTGAACATGTAGTGGTCGTCGATGCTGAGCGTCCGGCGGAAGGTCAGGCCCGCGCCGTTCTCCCACGCCAGCGTCAGCGGCCGGCCGGGGGCCAGCGTGTCGCCGCTCTCGACCGTCCATGCGGTGTCGGCGGCGGGCAGCGGCCCGGTCTGCGAGCCCTGCGCGGGCACCCAGCCCCAGACGGCGTAATAGGGGTTCGAGGCCCCGAAGGGCGACAGCAGCGTGACAGTGTCGCTGTCGGGATCGAGCGTCTCGCGGAAGGCGGCGAGGTGCAGGTCGTCGATGCGCCCGCCGCGCAGCGAGACCGAGCCGGTCAGCCGGGGCGTGGCGATGGGCACGCGGGGCGCGGCGGCCAGCGCCTCCGCGCGCAGCACGGGCGCGGGCGTCGCGGCGGCGGCCACGGGCGGGGGGGCGGAGGGGTCCGCGCCCTGCTCGGCCACCGCGACGGGCTCGGGCGGCGGCGGCACGAAGAAATACTGCCAGACGACGATCACGAGGAAGCTGAGCACAGCCGCCATGATCATGTTCTTCTGGTCGCTCATGCGCCGTGCCCCGGATGTCTGCCGCCGCGCCGTCATCGCCGCGGCCGCGTCGCCGCGTTGAACCCGCAGCCGCGGCGCCGCGTCAACCCCTATCTGGGACGCGCCCATGACGGCCGCCAGCGCCGGACGCCGCGACGCGGGCCGCGGCGCGGCCGCCCGCCGCGCCGGACGGGCGTCAGGCGGCCGCCTCGAGCGTCAGGGCGACGCCGCGCCGGGCGGCGCTGTCGAGCACCGCGGCGCGCAGCGCGGGGCTGCGCCGCAGCAGGCGCAGGAAGCGCGCCTCGTCGAGCGACAGGATGGTGCAATGGGTCAGCGCGCGGGCCTGGGTGCGCCTGCGCCCGCGGGCGAGGATGCCGAGCTGGCCGAACATCTCGCCGGGCCCGAGGCGCAGCCTTTGGCCGGCGGTGTCGAGCTCGACCGCGCCCGAGGCGATGAAGCGCACCACCCGCGGGGCCGCGTCGCGCGACAGCAGCAGCTCGCCCGGCTCGGCGTAATGGGTGCTGAGCGCGCGGGCCAGCCGCCGCAGCCCGGCCTCGTCGAGGTCGGCGAAGGGCGGGAACCGGCGGACCAGCGCCACCTTGCGCAGCGCCACGTCGAGCTGCGGCCGGCGCTCGGTCGCGGCGCGCGCGGCGTCGATGCGCGCGACGAGCGTGGCGTGCAGCTCCGGCCCGATCAGCCCGTCCTCGCGCAGCCGGTCGTATTCGCGGGCCTCGAACCGCAGGGCGGCGCGGCGGATGAAGCGGCGCTCGAGCTCCTCGGCATGGCCGGGGAACTGCAGCCGCAGCCCGTCCAGCGCCTCCGCGATCTCCTCGGAGCGCCGCGCCAGCATCTCGCGCAGCAGATCCGACACCCGGCGGCCGTGGATGCGCCGGATGCGGCGGTCGATGAAGCCCCCCAGCCCGGCCAGGATGGCGCGCTGGGTCAGCAGCAGCTCGAAGCGGTCGCCGGTGCGGCGCGCCAGCGGCCCCGACAGGCCGAAGCCCTCGTGCAGGCGCAGCGCCCGGCGCAGGGCCGCGCCATGGCCCAGCGACAGGCGCGCGGCGCGCAGCCAGCCGACGCGCCCCTCGGCGCGGGTGCGCTCGATCACCCGGTCGGCGTCGGACAGCATGCGCTCGGCCAGCCGGGCCGAGATGGCGGCGTCGCGGAAGGCCTCGAGGATCAGGTCGCGCTCGGCCCCCGCCAGCGCGATGAGGCCCAGCGTGACGCGGTCGCGGTCGAGGATGTCCGCCCCCGCCTCGGCCTGCGCCACGGCGGCGTCGAGCCTTTCGGCGAAGGCCTTGGCCTCCGCGCGCGTGATGTCGTGGCTCAGCCCGTGCTCGGCCGTGGTTTCGGCCACGTCCTCGCGCACCTGCTGAAGCGCGACCGCGACCACCTGATCGGCCAGCGCGGCGTCGAGCGGCGACAGACGGTCGAGCCCCAGCCGCCCGATCACCCAGCGCAGCGTCGCGCCCTGCACGATCAGGGTGAACAGCGTGTAGCCGGTGGCGAGGATGCCCACGAGCCGCTTGGTCTCGGCCCCGATGAAGGGGCTTTCGGTCACGGCCAGCGCCAGCGCCAGCGTGACCGCCCCGCGCAGCCCGCCCCACAGGATCGCGAGGCGGTAGGGCGCGCTGACCGGCGGCGACAGGCGCAGCGCGGTCAGCAGCGGCATCAGCCCGAACAGGATGACCGCGCGCGAGGCCATCGCGGCGCCGGCCACCACCAGGACGAGCCCGAGATCGGAGGGGCGCAGGTATTCCAGCAGCCGCGGGATCAGCAGCGCGGCCAGCACAAAGATCAGCGCGCCGGCCCAGTGCGAAAGCAGGTCCCAGGCCTCGGTCAGCCGCGCGCGCGCGCCGGGGTCGAGCCGCCCGGCCCCCATCAGGTTCACCGTCATCGCCGCCGCCACCACCGCGATGACGCCGGAGACGCCCAGCAGGCGCTCGGCCGCGACATAGGCGAGGTAGGGCAGCGCCACCGAGACGCTGACCACCGCCAGCTCGCGCCGCCCCAGCCGCCCCATCAGCCAAACCGCCGGCCGCGCGAAGGCCCAGCCGACCGCAGCGCCCCCGGCCATCAGCAGCGGAAAGCGCGCCAGCGCGTCCTCGATGTCGGGGTCGGGCACGTTCATCGACACGAAGCCGACGAACAGGCCGAACAGCGCGATGGCCGCGGCGTCGTTCAGCAGGCTCTCGCCCTCGATGATGCGCGACAGCCGCCGCGGCGCGGCGAGGTTGCGGAAGATGCCCACCACGGCCGAGGGGTCGGTGGTCGAGACGATGGCCCCGATCAGCAGGCAGGCCATCAGCGGCAGGTCCGTGGTCCAGGACAGCGCGTATCCGACCGACAGGGTCGCCAGCACCACCGCCACCACCGCCAGCAGCAGCACGGGGGCCGCGTCGTCGGCCATGCGCCGCAGGTTCAGCCCAAGCGTCGCCTGGAACAGCAGCGTCGGCAGGAACACGAACAGGAACACGTCGGCGGTGATCGGCAGCGCCACGATGGCCTCGGCCACCGGGTTCAGCGCATCGGTCAGGTCGGTGCGCAGGAACCAGATCGCGCCGGCGCCGATGGCCACGCCCACCGCCGCCAGCACCACGGAGAAGGGCAGCCGCAGCCGCGCCGCCAGCGGCTCGGACAGCCCGGTGAGCAGGAACAGCGCGGCGACGATGGCGACGACGACGGCGATGGTCATGGGCGCGTGGTCCGGGGAACGGGCGGGGTCGGCGGCGGAGTCTGGTTCCGCCACCATGGCGCAGGGCGGGGCCGGCGGCGTCAAGGGGCGCGGGCCGCCGGGCTTGACTCGGACGGGCCGCGCGGGCATCCCCCTTCCCGACCATGGAAGCGCCATGCTTCCGGTCCGCCCCAAGCGGGCGGATCGCCCCCGGCCAGCGCGTCGCGCCCGCCGGGGCGCAAGCCGTTGAACCGGCGCCGGAAGGCGCGTGGAGGGGTGGATGTTCGAGAGCCTGTCCGAGCGCCTTTCGGGCGTGTTCGACAAGCTGACCAAGCAGGGCGCCCTGTCCGAATCGGACGTGGCGGGCGCCCTGCGCGAGGTCCGCGTGGCGCTGCTCGACGCCGATGTCGCCCTGCCGGTGGCGCGCGGCTTCATCGACAAGGTGCGCGAGAAGGCCACCGGCCAGGCGGTGCTGAAGTCGGTCACGCCGGGCCAGATGGTCGTCAAGATCGTCCATGACGAGCTGGTGCGCACCCTGTCGGGCGACGCGGCCGAGGAGGGGCTGCGGATCGACAGCCCGCCCGCCTCGATCCTGATGGTGGGCCTGCAGGGCTCGGGCAAGACCACCACCACGGCCAAGCTCGCCAAGCGGCTGGCCGAGCGCGAGGGCAAGCGGGTGCTGATGGCCTCGCTCGACACGCGCCGCCCGGCGGCCATGGAGCAGCTCGCGGTGCTGGGCCGCCAGATCGGCGTGGACACGCTGCCCATCGTGCAGGGCCAGGACGCGGTGGCCATCGCGAAGCGCGCCAAGCAGCAGGCGAGCTTCGGCGGCTACGACGTGGTGATGCTCGACACCGCCGGCCGCCTGCACGTCGACGACGAGCTGATGGCCGAGGTCGAGCAGGTCCGCGACGCCGCCAAGCCCAACGAGACGCTGCTGGTGGTCGACGGCCTGACCGGGCAGGACGCGGTGAACGTCGCGCAGAACTTCCACGGCCGGCTCGGCGTCACGGGCGTGATCCTGACCCGCATGGACGGCGACGGCCGCGGCGGCGCGGCGCTGTCGATGCGCGCCGTCACCGGCCGTCCGATCAAGTTCGTGGGCCAGGGCGAGAAGCTCGACGCGCTGGAGGAGTTCCACCCGGCGCGCGTCGCGGGCCGCATCCTCGGCATGGGCGACATCGTCAGCCTGGTGGAGAAGGCGCAGGAGCAGATCGAGGCGGCGGAAGCCGAGCGCATGATGAAGCGGTTCCAGAAGGGCCGCTTCGACATGAACGACCTGAAGGGCCAGTTCGACCAGATGCTGAAGCTGGGCGGCATGCAGGGCGTGATGGGCATGCTGCCCGGCATGGCCAAGGCGCAGAAGCAGATGGCCGAATCCGGCATGGACGACAAGGTGATCCGCCGCCAGATCGCGCTGATCCAGTCGATGACCAAGGCGGAGCGCAAGAACCCGGAACTGCTGCAGGCCAGCCGCAAGCGCCGCATCGCGGCCGGATCGGGGCTCGACGTGCAGGACGTGAACCGCCTGCTGAAGATGCACCGGCAGATGGCCGACATGATGAAGAAGATGGGCAGGATGGGCCAGAAGGGCCTGATGCGCGGGGGCCTCGGCGCCCTGTTCGGCGGCCGGGGCGGGCAGACGCCGCCCGCGCCGGGGCTTGGCGGCGGGGGTCTCGCGCTGCCGCCGGGGGGCCTCGGCGGCATGCCCGCGGGCGGCGGGCTTGCCGGCGGGCTGTCGGGAAGCCTGCCGGGCGGCCTGTCCGGGCTGGGGAAGAAGAAATGACCGAGATCGCCACGCCGGAAGAGGCGCAGGAACTGCTGTCCGAACTGCGCCGGTCGATCGACAATCTCGACGCGATCCTCGTGCACACGCTGGCCGAGCGGTTCAAGCACACGCAGGAGGTCGGCAAGCTCAAGGCCCTGTTCGACCTGCCCGCCGCCGATCCGGCGCGCGAGGCGCAGCAGGTCGCCCGGCTGCGCCGGCTGGCCAACGACGCGGGCCTCGACCCCGAATTCGCCGAGAAGGTGCTCGCCTTCATCATCCAGGAAGTGATCCGCCACCACGAGCGGATCCGCAGCTGACATCCACAGGAGAAACCACCCATGGCCATGAAGATCCGCCTCGCGCGCGGCGGCTCGAAGAAGCGCCCCTATTACTCCGTCGTCGCCGCCGACAGCCGCATGCCGCGCGACGGCCGCTTCAAGGAGAAGCTGGGGGCCTACGACCCGCTGCTGAAGAAGGACGACCCGAACCGGGTGCGCCTGAACATGGAGCGCATCCAGTACTGGCTGTCCCAGGGGGCCGAGCCGACCGACCGCGTCAGCCGCTGGCTGGAGAACGCGGGCGTGCTGCCGAAGAAGGAGCGCGCCAACATGCTCAAGGCCGAGCCCGGCGCGAAGATGAAGAAGCGGTCCGAGGAGCGCGCCAAGAAGGCGGCCGCCATCGCCGAGGCCGCCGCCGCCGCGGAGTGATCCGCGGCCGGCCCCCCTGCCGCCGGGAGAGCCGACGATGAGCGACCACGCCCCCGACCGGCGCGTCTGCGTCGCCGCGATCGCGGGCGCGTTCGGCGTGCGCGGCGAGGCGCGGGTGAAGTCCTTCACCGCGGACCCGCTGGCCTTCGCGTCCTACGGGCCGCTCGAGACCGAGGACGGCGCGCGGCGGTTCCGCCCGCGCGTGACGCGGCCGATCCCGAACGGCTTCGCGGCAAGGCTGGACGGCGTGGAGACGCGCGAGGAGGCCGAAGCGCTGAAGGGCGCGCGGCTCTACGCGCCCCGCGACGCCCTGCCCGCGCTGCCGGACGAGGAGTTCTATCACGCCGACCTGCTGGGGCTGGCGGTGTTCGACGCCGGGGGGGCCGCGCTCGGCCGGGTCGCGGCGGTGCAGAATTTCGGCGCGGGCGACTTCCTCGAGGTGGCGCAGCAGGGCGGCCGCACGCTGCTGCTGCCCTTCACCCGCGCCGCCGTGCCCACGGTCGACCTCGGCGCGGGGCGCATCGTCGCCGACCCGCCCGAGGAGGTGGCCGCGCCGGATTTCGGCGGGGAGGGCGAGGCGTGACCGGGCGCAAGGCCCCCGACGCCCCGGCCGCCGCGCCCCCCCTCCCCGCCGGGGGGCAGGGTCGGGGCGAAGGGGACGGCGCAGGCGCGCCTCCGGGCGCCGCGCCCGAAGCGCGGGCCGGGTCGCCCGCCCCCGCCCCGCCGACCTTCGCGGAGGGTCGGGGCGAGGGGGCGCCCCCGCCCGCGCGGTCGCTGCGCCGCCTGTCGGTGCGCCCGTCGCTGACGCCGCGCTGCCTGATGGACGACCCGCCCGCCCCCGTGACCGCGTGGCGCGCCACGGTGCTGACCCTGTTCCCGGGGCTGTTCCCAGGGCCGCTGGACGAAAGCCTGACCGGGCGGGCGCGGGCCGAGGGGATCTGGGCGCTCGATGCGCTGGACATCCGGGGGTTCGCGCGCGATAAGCACCGCGCCGTGGACGGACCCCCCGCAGGGGGCGGGCCGGGCATGGTGCTGCGCCCGGACGTGACCGCGGCGGCCATCGACGCGGCGCGCGCCGCCGACGGGCCGGGGCGGGACCGCCCGGCGCTGTGCCTGTCGCCGCGGGGGCGGCCCTTCGACCAGGCATGGGCGCGGCGGCTGGCGGCGGGGCCGGGGGTCATCCTGCTCTGCGGCCGCTTCGAGGGGGTTGACCAGCGCGTGCTCGAGGCGCGCGGGCTGGACGAGGTGTCGGTCGGCGATTTCGTCCTGACCGGGGGCGAGATCCCGGCCATGGCGCTGCTGGACGCCTGCGTGCGGCTGCTGCCGGGGGTGCTCGGCAACGCCGCATCGCTGACGGAGGAGAGTTTCGCCGCGGGGCTTCTCGAGGCCCCGCAGTACACGAAGCCCCAGGACTGGGAAGGGCGCGCGATACCGGAGGTTCTCCTGTCCGGCCATCACGCCCGCGTCGCCGGCTGGCGGCGCGCCCGGGCCGAGGCGCTGACGCGGGAAAGACGTCCCGATCTCTGGGCGGCCCGGGGGGCCGCGGCAGGAGCGGCAGAGCAATCGGACGCGCACAAGCCCGCCGGACCGGGCGGCATTGAGAAGGACGACCGAAGATGAACCTGCTGCAGCAGATCGCCGCCGAGCATGTCGAGGCGCTCGGCAAGACCATCCCCGATTTCGGCCCGGGCGACACCGTGCGCGTCGGCGTGAAGGTCATCGAGGGCACACGCTCGCGCGTGCAGAACTATGAAGGCGTCTGCATCGGCCGCCGGGGCGGCGGCATCGACGCGTCGTTCACCGTGCGCAAGATCAGCTTCGGCGAGGGCGTCGAGCGCGTGTTCCCGCTGTATTCGCCGAACATCGCGGAGATCGAGGTGGTGCGCCGCGGCAAGGTGCGGCGGGCCAAGCTGTACTACCTGCGCGCGCGCCGCGGCAAATCGGCCCGCATCGTCGAGAAGGCCAACTACCGTCCGAAGGCCGCCGCCGCCGAGTGACGCGGCCCGCGCTGGACGGCAGGCCCCTTCGCGCCACCCTTCCGCCGCGGACAGGCGACGGGAGGGCCCATCCTTGCGCAGATTTCTCGCAGCGCTGGCGCTGGCCCTTGCGGCCGGCGCGGCCTCCGCGTGCCCCGGCCTGTCGTCGAACTGCCTGCTGCCCAGCGGCCTCTACCGCGCGCTGACGCCCGAGGCCGCGCCGCGGGGCCTCGTGCTGTTCCTGCATGGCTGGGGCGGAACGGCGGAGGGCGCGCTGCGCCTTTCCCATGTGGTCGTGCCGCTGCTCGCCCGCGGCTATGCCGTGGCGGCCCCGCAGGGCATGCCGCGCGGCCCCGGCGATCCGGGCGGGCGCTGGAACGCGGGCGCGGGCCCGGCCGACCGGGACGATGTCGCCTTCCTGCGCGCCGTGATCGCGGACGCCCGCGACCGCCTGCGCGTGGGCGACGGACCCGTGCTCGCGGCGGGCTTTTCCGGCGGCGGGATGATGGTGTGGCGGCTGGCCTGCGACGCGCCCGGCAGCGCCGACGCCTATGCTCCGGTCGCGGGGCTGCTGTGGCGCCCCCTGCCCGACCGCTGCGCCGGCCCGGTGCGGCTGCTGCACGCGCATGGCTGGGCCGACGCCGTGGTGCCGGTCGAGGGCCGCGCCGTGGGCGGCGGCGCGGCCGTGCAGGGGGATTTGTTCGCGGGCCTCGCGATGCTGCGCGCCACGCTGGGCTGCGCATCGGACCGGCCCACGGGCACCGGGGCGCGCCCGCCCTTCCTGCTGCGCGCCTGGACCGGATGCGCGGCGGGCGGCGCGCTGGGCCTTGCGCTGTTCGACGGCGGCCATGTCGTGCCAGAGGGCTGGGCGGCGATGGCGCTGGACTGGCTGGAAGGCGACGACATGCCGGCGGCGCCGTGACGCCATGGTGGCGGTGACGCCACGGTGACGGGGCCGGCCGCGCCGGGCTATAACGCCGCCGCGACCGACGCCCGGGGGACCGCCGCATGAGCTACGCCTATGATCCGCAGAACGTCTTCGCCCGCATCCTGCGCGGCGAGATCCCTTGCCAGAAGGTGCACGAGACGCCGCACAGCCTGGCTTTCAGGGACATAAACCCCCAGGCCCCGACCCATGTGCTGGTGATCCCGAAGGGACCCTACGTCAACTTCGACCATTTCGCGGCCGAGGCGACCGAGATCGAGATCGCCGATTTCGTGCGCGCCTGCGGCCATGTCGCCGCCCTGACCGGCCATGCCGAAAGCGCCGGCGGCGAAGGCTACCGCATCCTGTCCAATGCCGGGCCGGACGCGCACCAGGAGGTGCCGCACCTGCACATCCATGTGTTCGGGGGCCGGTTCCTCGGCCGGATGATCAAGGTTCCCGACTGACCGGGCCCGGGCCCTCCCCGTCCTCGTCGGCGTCGGCCTCGCCGGGGATGGCGTAGCCGCCAGTCAGCCATCTCCCGAGGTCGACCTGCGCGCAGCGGCGCGAGCAGAAGGGGCGGAAGGCCGGGTCGCGCGGCCTGCCGCAGATCGGGCAGGCCGGCGCGGCGTCGGCGGGCGGGGCCTCAGTCATCGAGCAGCCCGCGCAGCGGCCGGCGCTCGCGGCGGCGCACCAGTTCGAGGTTGCCGAGCGGCGTCCAGCCGCCGATCTGGGTCTCGACCGGATCGGCCGCCAGCGCGCGCGCCAGCGCCTGGTCGATGCCCTGCCGCGCGCCCTTCCTCACCGGCGCGAAATCCACCAGAACCAGCCCGCCGAGGCCCCGCAGGCGCAGCTGCCGGGGCAGTTCGGCGCAGGCCGCGAGGTTGGCGCGCTGGGCGGCGCCCTTCGAGAAATCCTCGCCGGTGTTCACGTCCACCGCCACCATGGCCGCTGTGGCCTCGACCGCCATCCAGCCGCCGCCCGGCAGCGCGGCCTCGGGGTAGCGCAGCGCGGCCAGCGCATCCCAGACGCCCAGCCGCTCGAAGGCGTCCGGGGCGTCGTCCACCGCGTCCGGGGGGGGCTCGGTCCAGTCGCGCAGGGCGCGCGCGCGGGCGTCGGGGGCGGCGCGCAGCAGGCGCGGCGCGCGCCCGTCCATCGCCGCGGCCAGCGCGTCGACCTCGGCCAGCAGGGCGCGGGATTCGGCGAGGATGGCCGCGTCCTCCGCCTCGGCCGCCGCGCTGCGCAGAACGATGCCGATGTCGGGGTCCGCCCCCTCGAGCGCCGCGGCGGCCAGCGCCGCCAGCCGCTCGCGCGCCGCATGGCCGCGCACGCCGCGCGCGAGGTTGGCGCCCGGCGCGCCGGGGGTGACCAGCGCGAGGCGGCCCTTCAGCACCGGGCGGTCGGTCAGCGGCGCGGCCTTGCCCGGGTCGGCCCAGCGGGAGACCTGCACCACCCGCATCTCGCCCGGCCTTGCGTCGGCCCCGCGCAGCCAGCCGCGCCGGCCCTCGCCGAGGTCGAGGAAGGCCGCGCCGATGGCCGGGGCCGTCCGCTCGACGCGCCCCAGCCAGACGGACTCGGGCGCGGGCGCGGCGTCGCCGGGGCGGGGATCGATCAGCACGTCCTCGAGCCGCCCGTCCACCAGCAGCGCGGCGCAGCCCTGCGCGCCGCGCGCGTCCAGCGCGACGATCCGGCCCGCCCTCACGCCGCGGCCCCCGACAGGCGCACGGGATAGCCCGCGCCGGCCAGCAGGTTGGCGGTCTCGGTCAGCGGCAGACCGACGACGTTGGTGTAGCTGCCGTTGATCTCGGGGATCAGCGCCGCGGCCACGCCCTGGATGGCGTAGCCGCCGGCCTTGCCGCGCCATTCGCCGCCCGCGAGGTAGCCCTCGGTCTCGGCCGGCGACAGCCGCTTGACCTTGACCACGGTCTCGACGCGCCGGGTCCACAGCCGCGCCCCCAGCCGCAGGGCGACGCCGGTCACGACACGGTGGCGACGGCCCGACAGCAGGCCGAGGAAGCGCCGCGCCTCGGCCTCGTCCGCGGGCTTGCCGAGGTTGCGCCGCCCGACCGCCACCACGGTGTCGGCCGCGAGCACCAGCGCGCCCTCGGCCTGCGGCAGCGCGGCGACGGCGGCGGCCTTGGCCTGCGCCAGCCGCAGGGCGCACAGCCGCGGGAGCTCGTCGGGCAGCGGCGTCTCGTCGATGTCGGCGGAGAGGATCGCGTCGGGGATCACGCCGACCAGCGCCAGCAGGTCGCGGCGGCGGGGCGAGGCCGAGGCGAGCACGAGGCGCGGGCGCGCGGGCGCGACGGCCAAATTACTTGAAACGGTAGGTGATGCGGCCCTTGGACAGGTCGTAGGGCGTCATCTCGACCTGCACCTTGTCGCCGGCCAG
>DAIPIU010000092.1:0-8142 GCA_036770645.1 Rubrimonas sp. | reverse complement strand
GCGCTGAACGCGCTGAAGGACGAGATCGCCGCGGCGCTCGCCGCCCGCAAGGCCGCGCTGGGCGATGCCGCGCTGGCGGAGAGGCTGGCGGCGGAATGGCTCGACGTCACGTTGCCGTCCCGGCCGCGCCCCCAGGGCACGCTCCACCCGATCAGCCAGGTGACCGAGGAGGTCGTGACGATCTTCGCCGAAATGGGCTTCGGCGTGAAGGAAGGCCCGCAGATCGAGGACGACTTCCACAATTTCGACGCGCTCAACATCCCGCGCGAGCATCCGGCCCGCACCGAGATGGACACCTTCTACATGCGCCGCCTGCCCGGCGACGGGCGCGCGCCCAACGTGCTGCGCACCCACACCTCGCCGGTGCAGATCCGCGGCATGCTGGCCGAGGGCGCGCCCTGCCGCTTCATCTGCCCGGGCCGCGTCTATCGCTGCGACTATGACCAGACGCACACGCCGATGTTCCACCAGGTCGAGGGGCTTGCGATCGACCGCGCGATCTCGATGGCCAACCTGAAATGGGTGCTCGAGGAGTTCTGCCGCGCCTTCTTCGAGGTGGAGGGCGTCGAGTTGCGCTTCCGCGCCAGCCACTTCCCCTTCACCGAACCGTCGGCCGAGGTCGACATCCGCTGCTCGTGGACCGGCGGCGTCCTGAAGATCGGCGAGGGGGACTCGTGGCTCGAGATCCTCGGCTCGGGCATGATCCATCCGAAGGTGCTGGAGGCCGGCGGGATCGACCCGTCGCAGTGGCAGGGCTTCGCCTTCGGCATGGGCATCGACCGCATCGCCATGCTGAAATACGGGATCCCGGACCTGCGCGCCTTCTTCGACAGCGACCTGCGCTGGCTGCGCCACTACGGCTTCGGGGCGCTGGACGCGCCGACGGCTCACGCGGGCTTAACCCGAGCGTGAGATACCGCTTCGGCCCATGGGCCGATTTGCGGTTTGTCGACGGTGCGATTGCATGCAGCGTGATTTCGACCTCATCCGCGCGCTTCTGCTGGAGGCGGAGGCGCGCGATCCCGACGATGCGGGCGTCCGGCTCGACGCCGAGGAGGCGACGCCCTGCCGCAGCGCGCATCTGAGGCTGCTGCAGGAGGCCGGGCTGCTGGGCGCGGGCGATGGCTTCGCCTGCGAACGCCGGCAGAGGCTGACCTGGGAAGGCTATGAATTCCTCTGCGACATCAGGGAACTCCCGGTCTGGGAGGAGATCAAGCGGCGGATCAGGGCCGCGGGCGCGACGCCGAGCCTGTCGCTTGTGCGCCGCCTGGCTGCGGCGCGCGTGCCGAAAACCGCGGCGACCCCCGTGCCGGCTGCGGGCGTCGAGCCGACCCGCTGAGACGCCGGGCAGGGACCGTCGCGCCGCGGCTCGGGCCGGGCTCCTACTTGCGGCGCTGCTTCGCGAGCTGTCTTTCCAGGTGTCGCACCGACCAGTTCGCATAGATCGCGGCGGCGGCACCGATGGCGAGCGCCCCGAGCGCGACGGTGAGTTCATAGTTGGCCATGGCTCATCCCGCCTTTCGCAGCCTGCCCAGAACATAATGCGAAACGCCGTGCAATGCGAGTCCGACGGCGGTCCAGCCCGGCGACGGTGCCGCGCCGGTCACGACAAGGGGCTGGAGCGCACCCAGGGCCAGCAGCGCAAGGCCCAGCGCGTTGACCGACGAGGCGACGATCTTCATGCGCTCGTTGTGGATCGCGACGGGATCGGGGACGAGGCGCATGGCGGACCGCCTCAGTGCGCCCGCGCCACCACGAAATCGGCGATGTCGGCCAGGGCCCGGCGCAGCGGCGTGTCGGGAAAGCCCGCCAGCGCGGCCTTGGCCGCCGCGGCGTGGGCCTCGGCGCGCGCCCGCGTTCCGGCCAGCGCGCCGGTCTCCCGCATGAGGCGCAGCGCGGTCTCGAAATCGCCCTCGCGCTGGTCGCGCCCCTCGATGGCGCGGGCCCAGAAGGCGCGGCCTTCCGCGTCGGCACGCGCATGGGCCAAAAGCACGGGCAGAGTCGCCTTGCCTTCGCGGAAATCGTCGCCGGGGGTTTTGCCGATGGTCTCGGCGGCGCCGGAATAGTCGAGCAGGTCGTCGACGATCTGGAAGGCCAGTCCCAGCGCGTCGCCATAGGCGGCCAGGGCCTGTTCCGCCTGCGCGTCCGCGCCCGCGACCACCGCGCCGCTGCGGGTCGCGGCCTCGAACAGCGCCGCGGTCTTGCCGCGGATCACCTGCAGGTAGACCGCCTCGCCCCCAGCCAGCGACCGCGCGGCGGCAAGCTGCAGCACCTCGCCCTCGACGATCACCGCCGCGGCGTCTGACAGGATGCGCAGCACCGCGATGCTGCCGGTCTCGACCATGAGCTGGAAGCTGCGCGCGAACAGGAAGTCGCCGACCAGCACGCTGGGCTTCGGCCCGAACACCTGGTTGGCGGTTGGGCGGCCGCGGCGGCGGGCGCTCTCATCCACCACGTCGTCATGCAGCAGGGTCGCGTTGTGGATGAACTCGACCGCGGTGGCGAGCTTCACATGCGCGTCGCCGTCATGGCCGCACAGCCGCGCCGCGGCCAGCGTCAGGATTGGCCGCAGGCGCTTGCCGCCCGCGCCGATCAGATGCGCAGCCACCTGCGGGATCAGCGCCGTGTGCTCCGACTGCATGCGCGCGGCGATCTCGGCATCGACCCGCGCCATGTCCGCGGCGACCAGCGCCGCCAGCCGCTCGAAGGGGCCGGGTCCGGCCGCGGCGTCGATGATGGCGGCTCGGGACATGGGGGCCTCGGGACAGGAGCGGGGGTCGAGCGCCGGCCTCGACGCCGCTGGGCGCGGCCCCTAGCATGCCGCCCATGGAGGAACTCGTCCGCACCACCGACCCCGTGCTGGTCGCCTTCGCGTCCGCGCTCCTGCGCGGCGAACAGATAGACTGCTGGGAATGGGACGTCCACACCAGCATCCTCGAGGGCTCGCTCGGGGTGCTGCCGCGCCGGCTCGTGGTGCGCAGCAGCGACGCCTTCCGCGCCCGCGCCGTGCTGCGCGACAACGGCGTGCCCCTGCTCGAGCGCGCGCCTTGACCGTCGGGGACGCGGCGCCGACCTGCGACGCGCTGCTGGGGGGGCGCGTGCGGCTGTGGCAGCCGGCCGAGGGCTATCGCGCCGCGACCGATCCCGTGCTGCTGGCGGCCGCCTGCCCGGCCAGGCCGGGCGACCGGGCGCTCGACCTCGGCTGCGGCGCGGGGGCCGCGGCGCTGTGCCTTGCCGCCCGCGTCGGGCGGCTGGAGCTGCACGGGCTGGAGCTTCAGCCGTCCTATGCCGCGCTGGCGCGCCGCAACGCGGAGCTCAACGGCGTCGCCCTGACGGTGCACGACGGCGATGTCGCCGACCCGCCGCCGGCGCTGCGGGCGCGGGCCTTCGACCTCGTGCTGGCCAACCCGCCCTATTTCGACGCCGGCGGGTCGGCCTCGCCGCGGCCCGACCGCGATGCGGCGCGGCGCGAATCGGCGGGCGGCGTCGCCCTGTGGATCGACGCCGCGCTGCGCCGGCTGCGCCAGGGCGGCTGGCTGGCGCTGATCCACCGCGTCGAGCGCCTGCCCGACATTCTCGGGGCGCTCGGGGGCCGCGCCGGCGAGATCGCGGTGCTGCCGCTCGCGCCGCGCGCGGGGCGCCCGGCCCCGCGCGTCATCGTTAAGGCCCGCAAGGATGCGCGGGGGCCCTTCCGCCTCGCCCCGCCGCTGGTGCTGCATGCCGGCGCCGCCCATGCGGGCGACGGGGACGACTTCACCGCCGCCGCCGCCGCGGTGCTGCGCCACGGCGAGGCGCTGGCGTTCTGAGCCGCGCGCCGGCGCGTTTCGCGGATTGCGATTCAAGGTCAACGCGCCATTGACAAATCCTCTTGGTGACACAGAGCGCCGGTGATGCTCTACTTTGGTCACCGTTCTGACATGGAGGCGCGAGAATGAATCTGCAGTCGCATCTGACGGAACTGCGTCGCAAGCACGAAGCCCTCTCGACCCGGATCGACCGGGAGCAGCGGAGCCCCTCGGCCGATGACCTCGCCATCGCCGCGCTCAAGAAGGAGAAGCTGCGCCTGAAGGACGAGATCGCGCGCCTCTCCGGCACCATTCACTGAGGGGACCGGGCCGCTAGGCAATCCGGTCGCGCCGCCGCCCCCCGAGGGCGGCAAGCGCGGCGCCGCCCGCGATGAGGGCGGCCGCGCCGAGAAGGCTGGGGGTCGCGTCCGCGACCCCGGCCGCAACCAGCGCCAGGGTCGACAGCAGCGGCGCGGCATAGGCCCCGACCCCCAGGAGCTGGATGTTCCCCTTCTTCATCCCCCGGTCCCAGGCATAGAACGCGGCCCCCACCGGCCCCGCCCCCAGGCCGAGGATCGCGGCCCATTGCTTGGCGTCGGGGCGCACCGGCGTCTCGAAGGCAAGGCTGCACAGCGCCGACAACGCGGCCGTCGCCAGGCAGAAACCCGCGACCGCCTCGGTCGGCGCGCTGCCGAAGCGCCGCGACAGCACCGAATAACCGGACCAGATCAGCGCGCAGGCCGCCGCGAAGCCGTAGCCCGCGGCGTGGCCGGCCGAGACCTCGCCCATCGCCGCGGGACCGACGATCAGCAGCGCGCCGGCAAAGGCCGCCAGCGCGCCCGCGACATGGGCGGGCCGCAGCCGCTCGCCGGGCAGCAGCCCCGAGAACAGCACGATCAGCAGCGGCCAGAGATAGGCGATCAGCGAGGCCTGAGCGGGGGGCGCCGCGGCCAGCGCCGAGAAATAGGCGGCGTGATAGCCGAACAGTCCGCCCACCCCCAAGGCCCAGACCGCCCGGGGCTGTCGCAGCGCCGCCGCCGCCGATCCGCCCCGCGCCGCGATGACCCCGAGGCCCAGCGCGCCGCCCACGGCGAAGCACAGCGCATTGAGCTGGAAGGGCGGCACGCCCGCCGCCGCCGTGGTCAGCAGCGCAAGCACCGACCACAGCAGGATGGCGACGAAGCCGAGCGCCGTGGCGCGCGCCGCGCCAGTGCCCGCCGCGTCCATGCCTCCCGCGTCCGGCGCATGCGCCGCGCCCGGCGCCGCCGGCTGCGACGCCGTCATGCGGCGCGGTCGGACCGGGCCGCCGCCGCCTTGCGCAGGAACGACGCGAACCATTCCGCCAGCGCCGCGTTGTCGACCTGCTGCCGGCCGATCTCGGCCATGGCCTGCGCACCGAGGGCCGGATCCACGCGCCCGTCATCCGTCAGCGCCTGCGCCAGCGCGCGCGTCACGGGCGGTCCGAACTCGGGATGCGGCTGGATCGACACCGCCTCCGGCGCGTCCGCGTCGCCATAGAGCAGCCCCGCGATGTCGCAGCCCGGGCTTGTCGCCCAGACCGTCGCGCCGGGGGGCAGGGCCACCACCTGGTCCTGGTGCACGCTGTGCAGCCGGACCGTCGCCGCCGGCGAGAAGGCGGTTGCCGCCGTCTCGAAGGCGTGCACGCCCAGCCGCCAGCCGCCCTCGTGCTTGACCACGCGGCCCCCGAAGGCCTGGGCGAGGATCTGGTGGCCGAAGCAGACCCCGAGGATCGGCCGCCGCGCCGCCCGCGCCGCACGAAGGAAATCCTCCAGCGGCGCGATCCAGGGCAGGTCGTCATAGACGCCGTGGCGCGACCCGGTGACGATCCAGCCATCGGCGGCGTCCGGTTCCGGCAATGCCTCGCCATCGACCAGCGCCACGGTGAACAGACTGAAATCGGGCGCGACCGGCGCGAACAGCGTCGCGAACATCTCCGGATACTCGCCATGCGCCGCGGCGAGATCGCCGCGCAGCCTGCCCGTCTGGATCACGCCGACCTTCATGCCCGCCTCCCCCTGCCCCGACGAGATTTAAGGGCCGCGGCGCGCCTTGGAAAGCGGCTCAGCCCTGCGCGGAGGCCGAGGCCGCCGCGACCAGCCGCGGCGCGCGCGCCACCCGAAGATGCGGCGCGGGATCGGGGGTCGCCGCCGTCTCCTCGCGAAGCCAGTCGAGAAAGGCCGCCAGCGCCGGGCGGGTCTCCGCGCCGCCGGCGCAGACGAAGCGGTAATGCGCCTCGGGATCGATGGCGAGCGGCAGCGGGGCGACCAGCCTCCCTGCCCGCAGCTCGGGCTCGGCCAGCGACACGCGGCCCAGCACCACGGCCGTGCCCTCGGCCGCGGCCGACAGCGCGTGGTCGGCATTCGAGAAGCGCGCGCCCCGCCGCCAGTCGGGGCGTTCGAGCCCCGCCGCCGCGAACCAGTCCCCCCAGGCGGGCGACCAGCCGAGGCTCTCCATGCTGTCGTCATGGATCAGCGGTGCCGTCAGAAGGTCGGCAGGCGCGCGGATCGTCGCCGCCACCGCCGGCGCGCAGAGCGGCGCAAGCCGGTCGGCGATCAGCACCTCGGAATAGTAATGCGCGGGATCGGCCCGCAGGCCGAAGCGGATGGCGGCATCGACCCCGTCGCGGTCGAAATCCATCAGACGCAGCGAGGCGACGATCCGCACCTCGATGTCGGGCCTGCGCTCGACGAAGTGGAAGATGCGCGGAGCCAGCCATTTGGCGGTGAAGGCGGGGCCGGCCGTGACGGTCAGCCCGCGCCCCTCGCGCAGCGTGTCGAGCGCCCGCACCGCGCGCCGCAGCGCGTCGAAGCCTTCGGCGACGCCGGGGCGCAGCAGGCGGCCCGCCTCGGTCAGCGCCACGGCGCGGTTCAGACGCGCGAACAGCGGCAGGCCCAGATGCTCCTCGAGCTGCTTGATCTGGTAGCTCAGCGCGGCCGGCGTGACGGACAGCTCGTCAGCCGCCTTGGCGAAGCTCATGCGCCGCGCCGCGGCCTCGAAGGCGCGCAGCGCAGTCAGGGGCGGCAGCCGGTCGGGGCGGTCGGACATGGGGCGAGCAGGCGCTTTCGGTTCAGGTTTTCTTGTGCGGCGCCTGCGAAAGACTCGTTTGTCGAAGGCCGGAGCGCCGTGGATGCTAGGTGCTATTCGGATCACGGTCCGCGCCACGGTTCAAGGAGCCTGAGTCATGCCCACCGAAACCCCCGCCTATGATCCCGCGCGCCTGCCGGCCTACATGGCGGCAGCCCGACGCGCCCGCGCCGAGGCGGCGCGCGCCTTCGCGCGCGCCGCCCTCGCCACGCTGCGCGCGCGCCCCGCCGCGACGCTCGAATCCCGTTCAGGGGCCGCGACGCCCTGCTGACGGCGGGCGATCGGGACTGCGCCATGATCGGCGCGACCGCGCCGCTGGCGCAATCCCGGCGCGCCGGACTGGCGGGAGCGCCCCGAGGACAAGGGCCGCCGCCACGGCACTCCGCGGGCCGGGCGAGGGGTCGGGTCGGGTCGGGCCGCCGAGTCCGCCACGGCCCCGCGCTGGAACCGGGACGGAGGCGGGCGCGAGCCGCGCGCCTTTGCGCGCGGGGGTGGCGCCGCCCCCCGCGGGGGGCGGCGCCAGTCGCCGGGGTCAGACGATGTCGATGTCGGCCACGGTGAACTGCGCAAGGCTCGCGCCCGCCAGCAGCACCGAAGTGGTGCCGAGGGTGAGCTGGACGCCGGCCCCGATCTGGCCCGCCGCTGCGCGGACCTCGGCCTGCGTGTCGAAGGCCGGGCCGAAGCCCGACACCTGGAAGCGGTCCTGGCCGTCGGTCCAGTCGAGCACCGTGTCGAAGCCCCCGTTCGGGTTGAACAGGAAGCGGTCCGCGCCGCCGCCGCCGGTCAGGTTGTCGTTGCCGCCGCCGCCGTTCAGCGTGTCGTTGCCGGCGTCGCCGAACAGGTTGTCGGCGCCGAAGCCACCGAGGATGAGGTCGTTGTTGGCCCCGCCGCGCAGCAGGTCGTTTCCTGAACCGCCTTCGATGGTGTCATTGCCGGCCCCGCCGTCGACGGTGTCCGCCCCGCCATTGGCGAGGATGCTGTCGTTGCCGCCGCCGCCGTCGATCGCGTTGTTGCCGTCGGTGCCGGTGAGCGCGTCGGCGAAGTCCGAGCCGAGCAGGTTCTCGATGGCGGTGATGATGTTGCCCGAGGCGGCCGAGGTCTGCTGGTAGACGGTGATGTTGAGATCCACCGTCACGCCCTCGTCGAGACTGGCGAAGGAGGCGGTGTCGACGCCGTTGCCGCCGTTCATGGTGTTGGCCCCGAGCCCGCCGTCGAGCGTGTCGTCGCCCTCGCCGCCGTTCAGGATGTCGAA
>DAIPIU010000091.1:0-8149 GCA_036770645.1 Rubrimonas sp. | reverse complement strand
TTCGTCTTTTCCCTGTAGCGCGCGCGCCGCCTGGGCGGCGGCCGGAGCCTGCGCCGTGGCCGCCGCGCTGGCCTTCGCCGCGCCGCTGGCCGGGCCGGCCGCGCTGGTCGCCGCCGGCGGCGTCTGCGCCGCGCTCGCGCTGCGCGCCCGGCCCGCCGAACCCGCCCCGCCCGCCGCGCAGGGCCGCGGCGGAGGCCGAACTCGCCGACACCGCGCGCCGCGTCACGGCGCTGCTGGACGGCGCCTTCCGCGGCGATCTGGAATCGCGGATCTGGCCGACGCCCGCGACCGAACCCGCCCGCGCGCTGGCGGTCGCGGCCAATGACTTCCTCGACGTCTCGGACGCCTTCGTGCGCGAGAGCCGCGCGTCGCTGGAACTGGTGGCGGCCGGCCGGCATCACCGCCGCTTCCTGTCGCGCGGCCTCGACGGCGCCCATGCGCGGGCGGCGGACGTGATCACGAAGGCCACCATCGAGATGGGGCGCAAGGGCGCGCTGTTCCGCCGGCTGACCGACGAGTTTCGCACCGAGGTCATGGCGGTCGCCGACCGGCTGGAGGGCTCGGCGTCGGGGCTGCGCGAGAACGCGGCCCAGATGGCGGGCTCGGTGGGCCGTGCGGGCGACGACGCAGCCGAGATCGAGGCCCGCGCCCGCGCCACCGCCGACAGCGTCGAGGGCGTCGCGGCGGCGGCGGCGCAGCTGCAGGCCGCCGTCGCCGCGATCACCGGGCGCACCATGGCCTCGCGCGATATCGCCGAGCGTGCTGTGGCCGAGGTCGACGCCACGGAGCACAGCATCGCCACGCTGCTGGGGGGCGCGCAGCGCATCGGGCAGGTCGTCGAACTGATCCATTCCGTCTCGGAGCAGACCAGCCTGCTGGCCGTGAACGCCATGATCGAGGCGGCGCGGTCGGGCCGCGCCGGGGCGGGCTTCGCCGTGGTGGCGCGCGAGGTGCAGGTGTTGGCGGGCAAGACCAAGGACGCCACCCGCGCCATCGAGACCCAGGTGCGCGAGGCGCAGGCGGCGGCCGAGCGCACCGCGCAGGCCGTCGCCGGCATCCGCGGCACCATCGCCGAGATGGCCCGCCACGCCGGCGAGACCGCGACCGACGCCGCCGGCCAGACCGCCTCGGTCGCCCAGATCGCCGCGAGCATGGGCGCGGTGTCGAGCGGCGCGGCCGAGGTCGGGCGCCTCGTCGGCGGGGTCGCGGGTGCCGTGGGCGCGGCCTCCGGCGCGGCCGATGCGGTGCGGCTGGCGGCGGACGACTTGCTCGACCGCTCCGAACTGCTGGGGGCGGAACTCAAGCGCTATCTCGACCACGCCAGCGCCGCCTGACGGGCTCACCCCGCCGCCAGCCCCGCCGCCAGCGCCCGCGCCCGCGCCAGCAGCGCGCCGTGGTCGAGCGTGGCGAGCCGCCCCTCGCGCACCACCGCCCGCCCCTCGACCCACAGCTCCCGCGCCCGCTGTGGCCCGCACAGCACCAGCGCCGCCACCGGATCCCAGGCCCCGGCCATGGCGGGGGCATCCAGCGGGAACAGCGCGAAATCCGCCCGACGCCCGACCTCCAGCGCGCCCAGATCGTCGCGCCCCAGCACCCGGGCGCCGCCCAGCGTCGCGATCTCCAGCGCCTCGCGCGCCGCCATCGCGTCCGCCCCGCGCCCGACCCGCTGCAGCAGCATCGCCGCGCGCGCCTCGGCCATCAGGTCGCCCGCGTCATTCGAGGCCGACCCGTCCACCCCCAGCCCGACCTTGACGCCCGCATCGCGCATCGCCCGCACCGGCGCGATGCCGGAGCCGAGGCGCATGTTCGAGCAGGGGCAATGCGCGACACCGGTGCCGCTGCGGGCGAACAGCCCGATCTCGGCGCCGTCCAGCTTCACGCAATGCGCGTGCCAGACATCGGGGCCCGTCCAGCCGAGATCCTCGGCGTATTGCCCCGGCCGGCAGCCGAAGCGGTCCAGCGAATACGCCACGTCCTCGTCGTTCTCGGCGAGGTGGGTGTGGAGCATCACCCCCTTCCCGCGCGCCAGGATCGCGGCGTCGCGCATCAGCTCGCGGCTGACCGAGAAGGGCGAGCACGGCGCGATGCCGACCCGCAGCATCGCGCCCGGCGCGGGGTCGTGGAAGGCGTCGACCACGCGGGCGCAGTCGTCCAGGATCGCCGCCTCGTCCTCGACCAGCGCATCGGGCGGCAGGCCGCCCCGGCTCTGCCCGATCGACATCGCCCCGCGGGTGGCGTGCAGGCGCAGCCCCACCGCCCGCGCGCCCTCGATGCTGTCGTCAAGCCGCGCGCCGTTCGGGAACAGATACAGATGGTCCGAGGCGGTGGAGCAGCCCGACAGCGCCAGTTCCGCGAGCCCCGCCATGGCCGAGACGCGCACATGCTCCGGCCCCATCCGCGCCCAGACGGGATAGAGCGCCTGCAGCCAGCCGAACAGCAGCGCGTCCTGCGCGGCCGGCACCGCGCGGGTCAGCGTCTGGAACAGGTGGTGGTGCGTGTTCACGAGGCCGGGCACGACGACGCAGCCGCGCGCGTCCACAATGTCGTCGGCCGCGCGCGGCAGGTCCGCCGTCGGCCCCACCGCCTCGATCGCGCCGCCGCGGGCGAACAGGCCGCCCCCCGCGATCTCGCGCCGCGCGCCGTCCATCGTCACCAGCACGGCGGCGTCGCGGACCAGCAGCGTGCGCGGCTCAGCCATCGGGCATGCCCGCCGCGATCCAGGCCCCCAGCGCCGCGCGCTCCTCCGCGGTCATGCCGGTCTCGTCGCCCAGCGGCATGGCGTCGGTCATCACCGCCTGCGCCATCACCTGCCGCGCGTGCAGCTTCAGCAGCTCGGCCGTGTGCAGCATCACGCCTCCCGGGGCCTCCTCGAAGCCCTCATGGGTCGGGCGCTCGGCGTGGCAGGCGGCGCAATGGGTCTGCGCGATGGCCAGCGCCTGCGGCGTGGTCACGGCCTGCGCGACCGCCACGGCCGGCCCGGGCCGCCACGACGTGAAGGCGATCAGGAACACCGCCACCGCCGCCGCCGCCGGCCACTGCCACGCGACGCCCCTGCCCGTCTCGCCCGCCTCGTGGCGGTTGAACCAGTTGCGCACGATCACGCCCAGGCCCAGCACGCAGGCGACGATCACCAGCGGCCACGGATGGCCGAAGGTCATCGGGTAATGGTTCGAGATCATCATGAACACGACCGGCAGCGTCAGATAGTTGTTGTGCGTGGACCGCAGCTTGGCGATCGCGCCGTATTCGGCCTTGGGCACGCGGCCCGCCTTCAGGTCCTCGACCACGATGCGCTGGTTGGGCACGATCACGAAGAACACGTTGCCCGACATCAGCGTGGCGATCATCGCGCCGATGTGCAGGAAGGCCGCGCGGGGCGAGAACACCTGATAGTAGAACCACCCCATCGCAAGGATGAAGGCGAACAGCACCGCGAACACCTTCACCGGGTCGGATTTCAGCGGCGACTTGCACAGCCGGTCATAAACCGCCCAGCCGACGCCCAGCGACGCCATCGACACCAGCACCGCCTGCGACGGCGACAGGCCGCTGTCGCGCCCGACGAGGAAGCTGCTCGCCCCCCAGTAATAGATCACCGCCAGCAGCGCGAAGCCGCTGAGCCAGGTGAGGTAGCTTTCCCATCTGAACCAGTGCAGGTCGCCGGGCATCGCCTCCGGGGCCACGGCGTATTTGCGCACATGGTAGAATCCGCCGCCATGCACCGACCAGCTGTCGCCCTTGGCCCCGGCGGGCGTGTCGGCCGCGCGCTTCAGGCTGGCGTCCAGCCACATGAAGTAGAAGCTCGAGCCGATCCAGCCGATCCCCGCCACGATGTGCGCCCAGCGCAGCAACAGCGACAGCCACTCCTGCAGCATTCCCGTCTCCGTTCCCTATGCGGACCCGATGCTGCGGCGCGGCAGCATCGTCGGCAAGGGCGATGCGGCACCGCGGCGCGGGGACCGTCGCGCCATTTGACGCGGGGGGCGCGCACGCGTTTCCTCGCGGCATGACCGATTCGTATCCCCGCGACCTCTACGGCTATGGCGACGCCCGGCCGAACCCGCGCTGGCCGGGCGGCGCGAAGCTGGCGCTGCAATTCGTCCTCAACCTCGAGGAGGGCGGCGAGAACTGCGTGCTGCACGGCGACGCGGCGTCCGAGACCTTCCTGTCCGAGATCGTCGGGGCCCGCGCCTTCCCCGGCGCGCGCCACATGACGATGGAATCGACCTACGAATACGGCTCGCGCGCCGGGGCCTGGCGCATCCTCGACCTGTTCCGCGACCGCGGCGTGCCGCTGACGCTGTTCGCGGTGGCCAGCGCGGCCGCCCGCACGCCCTGGCTGGTCGAGCGGGCGCTGGCGGACGGGCACGAGATCGCCTGCCACGGCCTGCGCTGGATCGACCATGACGGCATGCCGGAGGATGTGGAGCGCGAGCACATCGCGCGGTCGATGGAGATCCTGACCGACCTGTGCGGGTCGCGGCCGCTGGGCTGGTACACCGGCCGCACCTCGCAGAACACCCGCCGGCTTGTGGCCGAATATGGCGGCTTCCTGTACGATGCCGACGACTATTCCGACGACCTTCCGTTCTACAGCCGGGTGCAGCCTGCATCTGACGGCCATCTGGTGGTGCCCTACACGCTGGATTGCAACGACATGAAGTTCGCGACCGTGCAGGGCTTCGCCAGCGGCCAGCAGTTCTACGATTACCTGCGCGACGCCTTCGACTGCCTGCTGGGCGAGGGCGAGACGTCGCCGAAGATGATGTCGGTCGGCCTGCACGCCCGCCTGATCGGGCGGCCCGGGCGTTTCATGGCGCTGCGGCGCTTCCTCGACTACGCGCTGGGGCATGACGGCGTCTGGGCCTGCCGCCGCGACGCCATCGCCCGCCACTGGCGCGAGACCCACCCGTTCCGTCCGGAGCCCGCATGACCGCCTTTCGCCGCGATCCCCCTTCCGCCCTGAACCGCGACGGCTTCATCGCCCGTTTCGGCGGCGTCTACGAACACTCCCCCTGGGTCGCCGCGACGGTCTGGGACGCGGGCGAGGCGGCGGACGATCCGGCGGCGCTCGCCGATGCCATGGCGCGCCATGTCGACGCCGCGGACGAAGCCACGAAGCTCGGCCTGCTGCGCGCCCACCCGGATCTCGCGGGTCGCCTTGCGCTCGACGGCGACCTGTCGCCCGACAGCGCGTCCGAGCAGGCAGGCGCGGGCCTCGACCGCTGCACGCCGGAGGAGCTGGCGGAATTCCGCAGCCTCAACGCCGCTTACCTCGCGACCTTCCATTTCCCGTTCATCATCGCCGTGCGCGGCCTGACGCGCGCGGACATCCTCGCGGCCTTCCGCGCCCGGCTGCGGAACGACCGCACGACCGAATTCGCGACGGCGCTGGAGCAGGTCCACCGCATCGCGCGGCTGCGGCTCGAGGCGATGGCGGGGGCCGCGGCTTGAGGCGGCTGCGCCCCGAGCCGCTGACCGCCGCCGCTTTCGCGCCATTCGGCGCCGTCATCGAGGCCGACCCCGCCACCGCGCGCCCGATCAACGGCGGCTTCACCACCCGCTTCGACGCGCTGGCGACCGTCGATGCGGGGCCCGACGGCGCGGCGATCCTGTCGATCTTCCGCGGCCTGCCCCGCCCGCTGGTGCTGGAGATGCTCGAACGCCATCCGCTCGGCACCCAGACCTTCGTGCCGCTCGCGCCCCGGCCCTGGCTGGTCGCCGTGGCCGAAAGCCCGGAGGCGCAGGCGCTGCGCGTGTTCATCGCCCGCGGCGACCAGGGCGTGCAGTACGGGCGCGGGGTCTGGCACCACCCCCTGCTGGTGATCGGGCAGCCGCAGGATTTCCTCGTGGCCGACCGCGCCGGCCCGGGCCCGAACTGCGACGAGGCCGCCTTCGCGGCGCCGGTCGGGATCGACCTCGACGGCGCGGACCGGCCGCCCGGAACCGGCCCCGGTCACGGATGATTAGCCGGTTCACGGATGTTCACCAAGAAACGGCAATGATTCCAACTGTCCCCACCTCGGACAGGGGGGCAGGACCGAACGCCGCCCCCGCTACTTGGTCCCGAACATCCGGTCGCCGGCATCCCCCAGCCCCGGCAGGATGTAGCCGTGGTCGTTCAGCCGCTCGTCCAGCGCCGCGGTGAACACCCGAACATCGGCGTGCGCCTCGGTCAGCCGCCGCACCCCCTCGGGCGCGGCGAGCAGGCACATGAAGCGGATGTCGGTCGCCCCCGCCGCCTTCACCAGATCGACCGCGGCCACGGCCGAATTCGCGGTCGCCAGCATCGGGTCCACCAGCACCACCGGCCGGCGCTCCAGCCCGCCCGGCAGCTTGCAGTAATACTGCACCGGCTGCAGCGTCGCCGGATCGCGATACAGGCCGACGAACCCGACGCGGGCCGAGGGCACCAGTTCCAGGATGCCGTCCAGCATGCCGTTGCCCGCCCGCAGGATCGACACGATGGCCAGCTTCTTGCCGGCGATCTCGGGCGATTCCATCTCCATCAGCGGCGTCTCGATGGTGCGCATGCGCAGCGGCAGGTCGCGCATCACCTCATAGCCGACCAGCAGGCTGATCTCGCGCAGCAGGCGGCGGAAGCCCGCGGTCGAGGTGTCCTTCTCGCGCATGATGGTCAGCTTGTGCTGCACCAGCGGGTGGTCGACGACGGTCAGGCTCATCGGAGGGATCCTCGCGGGGCGAACGGCCCCGGACCATAGCCGCGCGCCGCGCGGCGCGTCGAGGCGCACCCCTTGCGCCCGGCGCGCGAACCGGGAACATGCGAGGGCATGAGCGAACCCATCCACATCGTCGGGGCCGGCATGGCCGGATCCGAGGCCGCATGGCAGGCGGCGCAGGCCGGCGCCCGCGTGGTGCTGCACGAGATGCGCCCCCTGCGCGGCACCGAGGCGCACCGGACCGGCGATTTCGCCGAGATGGTGTGCTCGAACTCCTTCCGCTCGGACGATGCCGAGACCAACGCCGTGGGCCTGCTGCACGCCGAGATGCGGCGCGCGGGTTCCCTCGTCATGGCGATGGCCGACCGCCACCGCCTGCCCGCCGGCGGCGCGCTGGCCGTGGACCGCGACCCCTTCGCGGCAAGCGTGACCGCCGCCCTGCGCGCCCACCCCAACGTGACGGTCGAGACCGGCGAGGTGGGCTGGCCGCCCGAGGCGTGGACCTCGGTCATCGTCGCCACCGGGCCGCTGACCGCGCCGGATCTGGCGCAGGCGATCCGTGCGCGCACCGGCGAGGACGCGCTGGCCTTCTTCGACGCCATCGCGCCCATCGTGCATTTCGACAGCATCGACCTGTCGAAGGCCTGGTTCCAGAGCCGCTACGACAAGGGCGAGACCGAGGCCGACCGCACCGCCTACCTCAACTGCCCGATGGACCGCGCGACCTACGAGGCCTTCGTCGACGCGCTGGTGGCCGCCCCGGTCGGCGCCTTCAAGGACTGGGAGCGCGACACCCCCTATTTCGAGGGCTGCCTGCCGGTCGAGGTGATGGCCGCCCGCGGCCGCGAGACCCTGCGCCACGGCCCGATGAAGCCGGTCGGCCTGACCAACCCGCATGCGCCGGATGACAAGCCCTGGGCCGTGGTGCAGCTGCGCCGCGACAACGCGCTCGGCACGCTCTACAACCTCGTCGGCTTCCAGACCAAGATGAAGCACGGCGCGCAGGCCGAGGTGCTGCGGATGATCCCGGGGCTGGAAGACGCGCGCTTCGCCCGTCTCGGCGGCATCCACCGCAACACCTTCCTGAATTCCCCGCGCCTGCTCGACGGGTCGATGCGCCTGCGCGCCGAGCCGCGGCTGCGTTTCGCCGGCCAGATCACGGGCGTCGAGGGCTATGTCGAAAGCGCGGCGATGGGCCTGCTGGCCGGCCGCTTCGCCGCGGCCGAGCGCCTCGGCCGCGCCCCCTGCCCGCCCCCGCCCGAGACGGCGCACGGCGCGCTGCTGGCCCACATCGCGGGCGGCGCCGAGGCCGAGACCTTCCAGCCGATGAACGTCAATTTCGGCCTGTTCCCCCCCGTCGACAGCCGCGCGAAGGGCCGCAAGGCCGCCCGCAAGCAGGCCCGCGCCGGGGCGATGAGCGCGCGGGCGCTCGCCGCGTGGGACGGGTGGCTCGCGGGCGAGCGCGCGGC
>DAIPIU010000128.1:0-1814 GCA_036770645.1 Rubrimonas sp. | reverse complement strand
TCCTGCAGGTGCATGAACTGCAGCGCGAAGGTGCCCTGGTAGGTCCGCTTCAGCAGCGCGTGGATCTCGCGCATCGTCGCGGTCTCGAGGCCCAGCACGTTGTCGATGAAGATCGGCCGGTCCATGTCGGATTCGGCGAAGCCGAAGAAGCGCGGGTCGAATTCCGGGTGCGGCGGCTGCGGCGTCAGGTTCAGCGGGTCGAGGTCGGCCCCGAGATGGCCGCGCGACCGGAAGGACCGGATGAACATGATGGCGCGGATCGAATCGAGCGCCGCGGCGCGCATCTGCGCCTCGGTGATCCCGACGCCGACGGATGCCGCCTTGGCGGCGATCTTCTCGCCGGCCTGCTTGGCCGCGGCCTCGGGCCACATGCCGTCCAGCGCCGACAGCAGCTCGTGGCGCGCCGCGGGCGGCCAGTCCGCGCGCTCCCACGGCGCGCCGGCGGCCTCGGCCTTCACCGCGGCGCCGTCGTCGCCCAGCGCGGCGAAGAAGGCGCGCCAGCCCTCGTCGACGGACCCGGGGTTGGCGGCGTAGCGGGCGTGCATCTGCTCGATGTAGAGGGCGTTGCCGCCCTGCAGGAACGAGGTGTCGTGGAAGGCCTTGTTGCCGCCGTGATCGGTCATCGCGCGTCGAGGGCGCCTTGCGGCGTCCAGGTCCCTGTTGCGGCGGGCGCGGGGCTCGCGGCCCGTCGGTCGTGGCGCTGCGCCGGGAAAACCCCAGCGTGCGCGCGGGTATCGCCCGAAGCCGGGACGGGCGCGACGCGACGCGGCGTCACGCGGCAGGCGGTTCGGGGCCGAAGCGGTTGGGGCCGGGCCGGGTGGGCGAGGCGAGCCAGACGACCACGAGGATGAACGCGGCGAGCGCGCCGAACCCGGCCAGCGGCGCGAGCACGCGCAGGGCGAGCGGCGGCGCGCCCCCGCCCGGCCCGGCCAGGGCGACGAGGCCGACCAGCAGCAGGCCCGACAGCAGGCCGACGCCGTAGGGCAGCAGCGCATACCAGCCCGGGCGGCCCGTGTCGTGCAGCCGCCGCCAGGCGGCCGCGAGCGTGGGGACCAGCAGGGCGAGGCCGGTCAGGCCGGCGAAGAGGCCGCCATCCGCCGTGCCGGTGCCGAGGCCGATGTCGAGGAGCGTCGCGGCGATCCCGGCGAGGATCGTGAACAGCAGGAACCACCAGTATTCCGGGCGGCGCGCGCGGCCCGAGAACACGGCATAGCGCGACAGGCAGGCGCGCACGGCGGCCGAGAATCCCATGGGCGCCTCCCGTCATGGACGGACGGGCGCGCCGGGGCGCGCCCGCCGGGGCCTCAGCCCGCGATGGCCTTCTTCAGCGCCTCGCCCAGATGGGCGGGGCTGTCGGCGACCACGATGCCGGCGGCGCGCATCGCCTCGATCTTGTCCTCGGCGCCGCCCTTGCCGCCCGAGATGATCGCGCCGGCATGGCCCATGCGCCGGCCCGGGGGCGCGGTGCGGCCGGCGATGAAGCCCGCCATGGGCTTGGATCGGCCCGCGCGGCGCTCGTCGGCGATGAACTGGGCCGCCGTCTCCTCCGCGTCGCCGCCGATCTCGCCGATCATGATGATCGATTCGGTCTCGGGGTCGCCCAGCAGCATCTCGATGGCCGCGAGGTGCTCGGTGCCCTTGATCGGGTCGCCGCCGATGCCGATGCAGGTGGACTGGCCGAGGCCGGCCGCGGTGGTCTGCGCCACCGCCTCGTAGGTCAGCGTGCCCGAGCGCGAGACGATGCCGACATTGCCGCGGCGGTGGATGTGGCCGGGCATGATGCCGATCTTGCAGGCGTCGGGCGTGATGACGCC
>DAIPIU010000030.1:0-34389 GCA_036770645.1 Rubrimonas sp. | reverse complement strand
GACCCCGACGCCGCGCTCTACTGGCTGGCGCGGATGCTCGAGGGCGGCGAGGACCCCCGCTACCTCGCGCGTCGCCTGATCCGCATGGCGGCCGAGGACATCGGGCTGGCCGACCCGCAGGCCCTGCCGCTCGCCATGGCCGCGAGCGACGCATGGGAACGGCTCGGCAGCCCCGAGGGCGACCTCGCGCTGGCGCAGGCCGCCGTCTACCTCGCGCTCGCCCCCAAATCGAACGCGCTCTACGCCGGCTTCAAGGCGGCGCTGGCCGCGGCGCGCGGCACCGGCGCGCTCGCCCCTCCGCCGCAGTCGGTGAACGCGCCGACCCGTCTGATGCGGGAGGTCGGCCGCGCCGCCGGCTACGCCTACGACCACGACGCGCCCGACGGCTTCGCCGCGCAGGACCATTTCCCCGCCGCGCTGGGCCGCCCCTCCTTCTATGCCCCCGTCGAGCGAGGCTTCGAGCGCGAGCTGGTCAAGCGCATCGCGTGGTTCGCCAAACGCCGCGCCGCGCGCGCCGGCGGGACGGACGGCCCTTGACCGGGGGCGCGCCCTTGCGCCACTGACGCGCGACGCCCGCGGAGACGCAAGATGCCTGCCCCGAGATCCTTCCAGGAGATCCTGCTGCGCCTCCAGTCCTACTGGGGCCGGCAGGGCTGCGCGGTGCTCCAGCCCTACGACATGGAGGTGGGCGCGGGCACCTTCCACCCCGCGACCACCCTGCGCGCGCTCGGTCCCCGCCCCTGGGCCGCGGCCTATGTCCAGCCCTCGCGCCGCCCCACCGACGGGCGCTACGGCGAGAACCCCAATCGCCTCCAGCACTATTACCAGTTCCAGGTGCTGATCAAACCCAGCCCGCCCGACCTGCAGGACCTCTATCTCGGCAGCCTCGCCGAGATCGGCATCGACCTCGCGCTGCACGACCTGCGCTTCGTCGAGGACGACTGGGAAAGCCCCACCCTCGGGGCCTGGGGCCTCGGGTGGGAGGTGTGGTGCGACGGCATGGAGGTGTCGCAGTTCACCTATTTCCAGCAGGTCGGCGGCCACGACTGCCGCCCGGTCTCGGGCGAGCTCACCTACGGGCTCGAACGCCTCGCCATGTATGTGCTGGGCGTCGAGCACGTCATGGACATGCCCTTCAACGATCCCGACGCCCCCATCGCGCTCACCTACGGCGACGTGTTCCGGCAGGCCGAGCGCGAATACAGCCGTTGGAACTTCGACGCCGCCGACACCGCGCTGCTGCTGCGCCATTTCGAGGACGCCGAGGCCGAGTGCCGCGCGATCCTCGCCGCGCCGCCCGAGGACAAGGCTGGCCGCGCGATCGTCATGGCCCAGCCCGCCTACGACCAGTGCATCAAGGCGTCCCACCTGTTCAACCTGCTGGACGCGCGCGGCGTGATCTCGCCGACCGAGCGGCAGGCCTACATCGCCCGCGTGCGCGCGCTGGCCAAGGGCTGCGCCGACGCCTTCCTCGCGACCCCGCAGGGCGGCGGTGGCTGAGGCGCGCCGGCCCGCGTCCGGCACCATCCTCGCCATCGGCTTCGGCCTCGTCGCGGTCCTGTTCGGCGGCGCGCTCTGGTACGCGCAGGTCCATGCGTTTTACGAGCGCGTGACCGGGCTGGCCGCCGTGACCGTGGCCGGCGTCGCCGTCCCCGTGACCGGCTACGAGGGGCTCGACGGCGCCGCCTCGCCGCTCAAGCTGCGCGGCTGCTTCCGGCTCGACCCCGCCGCGCTCGCCCACGCGCCCCCCGCCGCGAAACCGACGCCGCTGGTCGCCCCGGGCTGGTTCGCCTGCTTCGACGCAGCCGCGCTCGACGCCGCGCTGGCCGCGGGCGAGGCGCGCGCGGTGGTGGCCGCCTCGGGCGAGCCGCCGGGCTTCGACCGCATCATCGCCGTCCTGCCGGACGGCCGCGCCTATCTCTGGCGCCAGATCGCCGAGTGACGGACACCCCATGCCCGATTTGCTGCTGGAACTGTTCTCCGAGGAAATCCCCGCCCGCATGCAGGCCCGCGCCGCGGCCGACCTGAGGCGGCTGGTGACCGACGGCCTCGTGGAGCGCGGCCTGACCTACGAGGGCGCCGCCGCCCATGCCGGCCCGCGCCGCCTGACGCTCGACCTGCGCGGCCTGCCCGCCATGACGAGGCCGACGCGGGAGGAACGCAAGGGCCCCCGCGTCGACGCCCCCGAGGCCGCGCTCGCGGGCTTCCTGCGCAGCGCGGGCGTGGCGCGCGAGGCGCTGACCCGCGCCGAGGACAAGAAGGGCGCCTTCTGGGTCGCCGTGATCGAGACCCCCGGCCGCGCGGCGGAGGACGTGATCGCCGAGGTCGCGGCCGAGACGGTGCGCGCCTTCCCCTGGCCCAAATCCATGCGCTGGGGCGCGGGCGCCCTGCGCTGGGTGCGCCCGCTGCAATCCATCCTCTGCACCCTGACCGACGAGGCCGGCACCCGAATCGTCCCCTTCGAAATCGACGGCATCGCGTCCGGCGCCACGACCCGCGGCCACCGCTTCATGGCCCCCGCGCCCTTCGCCCCGCGCGGCGCCGACGACTACGCGGCCCGGCTGGAAGCGGCCAGGGTGGTGCTCGACGCCGAGGAGCGCGCGCGCCGCATCCTCGCCGACGCCCGCACGCTCGCCTTCGCGCGGGGCCTCGAACTGGTCGAGGACGACGGCCTCTTGGCCGAGGTCGCGGGCCTCGTGGAATGGCCCGTGGTCCTGATGGGCGACATCGCCCCCGAATTCCTCGGCCTGCCGCCCGAGGTGCTGCGCACCTCGATGAAGACGCACCAGAAATTCTTCAGCGTGAGGAACCCCGCCACCGCGTGCATCGAGGGGTTCGTCACGGTCGCCAACATCGAGGCCCCGGACCACGGCGCGACCATCCTCGCCGGCAACCGCCGCGTGCTGGCCGCCCGCCTGTCGGACGCGCGCTTCTTCTGGGAGAACGACCTGCGCGTGGTCGAAGGCCGCGGCGCGGAGGGCATGGCGGCCATGGCCGCGCCGCTCGCCTCCGTCACCTTCCACAACAAGCTGGGCTCGCAGGCCGACCGCGTGGCCCGCATCGCCGCGCTCGCGCGCGAGATCGCCCCGCATGTCGGCGCCGACCCCGACCTGGCCGAGACCGCCGCCCGCGTCGCCAAGGCCGACCTCGCCTCCGCCATGGTCTACGAGTTCCCCGAGCTCCAGGGCGTCATGGGCGCCCATTACGCCCGCGCCGCCGGCCTGCCGGACGCCGTGGCCGCCGCCTGCGCCGACCACTACGCCCCCCTCGGGCCGAGCGACGCCGTCCCGACCGCGCCCGTCAGCGTGGCGGTGGCGCTGGCCGACAAGCTGGACATGCTGGCCGGCTTCTGGGCCATCGACGAGAAGCCGACCGGCAGCAAGGACCCGTTCGCGTTGAGACGGGCGGCGCTTGGGGTGGTGCGCGCTATCATCGACAATAAATGGCGTATCTCGCTCATTGAAATATTTGTAAAGAGCTTAGTAGAGGCACTTCTCGCTCATATGGTCTTGCTGCGGTCTGAAAAGGTGAGGGAGTCGTTTTCAGAAGCATCGCGTTATGCCGAGGAGGGCGATCTCTTGAAGGCACTAAATATCTTAAAAGCAGCGAATTTGGCCAATACGCCCTTAGTTAGCGATGAAGACATAATCGCTGCGATTCCATCTGCGGAAAAGGGCGCAGAACTTTTTCTGAGAAAATTGCATGATGGTATTGAGTTTATTGTCGGTCGCCTCAAGGTCGCCCTTCGCGACAAGGGCGTCCGCCACGACGTCATCGACGCCGTGTTCCGCCTCGGCGGCCAGGACGACCTCGTGCTGCTCGTGTCCCGCGTCGAGGCCCTCCAGGCCTTCCTCGCCACAGAGGACGGGGCGAACCTGCTGGCCGGCCACCGCCGCGCGGTCAACATCCTGACGGCGGAGGAGAGGAAGGACGGCGTCGAATACTCCCTCGACCCCGACCCGAAATTCGCCGACCACGACGCCGAACGCGCCCTGTTCGCCGCGCTCGACGCCGCCGACCCCGCCATCGACCGGGCGCTGGCGGCGGAGGATTTCGCCGCCGCCATGGCCGCGCTCGCGCGCCTGCGCGCGCCCATCGACGCCTTCTTCGACGCCGTGGTGGTGAACGCGGACAATTCCATCATCCGCCGCAACCGCCTGTGCCTGATGCACCGCATCCGCCAGACCATGGGCCGCGTCGCCGCCTTCGGCGCGCTGGAAGGGTAGGGCGTCCGCCGGTCCCGGAGGGCTCGATTAACCCAATCGAAACCCGTTAACCAAGTTTTCCCTGCAAAAACAATTGTCCCCACTGGGGACAGGCCTCCCCCTCCCGCGCCGCCCCCGCCCCCCGCGCCCCCTCTCCCCTCGGGGGAGAGGGTCGGGGTGAGGGGGGGCGCCGCCGATCCGCGCGCGCCGCGGCGCCCCCGGGCGGCGCGCCGGGGCCGCCGCCCCCGACCTCCTCCCGCCGCCTCCCCCTCCCGCGCCGCCCCCGCCCTCCCGCGCCCCCTCTCCCCTCGGGGGAGAGGGTGAGGGGGCACCGCCGATCCGCGCGCCCCCCGTCGCCCCCGGTCGGCGCGCCGGGGCGGCCGCCCCCGACCTCCTCCCGCCGCCCCCCCCTCCCGCGCCGCCCCCGCCCCCCGCGCCCCCTCTCCCCTCGGGGGAGAGGGTCGGGGTGAGGGGGGTGCCTGCCCGCGCGCCGCCGCCGCAGCGCAGCGGAATCGCCGCCCGCCCCCGCGATCCCCTTCTGGACGAGGCGACGGCGCCCCCCTAACGCTTGGGGTCATGGAAGCCATGCCCGACATCGTCGATCTGACCGGGGCCGAGGACGCCCGCCGCTTCGGGGCCAAGGCGGCGCGGCTGGCGTCGCTGCTGCGCGCCGGCCTGCCGGTGCCGCCCGGCTTCGCCCTGTCCACCGCCGCCGGCGCCCGCATCGCCGCCGACGGGGCGGGGGGCCTCGCGGCGGGTCTCGCCGCCGCCATAGCGCGGCTCGAGACGGCCGGCGCCCGCAGCCTCGGCCACCCCGACCGCCCCCTGCTGCTGTCGGTGCGGGCCAGCGCGGGCGAGGGCGCCTCGGGCGCGCCGGCCGTGCTGAACGTCGGCCTCAACGCCGCGACCGAGACCGGGCTGGCCGCCCGCGTCGGCCTGCGCGCCGCGCGCGACCTGCGCCGCCGCCTGATCCAGAGCTTCGCCCCGGCGGCCCTGTCGGTCGACCCCGAGGCGCTCGAGCACGCGCTGCACGACCGGCTCAAGGCCGCCGGCGCCCCCGACGAGGCCGCGCTCGACGCCGCCGACCTCGCGCGCCTGATCGCCGATTTCGAGGCGATCGTGGAGGACGAGGCCGGCGAGCCCTTCCCCGACGACCCGCGCGAACAGCTCGAGCGCGCGCTGGCCGCCGCCGCCGCCGCCTGGGCCAGCCCGCGCGCCCGCATCCTGCGCCGCGCCCGCGGCGACGACCCGGAGGCCGGCCTCGGCTTCGTGGTGCAGGCCATGGCGCTGGGCCTCGGGCCCGGCCTTTCGGGCGCGGGCGTGGCGCAGCTGCGCTGCGAGAAGACCGGCGCGCCGGGGCTGACCGGGCGCTGGCTGGCGCAGGCGCAGGGCGAGGACGCGCTGATGGGGCTGCGCACGCCCGCCATGGTCTCGGCCGGGGCCCGCCGCGCCGCCGGCCTGCGCGCCCCCGCGCTGGAGGAGGAGGCCCCGGGCCTCGCCGCCGACCTCGCCCGCGCCGTCGAGACCGCCGAGATCGCGCTGGGCGACGCCGTGCGCCTAGAATTCACCGCGGAGGACGGCGCGCTGGCGGTGCTGGACGCCGTTCCCCTGCCGCGCGGCGCGCGCGCCGCGGTCCGCATCGCCGTCGATCTGGCCGAGGAGGGGGCGATCACCCGCGCCGACGCCCTGCTGCGGGTCGAGCCGCGGCTGCTGAACGACCACCTGCACCCGTCCATCGACCCCGCCGCGCGGCGCGAGGTGATCGGCCGCGGCCTGCCGGCCTCGCCCGGCGCCGCCTCGGGGCCCATCGCCTTCGACGCCGCCAGCGCTGAGGCCGCCGCCGCGCGCGGGGCCCCCGCGATCCTCGTCCGCGTCGAGACCTCGCCCGAGGACATCCGCGGCATGCATGTGGCCGCCGGCGTCCTGACCTCGCGCGGGGGGATGACCTCGCATGCCGCGGTGGTGGCGCGGGGCCTCGGCGTGCCCTGCGTCGTCGGCGTGTCCGAGCTGCGGCTCGACATGGCCGGCCGCAGGCTGACGGACGCGAAGGGACGGGTGTTCCGCGAGGGCGACGTGCTGACGCTGGACGGCGCGGCGGGCGAGGCGCTGGCCGGCGCGGCCGCCATGGTGCAGCCGGTGCTGAGCGGGGCCTTCGCCACGCTCATGGACTGGGCCGACGCCCATCGCCGCATGGGGGTGCGCGCCAACGCCGACACGCCCCAGGACGCGCGCGTGGCGCGCCGCTTCGGGGTCGAGGGCATCGGGCTGTGCCGCACCGAGCACATGTTCTTCGAGCAGGGCCGCATCACCGCCATGCGCGAGATGATCCTCGCCGACGACGAGGGGGCGCGGCGGGCGGCGCTCGCGCGCCTGCTGCCCTGGCAGCGCGCCGATTTCGTCGAGCTGTTCCGCATCATGCAGGGCATGCCGGTCACCATCCGCCTGCTCGACCCGCCGCTGCACGAGTTCCTGCCCCATGGCGAGGCCGAGATGGCCGAACTCGCCGCCGCCATGGGCGTCGAGCCCGAGCGGGTGGCCCATCGGGCGGCGGATCTCGCCGAGTTCAACCCGATGCTGGGCCGGCGCGGCTGCCGGCTGGGCATCACCCTGCCCGAGATCTACGAGATGCAGGCCCGCGCCATCTTCGAGGCCGCCATCGAGGCCGCCGAGGCCACGGGCGCGCCCGTCGAACCCGAGGTGATGATCCCGCTGGTCTCGACCGTGCGCGAGATGGAGCTGCTGCGCGCCCGGGTGGACGCGGTGGCGGCGTCAGTGACGGCCGAGCGCGGCGCGCCGCTCGCGTGGAAGGTCGGCTGCATGGTGGAGACGCCCCGCGCCGCGCTGCGCGCCGAGGAGATCGCCCGCGGCGCCGCCTTCCTGAGCTTCGGCACCAACGACCTGACCCAGATGACCTACGGCCTCAGCCGCGACGATGCGGGACGATTCATGCGCGAATACATCGCTTTGGGCGTGCTGCCCGCCGATCCGTTCCACACGCTCGACATCGAGGGGGTGGGAGAGCTGCTGCTGCTGGCCGCCGAGCGCGGGCGCCGCGGCAATCCCGGGGTCACGCTGGGCCTTTGCGGGGAACATGGCGGCGATCCTGTCTCCGTGCGGTTCTGCGAGCTGGCGGGCTTCGACTACGTCTCATGCTCGCCCTACCGCGCGCCCGTGGCCCGGCTCGCCGCCGCGCAGGCCAGCATCCTGTCGCGGCGGGCCGCCGGGGCGTCGGATGCGGGCGCCGACGCCCCTCGCGCCGCGTCCCCGGTCGCCGGGGGCGACCCGGCATGAGCGGCCCGGCGGACATGGCCTCCGCGCCGCCCCCGGCGGCGGATCCGCTGGAAGCCGTCGCGTCCGGGGGCAAGCGCGCGCTGGCGCGGGCTCTGGCGCAGATCGAGGCGCGCCCCGGCGCGGCCGGGACGCAGGCCCTGCTCGACGCGGCATGGGCTGCGCAGAAGGGGCATGCGCTGGGCCTGACCGGCCCGCCCGGCGTCGGCAAGTCGACCCTGATCGACGCGCTGATCCGCGAATGGCGCCCGCGCGGCCGGAGCGTGGCGGTGATCGCAGTCGATCCGTCCTCGCGGCGCTCCGGCGGCGCGCTGCTGGGCGACCGCACGCGGCTGAGCACCGACCCCGAGGATGCGGGCGTGTTCGTGCGCTCGATGGCGGCCCGCGACCGGCTCGGGGGCCTGGCCGCCATCACCTGGCCGGCGCTTGTCCTCATGCGCGCGCTCTACGACGTCGTCGTCGTCGAGACCGTGGGGGTCGGGCAGTCCGAGACCGAGATCGCCGATCTCGCGGACACGGTGCTGTTCTGCGCCCAGCCCGGTTCGGGCGATGCGCTGCAGTTCATGAAGGCCGGCGTGATGGAGATCCCCCATCTCGCGGTCGTGACGAAGGGCGACATGGGGGCAGCCGCGACCCGCGCCGTGGCCGACCTCAAGGGCGCGCTGTCGCTGGCGGCGCCCGGCGCGGAGGAGGTGGCGGTGCTGCGCTGCGCCGCCGCCACGGGCGAGGGCGTGCCGGCGCTGGCGGATGCGCTCGATGCGCGGATGGACCGGCTTCGCGCCACGGGCGCGGACGCCGGCGCGCGCCGCGCCCAGATGGCCGCCTGGGCCCGGCGGGCCGTGGCCGAATCGTTCGGGGCCCGCGGGCTGGCGCTGGTCGAATCGGAACTGGCCGAATCGAACGGCGCCGCCTTTCCCTTCAGGGTGGTGTCGGCCGCGATGGATCGCCTGGGCCGGGCGCTGACTGTCGGATATCTGCAACATTAGGTCAGCCAGGCGTCGCGACTCACGCCTGCGCGCGGTCTCGTGAATTCCGCGTGACGGGCGGTCCGGCGCAAGTTCGGGCCATGTTTACAGTTCTACGCAAATTGCGCCCCGCCGGAACTTTGCCGCCCAATTCGGGGGCAGGCGCGGGTTCGTCGCGGAAGCCGGGCATATCGCGGCCGCTGGACGCGGCGGCCGCGGCCCTGCTGGCGGCTTTCGCGGCCTCCGGTGCGGCCGAAGCCGCGATCCTCGGAGACACGACCCCCCCCGACTGGCGCGGCGGTTCCGCGCCGCTGCTGGCGGCGGCGGCGCGCCCGGCCGCGCAGGCCGGCGCCGCGGGGCGGCTCTCGGGCCGTGCGGCACCGACGCGGGTCAGCGATCTCGCGGTGGCGCTCAGCGCCGCCTCGCCGCGGGCGACCCCTGCGAGCCCGGCGCGGCGCGTTCGCCTGCCCGGCGAGCAACCCGATCTCGACAGCCTCGACGCCGCCGATGCCGAGGCCGCGGCGGCCGCGCGAGAAGCCGCGGCCGAGATGATGGCCGGCCTGATGATCGGCGACATTGCCGGCGCCATCGACCTGTCGCATGTCGCGCGGTTCGAGGTGCCCGAGGGCGACGGCGAATGGCGCTGCCTTGCCAAGGCGATCTATTTCGAGTCGCGCGGCGAGCCGCTGAAGGGCCAGGTCGCGGTCGCCGAAGTGATCCTGAACCGCCGCGATGACCCCCGCTTCCCCGAAAGCGTCTGCGACGTGGTGGGGCAGGGGGCGCACCGCCGCAACGCCTGCCAGTTCTCCTTCATGTGCGACGGCAAGCCCGAGCGCATCCGCGACGCGGAGGCCTGGCGCAAGGCCGGCGCGATCGCGCATCTGCTGATCGAGGGACGGCCGCGCACCGTGACCGGCGGGGCGACCTACTTCCACACCGACTACGTCAATCCCGGCTGGGCGCGCCGCATGACCAGGACCACCCGGGTCGGCGCACACCTGTTCTATCGCGACCGTCTGCGCACCGCGGCGCGCTGAAGGCCGCAGCGCGTCCGGCGAGGCCGCCCGTCAGTCGAAATCGAGGCCGAGGTCGAGCACCGGGGCCGAATGCGTCAGCGCCCCGGTCGAGACGAGGTCGACCCCGGTTTCGGCTATGGCCGCGACCGTGGCCAGCGTCACGCCGCCCGAGGCCTCGGCCGTGGCGCGCCCGGCGATCCGCCGCACCGCCTCGCGCAGCGTGGCTGGGTCCATGTTGTCGAGCAGGATGGCGTCCGCCCCGCCCGCCGCCAGCGCCTCGTCGAGCTGGTCGAGCCGGTCCACCTCGATCTCGACCTTCAGCATGTGCCCGGCATAGGCCCGGGCGCGGGCCAGCGCGGTCGCCACGCCGCCACAGGCAGCGATGTGGTTGTCCTTGATCAGGATCGCGTCGTCGAGCCCGTAGCGGTGGGCCGCGCCGCCCCCGGCGCGCACGGCATGCTTCTCCAGCGCGCGCAGCAGCGGCGTGGTCTTGCGCGTGGCCGCGACGGTCGCGCAGGTGTGGGCGATCGCGTCGGCGAAGCGGCGGGTGAGGGTCGCGACGCCCGACAGGCGCCCCGCGAAGTTCAGCGCCACGCGCTCGGCGGTCAGGATCGACCGGGCGTGGCCTTCCGCCTCGAGCAGCACCTGCCCGGGCTCGACACGCGCGCCGTCCTGCGCCCGGGCGGTCACCGGCAGGTCGGGATCCACGAGGGCGAAGGCGAGGCGCGCGACGTCGAGCCCCGCCGCCACCCCGGCCTCGCGCGCGACCAGCCGCGCCCGGGCCCGGGTCTCGGCGGGGATCGTCGCGTCGGTGGTGACGTCGCCGGCGCGCCCGAGGTCCTCGAGCAGCGCGGCGCGGACGACCGGCTCGACCAGCACCCGGGGCAGGGGGGGGATCATGCGGCGCGGGCCTCCGTCTCGGCCCCGGCGCGGATCTCCAGCGCCTCGGCCAGCGTGATCTCGCCCGGCCGCGCCTCGGGCGCCGTTTCGGGGAAGTCGGCGCGGAAATGGCCGCCGCGGCTCTCCTCGCGGCGCAGGGCCGCCGCGGCGATCAGGGTCGCGGCGGCGCACTGGTTGCGCAGCGACGGCGCGCCGCGCTCGATGGCCGCGATGCGGCGCAGCGCCTCGCGCAGCCCCGCGCCCGTCCGCTCGACGCCGACCAGATCGGTCATGGCGCGGCGCAGTGCGGCCATGGCGGCCGCGTCCGAGGCGCCGCCCGCGGGCCGGCGGGCGTCCTGCGCGACGATGCGCGCGGGCGGGGGCGCACAGGGCGCGAGGCCGGCGATGTCGGCCCCGATGCGCGCCCCGAAGGCCAGCGCCTCGAGCAGCGAGTTCGAGGCCAGCCGGTTCGCGCCGTGCAGGCCGGTGCGCGCCGCCTCGCCGCAGACCCACAGGCCCGGCAGCGAGGACCGGCCGGCCGCATCGGTGCGCACGCCGCCCATGTGGTAGTGCTGGACGGGCCGGACGGGGATCGGCTGTCGCACGGGGTCGATGCCGGCGGCGGCGCAGGCGGCGGCGATGGCGGGAAAGCGCGCGGGGAAGGCGGCGCCGATGGCGCGGGTCGCGTCGAGCCACACGCGCTCGCCGCGCGCGACGCGGCGGTGGATGGCGCGGGCGACGATGTCGCGGGGCGCGAGCTCGCCGTCGGGGTGGTCGTCGAACAGGAAGCGCCGGCCGGCCGCGTCGACGATGGTCGCGCCCTCGCCGCGCAGCGCCTCGGAGCACAGCGGCGTCGGGTCGAGGTCGGTGTCGAGGCCGGTCGGGTGGAACTGGACGAATTCCGGATCGGCGATCACGGCGCCCGCGCGGGCCGCCATGCCCAGCCCTTCGCCCCGCACCCGCGCCGGGTTGGTGGTGACGGCGTAGAGGCCGCCGACGCCGCCCGTCGCCAGAACGGTGGCGCGGGCGCGCAGCAGCATCCGCCGCGCCCGCGGGTCGCCGGCGCGCCGCGCGTGCACGCCGACCACCGCGCCGTCCTCGATGGCCAGATCCTCGGCCGCGACGCCCTCGATCACCCGGATCGACGGGGCCCCGCGCGCGGCGGCGATCAGCGCCGCCATGATCGCGGCCCCCGCCCCGTCGCCCTTCACGCGCACGACGCGGGCGAAGGAATGCGCCGCCTCGCGCGAGCGGGCGAGCCCGCCGCCCGGCTCGCGGTCGAAGGGCGCGCCCATCTCCAGCAGGTCGGCGATGCGCGCGCCGGCCTCGCGCGCCACCGCCAGCGCCACGGCCGGGTCCACCCCGCCGGCGCCGGCGCGGATGGTGTCGCGGGCGTGCGCCTCGGGGCTGTCGCCCGGCCCGATGGCCGCCGCGACGCCGCCCTGCGCCCAGGCCGAGGACGCGCCGGAGCCGAGCGGCTCGGGCGACAGGACGGTGCAGGGCAGCGGCGCGAGCTTCAGCGCAGTGAACAGCCCCGCGAGGCCGGCCCCGACCACCAGCGCGCCGCCTGCGTCGCTGACCGTCTCGGCAAGGTGTGGCATGGCGTTCTCCTGCTTCCGCTGTCCCCGCGCCTTCCGCCCGGCGGACGGCAGGGCCGCGAACGGCCGGGCCTTCGCCCGGACCGCTGGACATGGCGGCGGCTGATCAGTGCTTGCGGGCCGACAGGGCGATCATCGCCTCGACCGCGCGGCGGGCGGGATCGATCAGCGCCTCGTCCACGACGACCTCCTCGGTCATCGTGTGCAGCGACCACAGCACGTTCTCGAGCGTGATGCGCTTCATGTGCGGGCAGATCGCGCAGGGCCGGACGAACTCGGTCTCCGGGAACTCGGAGGCCACATTGTCCGACATCGAGCATTCGGTGACCATCACCACCTTGGCCGGCTTCGCCTCGCGGACATAGCGGATCATGTCGGCGGTCGAGCCCGAGAAGTCGGCCTCCGCCACCACCGCCGGCGGGCATTCCGGATGGGCGATGACCGTCACGCCCGGGTTGCCCTCGCGGTAGGCGACGATCTCCTCGGGCGTGAAGCGCTCGTGGACCATGCAGGTCCCCTCCCACCACACCACGCGCTTCGACACCTGCGCGGCGACGTTGCGGGCGAGGAAGCCGTCGGGCGTCATGATGACCGTGTCGCCGGGCATCGCCTCGACGACCTGCGCGGCATTCGCGGAGGTGCAGCAGATGTCGGAGGCCGCCTTCACCGCGGCCGTGGTGTTGACGTAGCTGACGACCTTGGCCCCCGGATACTGCGCGCGCAGCCCGGCAATGTCGGCGGGGGTGATGGATTCGGCCAGCGAGCATCCCGCGCGGCCGTCCGGGATCAGCACCGTCTTGGACGGATTGAGCACCTTCGAGGTTTCGGCCATGAAGTGCACGCCGCACTGCACGATCACCGGCCTGTCCACCTTCGTCGCGGCGACGGCCAGCGCGAGGCTGTCCCCCACGATGTCGGCGACCCCGTGGAAGATTTCGGGCGTCATGTAGTTGTGGCCAAGGATCACCGCGCCGCGCTCGCGCTTCAGCGCGTTGATGGCGCGCACATACGGCGCGTGCCGCAGCCAGTCGGGTTCGGGGACCACGCGCGCCACGCGGGCATAGAGCGCCTCGGTGTCGCGGAAGGCGGCCGAGGACGGTTCGAGGTCGTAGGCCGCCGCGAGCGTGGCGCGGGCGGCGTGAAGATCGTCGCGACCATTCATCAGCATCGGCGTCTCCCTCGTCCCACGGTTATGCTCTGAATGAGCATAATTCGGAGCCGAAAAATCGCGCCTAGGGGCACGTCCGGTTAGACGTGGAGAGCCTCGCGGTGGCTGTCAAGACGGCAGGAGGTCCTCAGGATGCGTCTTTCGTCACGCTTGCGTCGGAAGCTGCGGCCATCGTGCTGCCTGTCCCCGCCGCGTCGGGGCGGTCGAAACCAAAGACGTTCAGTTCGATGACGGCGAAACACGCCAGCCACAGCCAGGCGTCGACGGCGTCCAGCGGCTTCTCCGCGTCGACCGTCCACCACAGCGCGCACCCGACGAGCACGGCGTAAAGCCCGCCCTTGAGCATCTTGACGACGGCGTATTCCCCGGCCTCGTAATCCCCGGGGACATACATCTGGTAAAGCAGCACGGCGCAGACGCCGAGCCACGCGCTGGCATTGACCACGTCGATCCATTTCTCTTCGACGACATAGCCCCACCAGGCATAAACAATTACCGAATAGGCCAGCACATTCAGCGCAAAGTTTGCAACTCGTTCGCGATTGCTGTCGTAATCCTGGTCAAGACTACTCGATTCATACTCCATCAGGCCAAGCAGCAACAGCCAGGCGGCGCTGTCCAGGAACGCCGTGTAGGTGTCCTCGGTCCGCAGGAACAGGTACATGTTCAAGAGGAGCAAGCCGTATACGGTCCACTTGAACAGGTTGAAGCCGTGCCGTGCCATCGAAGCCCTCCCGTTCCGCGCCGGACAGGCATGCCATGGCGCGACGACGCTTTCGCGACAGGCGCGGGGGGCGGCTTGGATTTGAACACGCGTTCCATTATCCGTGTCCCCGGGAGGAGCGGCATGGCGCGCACAGCGGGATCGGACGGAACGCGGACCGAGGCGGCGATCCGCGCGGCGGCGGTCAGGCTGATCGCGCGGCACGGCTTCGAGGGCGTGTCGATGCGGGCGCTGGCCGATGCTGTGGGCGTGCAGGCCGGGGCGCTGTATCGTTACTTTCCGACCAAGCAGCATCTGCTCGTGCACCTGATGCGCGAACATCTGCGTCACCTGCTGTCCGAATGGGCCCGGATGCGGCCTGCGGGGGCGGAACCGCGCGCCGAGCTCGAGGCCTTCGCGCGGTTCCATGTCCGCTATCACATGGACAGGCGCGACGAGGTCTTCATTAACTACATGGAGCTGCGGTCCCTTGCGGATGAGAACCGCGCCGAGATCGTCGCGCTGCGCAAGGAATACGAGGGCGAGCTGCGCCGCATCCTCGCGCGTGGAGCGGCATCGGGCGCCTTCCGCGTGCCGGACGTGGCGATGACGGCCATGGCGGTCATCGCCATGCTGACCGGTGTCACCACCTGGCGAAAGCCGGGCGGTCGGCTCGGGACGCGCGAGATCGAGGACGGCTATGTCGCCCTCGCGCTCGGCGCGGTCGGCGCGGTCGGCGCGGGCGGTCCGGTCGCGGCGGCGCCCGGCGCGCCCCTTGCCGCGCGCCCCGTCGCGGTGTAAGCGCGCCTCCATCGACAGCCAGAACCCTCACGCGGGGATCGGGCCGCGCGGGAGACATCCGCGCGGTCCACCGGTCGGGCCCAGGCCCGTGACCCTGCGGCGGCAGAACCGGAAACGAAAGGAACAGGCGCCATGGCGCTCCCCGAGATCTCATTGCGTCAGCTTCTCGAAGCCGGCGTGCACTTCGGCCACCAGACCCACCGCTGGAACCCGCGCATGGAGCCGTACATCTTCGGCGAGCGCAACGGGATCCACATCCTCGACCTGACGCAGACCGTGCCGCTGCTCGACGCGGCGCTGAACGCCATCCGCGACACCGTCGCGCGCGGCGGGCGCATCCTGTTCGTCGGCACCAAGAGGCAGGCGGCGCAGGCCCTGTCCGAGGCCGCCGAGCAGTGCGCCCAGTACTACATGAACCATCGCTGGCTCGGCGGCACGCTCACCAACTGGAAGACCGTGTCGGGCTCGATCTCGCGGCTCAAGAAGCTCGACGAGCAGCTTGACGCCGAGGTGTCGGGTTTCACGAAGAAGGAACGCCTGAACCTCGAGCGCGAGCGCGCGAAGCTGCAGGCCAGCCTCGGCGGCATCCGCGAGATGGGCGGGCTGCCGGACATGCTGTTCGTGATCGACACGAACAAGGAGGATCTGGCGATCCTCGAGGCGCGCAAGCTGAACATCCCCGTGGTGGCGGTGCTCGACAGCAACTCCGATCCGGTCGGCGTCGACTTCCCGATCCCCGGCAACGACGACGCGGCCCGCGCCATCGCGCTGTACTGCGATCTGGCCGCGCGCGCCGCGCTCGAGGGCATGGCCGCGCAGATGGGCCAGAGCTTCGACCTCGGCGAGATGGAGGAGCCGCCGGTCGAGGCGGTGCTCGACGGCGAGGTTTCGGCCGAGGAGTTCGGCGCACCCCCCGCCGAGGCCGCTTCGGCCGCCGCGCCCTGAGCCCGCCGCCGCGACGGTTCCGTGACGGCCGCGGCGCTTGCGGCCGCGGCCGCCGACCCGTTAGACGAAGCGCCGGAGGCCGATCCGGCCCATGCGCCCACGCCATGAGGGAGAGACCCCGATGACCGTCACCGCCGCCATGGTGAAGGAACTCCGCGAGCATACCGGCGCGGGCATGATGGACGCCAAGAAGGCGCTGACCGAGAACGACGGTAATTTCGACGCCGCGGTCGACTGGCTGCGCGCCAAGGGCCTCGCCAAGGCCGCCAAGAAATCCGGCCGCACCGCCGCCGAGGGCCTCGCGGCCGTCGCAGTGCGCGGCGGGGTCGGCGTCGCGGTCGAGGTGAACTCCGAGACCGACTTCGTGGCCCGCAACGCCGATTTCCAGGCGATGGTCGCCGAGATCGCGCAGATCGCGCTCGACGTCGCCGGCGATGTCGAGGCGCTGAAGGCCGCGCCGATGCAGGGCAAGACCGTCGGCGAAATCGTCACGGAGAAGGTCGCCACCATCGGCGAGAACATGAGCGTGCGCCGCTTCGCCCGCGTCGAGGCGGATGCCGTGGCGGCCTATGTCCACAACGCGGTCGCGCCCGGCATGGGCAAGATCGGCGTGCTGGTCGCGCTGCAGACCGCGGGCGACGCGGGCAGGGCCGGCGAGATCGGCCGGCAGGTGGCCATGCATGTCGCGGCGACCAATCCCGCCTCGCTCGATGTCGGCGACCTCGACCCGGCTTTGGTCGAGCGCGAGAAGGCGGTGCTGACCGAGCAGGCGAAGGAATCGGGCAAGCCGCCGGCCGTGATCGAGAAGATGATCGCCGGCCGCATCGCCAAGTTCTTCGAGGAGGTCTGCCTGCTGAAGCAGACCTTCGTCGTGAACCCCGATCTGAAGGTCGAGCAGGCGGTGAAGGCCGCCGAGCCCGAGGTGGGCGCGCCGCTGGCCGTCACGGGCTTCGTCCGTCTCGCCGTCGGCGACGGGATCGAGAAGGAGGAGGAGGATTTTGCCGCCGAGGTCGCCAAGACCCTCGGCCGCTGAATGGTCCCTCCCCCGTCCGGCCCCGGGCTGACCGGGCCGGGCGGGGCCGTCGCGCCCCGGTGGGCAGCGGCGGCTTCCGCCGGACCGCGGCGCGGCGCCGCCACGGATGCGGGCCGGAGGATCCAGCGCGGGGGGCGGTCTGGACGCCCACGCGATGTCCTCAGTCGGGACAATTGAAATCATTGAAGATTCTTGGTAAATTGTTTAATCGGAGCTGAACGCGGGCGATCCTCCGGCCGCGGATGGGTGCCTGGCGCGTCGAGGCCCTCCCCTTTTTCCGCCGTCTCTCGCGGCCCCGGTGTGCCGGTCGGCGGCATCCGCCTGCAGGGGCCGGGGCGCGCCGCGGGCCCGCAGGCGGGCGCCTGTCAGCCGCGCCCGAAATGCCCCGCGATCGCCGCGGCCGCCGCCTCGAGCGCGCCGGCCCCATGGGCGATGCGGCAGGCCTTCAGCCCCACCTCGGTCGCGCCCAGCGCCCCCATCAGCATCGGCGGGTTGAGCCAGCCCATGTGGCCGAGGCGGAAGGCGCGCCCCTCGAGCGGCCCGAGCGCCACCCCCAGCACCAGCCCCAGCTCGCGCGCGCAGAAGGCGCGCAAGCCTTCGGCGTCGGCCGTGCCGGTCAGCACCGTGGTCACGCTGTCGGACCGTTCCGCCGGTTCGGGCACGGCGAAGGCCAGCGGCCCGTCCGCGGCCCAGGCGGCGACCGCCGCGCGCACCGCCCGCGCCAGGACGGCGTGGCGCGCCCAGGCGGCCTCCAGCCCCTCGGCGAACAGCATGTCGAGCGCCTCGCGCAGCGCGAACAGCAGCTGGATCGGCGGTGTCCCGCAGTATTTGCGGTAATGCGGGTCCTCGAGGCGCGGCGTCCAGTCATGGTAGGGCGCGCGCAGGTCGGCCTGCCGGTGCGCCTCCATGGCGCGCGGCCCCGCCCAGGTGAAGGCGAGGCCGGGCGGCGTCATCAGACCCTTCTGCGCGCCGCCCACGGTGACGTCGACGCCCCAGAGGTCCATCTCGTAGGGGATGCAGCCCTGCGAGGCGATCACGTCCACCATGAACAGGGCCGGGTGGCCCGCCGCGTCGATGGCGGCGCGGATGGCGGGGATGTCGTTCACGACGCCCGAGGCGGTGTCGACCTGCACCACCAGCACCGCCCTGATCGACCCGTCATCCGCGCGCAGCCGCGCCGCGACCGCCGCCGGGTCCACCGCGCGGCCCGGCCGGCCGGACAGCACCTCGACCCGCGCGCCGAGCTGCGCCGCCATCTCGCCCCAGCCCACCGCGAAGCGGCCCGATTCGAGCACGAGGACCTTGTCGCCCCGGGACAGGGTGTTGGTGAGCGCGGCCTCCCAGGCGGCATGGCCGTTGCCGATGTGGATGAAGCTTTCGCCCGCGGTGCGCGCGACGCGCTTCAGGTCCGCCAGCAGCGACAGGGTGATGTCGTAGAGCGCGCCCTCGTAGATGTTGACCGCCGGGCGCGCCATCGCCTGCAGCACGCGGTCGGGGATCACGGAGGGGCCGGGGATGGCGAGGAACTCGCGGCCTTGGGCAAGGGACATGGAGCGCTGGCTTTCCGATGGGCGGTGACACCGCGCGATCCGGCGCGGCCCGGGCGGTTTGGCACGCCCGTCCGCGTCAGCGCAACGCCAGTGCGCGCAGCGCGTGCGCACGCGCCTCGGCCGTGCCCAGCCCGAGCCGCGCGAGCCAGCCCTCGGCATCGAGTCCCGGGCGCTCTGCGCGCGCCAGCGCGGCCGCCCTCAGGGCCGCCGCCTCGTCCCCCAGCGCCAGCAGGGCGGCGGCCAGCGTCAGCCGCGCCTCCTCGGGCGCGCGCATCCGCAGCGCGGCGGTCGCGGCGGCGTCCGGCACCCCGGCGGTCAGGGCGGCGGCCGCCTCGACGGCGAGATAGGCGTCGGGGTGACTGGGATGCAGCGCCGTGGCGCGCGCGATTTCGGCCAGGGCGGCGTCGCCCCGGCCGGCCAGCGTCAGCGCGGCGGCGAGCGCCGCGCGCGCGTCCGGGTCGGCGGGGTTCAGCGCGACCGCCTTCCGCGCGGCCGCGGCCGCCTCCGCCGCCGCGCCGGCCGCGGTCCTCGCCGCGGCCAGCACGCGCCATGCGGCCGCGTCCAGCGGGTCGGCCGCCACCGCGCGGCGCGCCTGCTCGGCCGCCGCGTCCGGCGCGGCCAGCGGATCCCAGCCGTGCCGCCAGCCATCGAGGGTCGCCTGCGCACGGCCGGCGAGCGCCGCCGCGAAGCCGGGGTCGAGCGCCAGCGCCGCGTCGAACGCCGCGGCCGCGCGCCGCCATCCCGTCTCGTCGGCCGCGGACAGCCATCCCGCGCCCCGCCTCGCGAGCGCGCAGGCGCGCGCATCGGCCGGAGGCTCGGGCGGCGGCGCGGCGCCCAGCGTCGCGGCGACGGCCGCGGCCAGAGCTTCCGCGAGCGCGGCCTCGATGGCGAACAGATCGCGCTCCGCCGCGCGCCGCCAGCCGCTCCACACCAGCCGCCCGTCGGATGCGTCCAGCACCTGCATCACGCACAGCGCCGCGTCGCCGTCGCGGCGCAGGCTGCCCGTCGCCGCCCAGCGCGCGCCGATGCGCCGGGCCGCCGCCGCCGGGTCGCCCGCCTCCGCGGCCGGCAGCGCGGCCGCCGACGGCGCGATGACGGACAGCCCGCGCCAGCGCGCCAGCCGGGCGGCCAGCGCCTCGCCCACGCCCAGCGCAAGCCGCAGCGCATCGGCGTCGCCTTCGGCGCGCAGGGGGACCAGCAGCGCCGCATTCTCGGGGGGCGTCGCGGCATGGTGGCGCAGGGCGGGGGCCGCCGCGGCGCCCCGCGCGTCGCGCAGGACGACCAGCGCCTCGACCCCGGCCGCCTCGCCCGGATGGCGCAGCACCGTCGCGGTGCGCGCCGACAGGCCGGGCAGCCAGCGCCGCGCCTCGGCGAAGGCGGCCGCGGTCACGCGCAGTTCGCCCGGCGCGGCCTGCAGATCGGGCGCGCGCGCGCACCCGAAACCGACCGACAGCGCGAGTTCGGCGGTCGCGTCCGCCGCCTGCACCGCGCGGGCCGCGGCGATGGCCTGCGCCGCGCCGTCGAACACCGCGGCGCCCTCGCCGAGCGCCCGCCCGCCCTGCAGGGCGGCCGCCCGCGCCATCGCCGCCGCGCCCCTGGCGGGCGGTCGGGCGGCCGCGATCCAGCCGCACGGTGCGGGCGCGGCCTCGGTCCGGAAAGTGGGTCCGCCCCAGCCGACGGGTTCGCCGGTCATCGCGCCGTTCCAAACCCCGTCGCGCGGGAACTGGAGGCGACGCCCGGAGTCGAACCGGGCTACACGGATTTGCAATCCGCTGCGTAACCGCTCCGCCACGTCGCCAACAGGCGAGAGGGGTAGGGCGCGGCCGCGCGGGCGTCAAGCGGCTGCGCGCCCTTGCCGGGGCGGGGCTGGCCCGACCGGCGGCCCGGCGCTATCTGCCGCGCGTCAGGGCGCGAGGGAGGCCGCACCATGTCCGCAGAGCTGCCGCCCGGCGTGGCGCCCGAGCCCGCCGGGCCGGGACGCGAGAGCGTCTGGGACTATCCGCGCCCCGCCGTCGCGCGCCCCGAGCCGCGGCGGCTGCGGATCCTGCATCGCGGGGCCGTCGTCGCCGATACGCGCGCCGGGGTGGCGGTGATCGAGACCAGCCATCCGCCCAGCTACTATTTCCCTCCGGCCGACGTGCTTGCGGTCGTCCGGCCCGCGGGACGGTCGTCGCTGTGCGAGTGGAAAGGCCGGGCCGAGGCGCTGGACGTCCTCGCGGGGGGCGAGGCGCTGGCCGGGGCGGCCTGGCGCTATCCCGCGCCGACGCCCGGCTTCGCCGCCATCGCCGGCTTCATCGCCTTCCATCCGGCGGCGTTCGAGGCCTGCCTCGTGGACGGCGTGCCGGCGCTGCCGCAGGCGGGCGGCTTCTATGGCGGCTGGATCACGCCGGACCTCGCCGGCCCGTTCAAGGGCGGCCCCGGCAGCCGGTTCTGGTAGCGGACAGCCTCAGCCCAGCCCCGCGAGCCGCAGCCCCGCGCCGAGCGCCGCCAGCGCGCCGACCGTCGCGGCCATCCCGAGCTTCAGCCGCAGCGTCAGCACGAAGCCCAGCGCCGCGAGCCCCAGCGCGGCGGGATCCAGCGTGGCGAGCGCGGGCGCAGGCAGGCGCAGCGGCCCGAACGCGGCCCAGCCGGTCTGTCCGAACAGGGTGTTCAGCGCGAACCACAGCGCGACATAGGCGATGACGCCCACCACCGCGGCCGTGACCCCCGCCAGCGCGCCCGAAAGCCGCCGGTTGCGGCGCAGGTCCTCGACGAAGGGCGCGCCGGCGAAGATGAACAGGAAGGACGGCGCGAAGGTCGTCCAGGTCGCCATGGCCGCCCCCAGCGCGCCGGTCCACAGCGAGCCATCGGCGCGCAGCGCGCCGAGGAAGGCGACGAACTGGTTGACGAGGATGGTCGGCCCCGGCGTCGTCTCGGCTAGCCCCAGCCCGGCCGCCATGTCGGCCGGCGCAACCCAGCCGAAGCCGACCGCCGCCTGCGTCACCCAGCCCAGCACGGCATAGGCCCCGCCGAAGCTGAGGATGGCCACCTGCGAGAAGAACAGCCCGATCTGCGTGACCGCGTGCCCGCCCCCGAGCAGCAGGGCGGCCAGCGCCACCGGCCCCCACCATGCGGCAAGGCACCAGCCCGCGGCGACCAGCGCCGCGCGGGCGCGGCCCTGCGGCGGCGGGTCTTGCGGCGGCGGGGCGTGCGGCGCGGGGGCAGGGGCGCCCGCCGCGGGCCGGATGGCCAGCGCCCCCGGCGCGAGACCGGACAGCGCGGCCCCCATGGCGCCCGCCGCGACCACGATCAGCGGGAAGGGCAGGTCCAGCAGCAGCAGCGCCGCGAAGGCGGCGACGGCCATCCCCTTCAGCGCCGGGGCGCCGAGCCCGCGGCGGGCGATCTTCGCCACCGCCTGCGCCACGATCGCCAGAACCGCGGCCTGGACGCCGAAGAACAGTCCCTCGACCAGCGGCGCATCGGCCCCCCCGACATAGAGCAGCGACAGCCCCAGCATCAGGATCGCGCCCGGCGCCACGAACAGCAGCCCGGCCGCGATCCCGCCGCGCACGCCATGGGTCAGCCAGCCGACATAGGTGGCGAGCTGCTGCGCCTCGGGGCCGGGCAGCAGCATGCAGTAGTTCAGGGCGTGCAGGAATCGCGCCTCGTCGAGCCAGCGCTTCTCGTCCACCACGACGCGGTGCATCAGCGCGATCTGGCCCGCCGCGCCCCCGAAGGAGATCAGGCCGATGCGCAGGAACACACGCGCGAGCTCGGCGAAGGTCGGGATCGCGGGATCCGCCGCCGCGGCCTCGGCGGGACGGGCGGCCCGCGGGTCGGCGCCGGGGGAGAGGGCGGTCATTCGGTGCTCCCGATGCGATGCGCCGCGGAGGTAGCGCGCGGCTCCGTCCCGTCAGCCCCGAACGCGCGGACCGGCTTGCTCAGTCGAGGCCGGGCTCCCCGGCCAGCCTGCGGCCCGGCGCATCGTTGGCCGGGTTCACGTCCACGGCCACCGAGATGGCATGGCCGCCCCCGCCCAGCACCACGCCGGCCACCGGCCCGACATCGCCATAGTCGCGCCCCCAGGCGCAGGTGACGTGTTCGAGGCCCGGGATCAGGTCGTTGGTGGGGTCGAAATCCACCCAGCCCGCCACCGGGCACCAGACCGAGGCCCAGGCGTGGCTCGCATCGGCGCCGATCAGCTTTTCCTGCCCCTCGGGCGGGCGGGTCAGCAGATAGCCCGACACATAGCGCGACGGCACCCCCAGCGTCCGGCAGCAGGCGAGGAACACATGCGCGAAGTCCTGGCAGACGCCGCGGCGATCGGCGAAGCTGTCGAGCGCCAGCGTGCTGGCATGGGTCGCGGTCGGGTCGTACTTGAAATCGGCGAAGATGCGCGCCGTCAGGTCGCGCGCGGCCTCCAGCACCGGGCGGCGGGGGGCGAAGCTCTCGCGCGCATAGGCCTCGATGGCGTCCGAGCCTTCGGTGTAGTTCGAGGGGAAGGCGAATTGCGCGGCGTCGAGCGCGACGGGGCCGCGCGGCAGGCGAGCGGCCTCGGCGGCCTCCTCCCACGGCGTGAAGCCGAGTTCCTGCTCCTCGGCCGAGACCTCGATCACCGAGCGCGCCTCGACCGTCAGGGTCCGGTGCCCCTCGCGGATCTCGAGCAGATGGGCGTGGTTGCCGAAGGCGTCGCGCTCGGCCACCAGTTCGTGGTTCTGGGGGCTCACCTCGATGGCGAAGCGGCGGACCTTCTGGCGGGCGGTGTCGCGCGGGGCCAGCCGCAGCCGGTGGGACGACAGCGTCACCTCGTCGGCGTAGCGATAGGTGGTGGCGTGGCGCACGGCGTAGATCATGGCCCGGGCACCGTCGTCTCGGTCCGGCCGCGCGCCGACGAAACCGCCGTCAGCGCCGGTTCGGCATGGGCGAAATAAGCCTTCGCGACCAGTTCCGACACCTTCTGAAGCGCGGCGTCCGCCTGCCCCAGCAAGACGTCGAGCGCCTCGCGCCGCCCCTCCGGATCGGTCTCGCCCAGCAGGGCCGCATCGGAGGTGCGCAGGTCGGTCAGCAGGCGCAGCACCAGCTTGTGCTCCGGGTTGCGATAGGGCGTGGCGCGCGGAAGCTCCCCGAGCACCGCGTCCATCGCCGCAAGCTGGTAGGCGAGGCTGCGCGGGTTGCTCTCGTCGAGGATGAGCAGGTCGATCACCGGCGTCGCCTCGGGCGTCGTCAGATAGCGCGAGCGGTAGGTGTAGAAGCTGTCGCACAGCTGCAGGAGCGCGAACAGCCGGCCCGGCTCGTCCTCCGTGGCCCGCACCACCAGCGCCTGGAACATCTGCACGATCAGCGAGGCGCGCTGAAGCCGCCGGCCCAGTTCGAGGAACCGCCAGGCGAAGTTGCGCGTCATGTTCTCGTGGCTGGCCCCGGCGAAGGCCGCCAGCGCGCGGATGGCGTCCTCCACCGCGGCGCCGAGGCCCAGGGCGCGCTGGGGTTCGGGGGGCAGGCGCCACATCGGATGGGCGTGCAGCGCCCCCACGTCGCGCCAGGCGTCGCGCGACAGGTGCGCGCGGGTGCTGTTCGCGTTCCAGTAGACGGATTCGACGGCCGGCCGCACGCCGTTGGCCTCTTCCGGGTCGAGCGCCAGGCGCACAATGCGTTCGCGCAGCGAGGCGCGCGGGGTCTCCTCGCCATCCTCGAGGCGCAGCGACAGCAGATCGTGCAGCAGGTCCGGCGCGCTGTCGCGGCGCGGCGCGTCGATCATGCGCTCGATCACCACCTTCAGCACCCGCAGCGAGATGTCGGCGCGCTCGGCATAGCGGCCCAGCCAGAACAGGTTGTCCGCCACCCGGCTGAGCAGGTCGCGCCCGGTGCGGCGGAGGTGCGCGGTGCGCCGGCGCTGCGTCAGGCGGGCCGACGCCGCGGGCTGGGCGGCGGGCGAGCCGCCTTCCTCGACCACCCAGACATCCTTCGACACGCCCCGCCATGGCAGGCCGTCGAGCGCCGGCTCCGCGCTCGCGAAGGCGAGGCCCCCGGGCATGCATCGCCAGCCGTCCGGCCCCGCCGCCACGAACAGCCGCATCGCCCAGGACGACGGCGCAAGTCGGCCGTCGGTCATGGTGGGGGTGAGGCCGGTGCGGAGCGGCGCGCGGGCGACATGGCCCCAGCCCTCGCGCGCCGCGAGCCGCCCGGCCGCCTCGCGCGACAGGCCCGCATAGGGGTCCGCCCCCGCGCGGTCGCGCAGCCGCGTCACGCGCCAGCCCTCGCGGTCATCGAGCCAGCGCGCCCGCGCCTGCGGGTCGCCCAGCCAAAGATGCGGCGCCTCGTCGAGCAGCGGCTCCTCGCCCAGCAGCCGGCGGATCAGCGCGGCCGAGAACGGGGCCAGCGCGCGCCCGTCCACCACGCCAGCGCCGACGGCATTGGCGAAGGTCAGCCGCCCCTGCCGCGCCGCCCGCACCACGCCGGGCGGCGCGATGGCCCCGAGCCCCGGCGCGTAGAGCGGGTCGATCCCGCGCGATGCCGCGCCGCGCAGCACCACGTCGACGCGGCGCAGCCCCTCGAGCGTCTTGACATGCGCCTCGCCGTCGCGGACCGCGAGATCGCCGGGTTCGACCAGCGTCATCCCCAGATAGCGCGCGAGATAGGCATGGCCGAAATAGGCCGGGTCGGCCGGGCCGGGGGTCAGCCAGATGATGCGGCCCTCGGCCCCGGTCTCGGCCTCGAGCCCCTCCTGCATCGCCGAGAAATGGCTCGCGAGGCGGCGCGCCCCGGCCTCGACGAACAGGTCCGAGGCCGCCTGGCCCACCGCCACCCGATTCGCGAGCGCCCAGCCGTCGCCGTCGGGACGGTCCACCGCGTCGTCCAGCACCGCCCATCCGCCATCGGCGGTGCGCGCGACATCGACGGCATAGCGGAACAGCCGCCGCCGCGGCGGCCGGTCCCAGCGCGCGGCGGCCCGCAGGAAATCGGGGCCGCCGAACACCGCGCCGGGCGGCAGCGCGCCGGAGGCCAGCAGCCCCTGCGCGCCGTAGATGTCGTTCAGCACCACCTCGATCATGCGGGCGCGCTGGATGGCCCCGGCGCTCAGCCGCGCCCAGTCCGCCCCCGACAGCGCCACCGGCACCGGGTCGAAGCGCCAGCCGGTGGCCGCGCCCCGCGCCGTGTCGAGGTAGGGGTTGAAGGACAGCCCCGCCTCGTCCAGCAGGCGGCGGGCGTCTATGCCCACCTGCTCGCGCTCGGCCGGCGCCAGCCGCAGCCAGGACGCCGCGAGCGGCCTCCAGACGTCGCGCACGCGCCCCTCGGCGTCCACCATCTCGTCATGGACGCCGGCGCGCTGGGCATAGCCGAGCGCGCCCGGCGGGCGGGCGGCGGCGGCGAGGGCTGCGAGATCGTTCAATCGCGCCTCACCGCTGCAGCCTCAGGTCGAGGGTGCGCGACAGGCCCGGCACCATGCGCGGCCTCAGGGGCGCGGCGCGCCCGGGCGTGTGTCCCATAGTCTCGAACCGCGCGAGCCTTCGGCCCTGCGCCTCCAGCAGGTTGATCGGCCGGGTCTCGTAGGCGCGCCCGCCGGGATGCATGACATGGTGCGTGCAGCCCCCGAGACTGCGCCCCTGTTCGAGATCGTAGATTTCCACGGTCAACGGGGAATGAATGCCGATGGTCGGGTGCAGGCAGGCCGCCGGCCACCAGGCGCGGAAGCGCACGCCCGCGACCCGGTCCTGCGGCCCGGAGGCCGGCACGAGCGGCAGGGTGTAGCCATTGCAGGCCACCGCGTAGCGGTCGCCCGGATCGCCCTTCACCCGCACCTGAAGGCGCTCGAGCGAGCTGTCCACATAGCGCGCGGTGCCGCCGATGATGCCCTCCTCGCCCAGCACATGCCAGGGCTCGAGCGCCGTGCGCAGCTCGACCTCGAGACCCGCCTGCGCGAAGCGCCCGCACAGCGGGAAACGGAACTCGAAATGCGCCTCGAACCAGCCCGGGTCCATGGCGAACCCCGCGGCCTCGAGATCCGACAGCACCTCGGTGAAGTCGGACCAGACGAACCAGGGCAGCATGAAGTCGTCGCGCAGGCGGTGGCCATGCGGCGTCAGCGGCGCGGTGAAGGGCTTCTCCCAGAACGACGCGATCAGCGCGCGCAGCACCAGCTGCTGCGCCAGCGACATCTTCGGATGCGGCGGCATCTCGAAGGCGCGGAACTCGACCAGCCCCAGCCGCCCGGTCGGCCCGTCCGGGGAATAGAGCTTGTCGATGCAGATCTCGGCGCGGTGGGTGTTGCCGGTCGAATCCACCAGCAGGTTGCGCAGGATGCGGTCGAGCAGCCAGGGCGGGCAGTCCCCGCCGCTGCTGCGCCAGGGATCGGGGATCTGCGCGAGCGCGATCTCCATCTCGTAGAGCTGGTCGTCGCGCGCCTCGTCGATGCGGGGGGCCTGCGAGGTCGGGCCGATGAACAGGCCGCTGAACAGGTAGGACAGCGACGGGTGGCGCTGCCAGTAGCGGATGATCGAGCCCAGCAGGTCGGGCCGCCGCAGGAACGGGCTGTCGGGCGGCGCGATCCCGCCCATCACCACATGGTTGCCGCCGCCGGTGCCGGAGGGGCGGCCGTCGAGCTCGAAGGTCGAGGCGTCGAGCCCGAGCTGCCGCGCCTCCTCGTAGACCGTCTCGGTGATGCGCACCTGCTCGGCCCAGCTGCGCGAGGGCTGGATGTTCACCTCGATCACGCCGGGGTCGGGCGTGACCTTGATCTCGTGCAGGCGCATGTCGCGCGGCGGCGGATAGCCCTCGACATGCACCGGCTGGCCCAGATCGGCCGCCGTGTCCTCGATGGCCGCGGCGAGGTCGAGATATTCCTCGGCGTTGCGGGTCGGCGGCATGAACACGCACAGCTTGCCGTCGCGCGCCTCGACCGTGATCGCGGTGCGCACCGCCCCGCCGAGGAAGGCCGGCTGGCCGGGCTCGACCGGCATGCCCGCCTCGCGCAACTGGCGCCGGGCCGCGGCCTCGCGAACGCGGGTCCAGAACTCCTCGTAGGTCTCGATGCGCGCCTCGGGGTCGACGGGGGCGTCGGGATGCAGGCCGCGGATGCCCCCCGCCATGCCGCCGGTCGGCGCGGCCCCGCCCGGCGCGCCCTGGAAGGCGATGAAGCGCATCGGCCGGCGCATCAGCGGGCGCTGCGCCTCGGGCGCGAAGGGGTCCGTCTCGACGAGATAGGGGTATTCCATCTCGTCGAGATAGGGCAGGCGGCCGAGCGGCAGGCGGAAGCCCGCCGGGCTGTCGCCAGGGATCAGCAGCAGCCGCTTCGCCCGCGTCGCCCAGATCTCGGACTGCCAGCGGAAGCGCCGTCCCCGCCGCAGCGCCGGGCCCTGCGCCGCCTGCACCGGCAGGACGAAGCTCTTCGGTTTCCCCAGCCCCTCCGAGAACACCCGCGCCAGGCGCATGCGCGCCTGCGGATCCTCGAGTCGGTTCGTTGCGGGGTCGAGGTTGATCGGAAGCTGGTGCTCCTGCTTCAGGAACGCCGCCGGGTCCTCGTAGGCGGCATGGACGTAATCCCCGCCGATCTCGAGCTGCTCGGACAGGCGGATCGCGAAGGCCTCGGCCTTCTCCGCGTCGGCGCCGGTGAAGGCCTCGGGCGCGACGAGGTCGGGGTCGGCCCAGAGGGGCTCGCCATCGGCGCGCCAGTGCAGGCCGAAGGCCCAGCGCGGCAGCTGCTCGCCGGGGTACCATTTGCCCTGGCCGTAATGCAGCAGGCCGCCGGGCGCGAATTTCTCGCGCAGCTTGCGGATCAGCCGGTCGGCGAAGCCGCGCTTGGTCGGGCCCACGGCCTCGGTGTTCCACTCCGGCGCGTCGCGGTCGTAGGCGGCGAGGAAGGTCGGCTCGCCCCCCACCGTCAGCCGCACGTCGCCCGCCGCCAGCCGCTCGTCGATCCTGCGCCCCAGCGCGTCGATGGCCGCCCACTGCGCCACCGTGTAGGGGGCCGAGACGCGCGGCGTCTCGCGGATACGCTCGATCTTCATCTCGAAGCCGAACGCGACCTCGCAGGGCTCGTGGCTGCCGGAGATGGCGGCGGCGGTGGCCGGCTCCGGCGTCGCGGCCAGCGGGATGTGGCCCTCGGCGGTCAGCAGCCCGGAGGTCGGGTCGAGGCCCACCCAGCCCGCGCCCGGCAGGAACACCTCGGTCCAGGCGTGCAGGTCGGTGAAGTCGGCCGACGGCCCGCCCGCGCCGCCGTCGATGGGGGCGAGGTCGGCGGTCAGCTGGATCAGGTAGCCCGAGACGAATCGCGCCGCGAAGCCGTGATGGCGCAGCAGGTTGACCAGCAGCCAGGCGCTGTCGCGGCAGCTTCCCGACGCCTTCTCCAGCGTCTCCTCCGGCGCCTGCACGCCGGGCTCCATGCGGATCAGGTAGCCCACCATCGACTGCAGCTTCTGGTTGACAGCGATCACCCAGTTCAGCGTGTCGTCGCTTTCGGTCGGCCGCGTCTCGGCGATCAGGCGCGCGAGCAGCGGCCCCGGCGCGATGGTCTCGAGGTAGGGGCCGAGGTCCTTGCGCAGCATGGCCTCGTAGCGGAACGTCGGGATCCGCGCCTCCTCCTCGATGAAGAAGTCGAACGGGTTGATCGCCAGCATCTCGGCCACGAGGTCGACCGTGACGTGGAAATGGTCGACCTTCTCGGGGAACACCAGCCGCGCCTGCCAGTTCCCGAACGGGTCCTGCTGCCAGTTGGTGAAGCGGTCCTCGGGGCTGATCTTCAGGCTGTAGGACAGCACCGGCGTGCGCGCATGCGGGGCGGGCCGCAGGCGCACGACCTGCGGCAGGAGGTCGATGCGCCGGTCGTAATCATAGGTGGTGCGGTGCGTCAGGGCGACCTGGAGCGTCATGGAGCCTCGCGAAGGGCGGACGTGCGACGGAAACGCGAGCGTTCCCCGAACCTTTTCCACGACCTTACGCAGGGGGATCGCGGCGCGTCCAGTGCGGGACCGCCGCGGCGCCGCGGCCGGGCCGCGGTGGCGCGACAGGTGCCCGGCGATCCGATCCGGGGCGCTCCGCGCGCCAATCCTGCGGGCGCGCCGGTCGCGCCGCGGTCGCGCCGCCGGTTCCGCAGACGGCGGCGGGGCCCGGGATCGCTGCCTGCGACTCAGGGCACCAGCCGCAGCTCCGAGATCTGTCCGGCGATGTTGCCGAACACGGTCACGAGCTCCGCTCCGCTCGGGGCGTGGAAGTACTTCGGCCCCGGCATGCGCTGCAGCGTCGCGGGCGAGGCGCAGGGTTCGTAGGTCGGCCTCGCCGTGGCGCCGCCGCTGCCGAAGGTGATGGTGAACAGCACGATCCCCTCGTCCTTGATGCGCTGGCACAGCCGCTTCATGCTTTCGTTCACGCCGCCTGGGATGGGGATCTCGCCCGGCCGGCCATAGGTCGTCATGTCCGACTGGTACCAGCCATTCGCGCCGTCGGTCATCATCACGATGATCTTGTTGTGGAAGGGCGTGTCGTAATCGACCGGCAGGGTCGGGTTCGCCGTCCCGTCCGGCCGGCGCCACAGGCCGCGCCAGCGCGGCGACAGCGACCGCCATCCCCAGACGAGGCCGATGTTGCCGAAGGTGCCGCCCCGGTGCCACGCCTCGATGCCGGGCACGCCGTTGGCGCCGTTGATCGCGTCGAGGATCGCGCTGCGCGACGAGACCAGCGGCGTGATCGGGGCAGGGCAGCCGAGGTTCGGGCCGTATCCGTCGTTGCGGGCGGATTGCCGCTCGTCCACGGCCGGCAGGCCGGCATCGATCACCGTATAGTCGTCGCGCCTTGCGGCGGGCGCCCATATGTTGCGGTGCTTCGGGTTGCCGGCGATGTACGCGTCGAAGGTCTGCGGGGTCTCGGTCAGGCGCGAGGACGGCCAGAGCTGCGCGGAAAACCGGGCGACGTCCGGCGGATCGTCGCCCTCGGCCAGTCCCGGCGCGCGCACCCGCACGCAGCCCTTCCACCGCGTCGGCGCGAAGGCCGCGTCCACCAGCCCCAGCGGGCTGTCCAGCCACGCGTCGTGCTGGCGTCCGATGTTGACGGTGGCGGCGTAGTTCACCAGCCCCATCCAGACATTCGGCACGCTCTCGCGCCCGGCGAACACCGCCTCGGCCAGCGTCTGCGCGGCGGTGCGCAGGTCCTGGATGGGCTGGCCGTCCATCGAACCGGTGTTGTCCAGCACCATCATGATCTCGGCGCCCATCACCCGCTTGCGCGCCGAGGCCGCGACCTCGAGGTTCAGCGGCGCGAAGCGCAGCGGATCGCCGTCGCTGGCGCCGCCCTCGCGCCAGTCCAGCGCCAGCGCCGCGACATTGCTCAGCAGCGGCAGCGTCGCGCTGGCCGTGATGCGGATGGTGTCCGACGTCTCCGGGGTCGCGCCGCCCGCGAAGGCGATGCGCAGCGGCGCCACGTCGAGATCGCCGACGGTGGCGCGCAGATTGGCGTCGAACACGCTGACCGCGATGGCGCGCAGGGTCTCCTCCGGCCGCCCGAGGTCGCGCGCCGCGGCCAGCGCCGCCGCGTCCGCCGCGGTCTGAAGCCGCGACCGCGCGAGCTGGTGGCGCGCGAGGTCGGCGGCGAACATCGACATCGCGCCGGTCAGCAGGATGGCGAAGGCGCCCAGCGCGAACACCGCCCCCCGGCGGTCGCGGGCGAGACAACGGATCAGGGCGCTCATGGCGCGGGCGCCAGGCTGGTCAGCGCGGCGCTGCGGGGCCGCCACACCGCCCTGCGGTAGATGAGCCTGTCGAAGCCGATGGCCCCGAGCAGGTCGTCGCGGTCGAGGATGATGGGGTCGAACGGCATGAACACCTCCGCCACGATGAAGGGCATGCCGGCCGGCAGCGGACCCGTGGCGGCGATGCGGTCCGGCGAGATCGAGGCCCCGGCCCCGTCGGCGCGCGCCCAGTTCAGCGTCGCCCCCGTGCCCGAACCGGTGACCGAAGCCAGCACCACGCCGCCGAGCGACAGGTCGGCGGGTTCGGCCATGGCGCGGGCCATCTCGAACAGCGCGCCGGTGTCGCCGCTGCGGCTGTTGTCGTCGAACGCGGCGCGGTCGCGGATCTCGTCGGCGCGCGCGGCCAGATCGCCGAGGCCGGCCGCGACACGCTCGGCCCGCGCCGTCAGCTGGAGATACGCCGAGACATCGACGAGCGCCGCGACGCCGATGGCGATCAGCGGCAGCAGCAGCGCGGTCTCGACGACCACCGAGCCGCGGCGCGCGCGCCGCAGGCGGCCGAACAGGGTTTCAGAACGGCTCATTGCGCACCACCACCTGTGCCCTGTGGACGTGCAGCGACCCCAGCGCCGGCGCGAGCAGCGGGTGGGTCACGCGCTGGGCGAAGGCCAGCCGGTACACGACGAGGTCGCCCGAGCCGCCCGGGTCGGACCGACCCATGTCGGCGTCCCAGCGCCCGTTGCCGTTCACGTCCTGGAAGGTCTCGCCCGCGTCGAACCGCCCGTTGCCGTTGGCATCGGCGAAGGGCTCGGGCCGGCCGAGGTTGCGTGGATCGACATGGGCGCTCATCTCGACGCGCAGCGGCGAGGCGATGCCCTCCTCGTCGAGCGTGGTCCAGTCGCTGCTCCAGTAGCAGAACCCGCCCGCGGGCGGGCAGACGTGGTCGGTCACGATGCGGCGGATCTCGGCGGGGCGGGTCGAGCCCGCGGGCGTCTCGCCGAGGATCGCCCAGCGCGCCGCCGCCGCCGCCCCGGTCTCGAGCGCGATGGCCCCCGCATGCAGCGTCGCCCCCGCATAGCCTACCGTCGCCAGCACCACGATCGCCGGCGCGATGATGGCGAATTCGACCGAGGCGGCACCGGCGCGCGCGCGGCGCAGGGCGGTCGCGGCGGGCGGGGAGGCGCGGCGTCTCATCGGCGCAGGCGGCGGTAGAAGGCGAGGTTGGCCTCGGCCTGGTCGCGCGGCAGTTCCGCCGCCAGGATCTCGCCGGCCTGCCGCTGCCTGCCGTCCAGCGCATAGGCGAGCGCGAGGTTGTGCGGCGCCTGCGGCAGGCGCGCCGGCCCGCGGGCCAGATCGTCGAGCGCGCGGACCGCGGCCGCCGTCTCGCCCGCCAGAGCCATCGACAGCGCCCGGTTCGACAGCACCGCGCGGTTGTCCGGCTCGCGCGCCAGCGCCGCGTCGTACATGCGCCGCGCCTCGGCGTGGCGTCCCCGCAGGTCCAGCGCCACGGCGATGCCGTTCATGGCCGCGAGGCTGTCCGGCGCGGCGGCCAGCGCCGCGCGGAAATGCGTCTCCGCGGCACCGGGGTCGCCCGTGGCCAGCGCCACGCGGCCGAGCCCGAGTTCGGCCTCCGACGGCGTGCCCGAAAGGCCCCGGAACTCGGTCCAGCTGCGCCGCGCCTCGGGGTAGGCGCCGGCGCGGAAATAGGTCTCGGCCAGCGCCCGGCGCGGGGCGGGGTCGGCGGGGTGCTTGGCCGCGGCCGCGCCCAGGATGTTGACCGCCGAGGCCATGTCGCCGCCCGCCGCGGCCGCCTCGCCCAGCCGCAGCGCGCTCTGCAGCCCGATCGGCCCGGTGTTCGGCGGCGGCGGCGATGCGCCGGGTCCCCAGTCGGGCGGCGGGTCGCCGCAGCCGGCGAGCAGGACGGCGAACAGCTTTGCGGCGAGGATGCGGGTCGCGCGGGTCATGGGTTCTCCCTCCTGCTGGATGCGTTTCCGGATCTCGGGTCGCGCCGGCGGGGCGCGGCCCTCAGGGACCCGCGCTCATCATCGCCACCACCGCGATCACGGCCGGGCCCACCACCACCACGAACACCGCCGGCATGATGCAGACGATCAGCGGTATGGTCAGAAGGGCGGGCAGCTTCGCCCCGCGCTCCTCGGCGGCGATGATCCGGGCCTGGCGCAGGTCGCCGCCCAGCGCCTTCAGCGAGTCGGTGAAGGGCGAGCCGTAGCGGATGGTCTGGATCAGGGTCAGGGCGAAGGCGCGCGCCTCGCGCAGGTCCGCGCGCTCGCCGAAATTGCGCAGCGCCTCGGACCGGTCGGGCAGGGCCTGGAGTTCGGCCGTGACGATGGCCAATTCGTCCGCCATGTCGGGCGCGAAGCCGCGCATCTCTCGCGAGACCCGGTCCAGCGCCATGTCGAGGCTCTGGCCCGAATAGGCCGCGATGACCATCAGGTCGATGGCGTCGGGCAGCGCCTCGCGCAGCCGCGCCTTGCGCGCGTCGCGGCGGGCGCGCACCGTCATCTCCGGCAGGATGCCGCCGATCACCGCCCCGCCCAGCGTCGCGAGCAGCCCGGGAACGGGGAAGGCCAGCGCCAGCGCGAAGCCCGCCCAGGTGCCGGCCGCGCAGCCGACCGCCACGCCGGCAAGCTTGGCCGAGGCCAGCACCGACAGCGCGTGATCGCCGCGATAGCCGGCCGACCACAGCAGCTTGCGCATCTCGGCCCGCTCGCGCTCGCGCGCGAAGAAGGCCCGGGCGAAGCCGGACATGATCGGACGCACCAGCGCCGAGATGTTGCGCGACAGCAGCTCCGCGACGCTTTCCACCCTGTCCGGCGTCTGCATGCCGAGGCAGTAGCGCGCGAAGCGCAGCTCGCTGCGCCGCCGCCGCGCGATGGCGAAGTCGAGCATCATGCCGGCCGCCAGCAGCAGGCCCGCCGCGATCCCCAGCGCGATGAAGACGGTCTCGCGGGTCATGGGCGCGCCGTCACGATCCAGCGGATCACGACGAAGCCCAGCGACAGCAGGCCGACGGCGACCAGCATCATGGTCTGGCCGAGGCCCGGCTCGAACAGCAGCATGGTCTGCTCCGGGTTCAGGAAATAGACGGCGATGCCGGCCACGAAGGGGATGGCGCCGACGATGGTCGCCGACATGCGCCCCTCGGCGGTCAGCGCCCGGGTCTTCAGCCGAGCCTCCTTGCGCTTGCGCAGCACCATGTGGAGGTTGTCGAGGCTGTCGCCGATCTGGCCGCCGGTCTCGCGCTGGATCACCATCGCGATGGCGAGGAAGGTGAAGTCGGGCAGGTTCACGCGCCGCGCGGCATTACGCAGGGCGGTGCGCAGCTCGATCCCGAGGTCGTCCTCGTCGGCGATGCGGGCGAAGACGGGCCCCACCGGGGCCTCGATCTCCTTGCCGACCATCCGGATCGCCGCCGGCACCGCGTAGCCCGCGCGCACCGAGCGCGTCAGAAGCTCAACCGCCTCGACGAGCATGTCCAGGAAGCCGATCATCCAGCGCCGCTGCAGCTCGCCGCGGAAGATGTGGAACACGGCGAGGCCCGCCAGCAGGCCCACCCCCGCCGCCG
>DAIPIU010000090.1:0-8460 GCA_036770645.1 Rubrimonas sp. | reverse complement strand
TGCCGGTGCCGCCGAGCTTGCCGGCCATCAGCATCTGGCACAGCTTGCCCTTCACCCCGGGGGTCTCGCCCTCGTAGCTGGCGAGGATCTTCTGGACGGCGCGGGTGGCTTTCATGGGGGTCCCTCGGGGCGACTGCAGGTGCGGCCCGGCTAGCGTGCGGGCCGCGGCGCGGTCAAGAAAATCCGCGCTGCGCCGCAGCGATGGCGGCCGCGCGTGGCCCCGGCGGTCACACCGCGACCGCGTGCCGCCCCGCGCCGCTGTCCAGATAGGCGTCGAACACCGCCGCCACGGCGCGCAGGGCGGGCCGCCCGCGCTCGGCCACGCGGACGCGGCCGTGGTGCAGCTCCACCAGCCCGTCCTCGACGAAGGGGCGCAGCGCCGCCATCTCGCCGGCGAAATACCCCGGCCCCTCGCCATGGGCGAAGGCGGCCGCCGCCACGTCCACCTCCATGTCGCACATCAGCCGCTCGATCACCGCGGCGCGCAGCCGGTCGTCGCCCTTCAGCGCCAGCCCCCGGTGCACCGGCAGATGCCCGGCCTCGACCGCGCGCGCCCAGGCCCCCGTCTCGGCGATGTTCTGCACGTATCCGTCGGGCGTCAGCCCGATCGAGGTCGCGCCCAGCCCCAGCAGATGCGCCGAGGCGTCGTCGGTGTAGCCCTGGAAGTTGCGCCGCAGCCGCCCCTCGCGCGCCGCATGCGCCATCGGGTCCGACGGCAGCGCGAAATGGTCCAGCCCGATGCGCTCATAGCCATGCGCCACCAGCAGGCACGCCGCGGCCTCGGCCTGCGCGAAGCGGGCGGCGGCGTCGGGCAGCGCGTCCTCGGGCAGCATGCGCTGGTTCTTGGCCATCCACGGCACATGGGCATAGCCGAAGATGGCGATGCGCGACGGCCCCAAATCCACCGCGCGCTCGACCGTCGCCTCGACCGTCTCGACCGTCTGGTGCGGCAGGCCGTACATCAGGTCGAAGTTGATCGCCGAGACGCCGGAGGCGCGCAGTTCACCCACCGCATGCGCCACGGTCTCGAAGGGCTGGATGCGGTTGATCGCGGCCTGCACCGTCGCGTCGAACTCCTGCACGCCCAGCGAGGCGCGGGTGAAGCCCATGTCGCCCAACGCCCAGGCCATGCGGTCCTCGAGCGTGCGCGGGTCGATCTCGACCGCGATCTCGGCCCCCGGCGCCAGGTCGAAGGCGGCGCGCAGCGCGCCCATGACCTCGGCCATGCAGTCGGCGGGCATCGCGGTGGGCGTGCCGCCGCCCCAGTGGATGTGGCCGACCCGGCGGCGGCCCGGCAGGGCGGCGGCCAGCAGCGCGACCTCCTTCGCCAGCGTCGCGGCATAGGCGCGCACCGGGGCCTCGCGCGCGGCGAGCTTCATGTTGCAGCCGCAGTACCAGCAGACCTTCCGGCAGAACGGGACATGCAGGTACAGCGACAGCTCCGCGTCCTGCGGGATCGCCCCCAGCCAGCCGCGCCAGGTGTCCTCGTCCATGCCCGAGAAATGCGGAGCCGTGGGGTAGGAGGTGTAGCGGGGCACGCGGCGCTCGGCGTGTCGGGCGATGACGGGGTCCATGGGGCGTCTCCTGCGCGCGTGTCCTGTGGCGCGCAGGATCGGCGGGGGGCTCCGCCCCCGCCTTGACCGGTGTCAACCTTCCGTCAACCCAGCGCGGCCACGCCCGGCAGTGTCTTGCCTTCCAGCCATTCGAGGAACGCCCCGCCCGCGGTCGACACGAACGAGAAATCGCCCGCCACCCCGGCCGCGTTCAGCGCGGCCACCGTGTCGCCGCCGCCCGCCACGGTCAGCAGGCGGCCCGCGCGCGTCAGCTCCGCCGCCTTGCGCGCCGCGGCCATGGTGGCTGTGTCGAAGGGCGGGATCTCGAAGGCCCCGAGCGGCCCGTTCCAGACCACGGTCTTCGCCGCCTCGAAGCGGCGCGCGAGGTCGGCCACCGTCTCCGGCCCGGCGTCGAGGATCATCCTGTCGGCCGGCGCGGCGCAGGCCGGCGCGACGACATGGGGCGCATGGGCGGCGAAGGCCTCGGCGGCCACGACATCCGTTGGCAGCACGATCTCGCAGCCCGCCTCGGCGGCCTTGTCGAGGATGTCGCGCGCCGTCCCGGCCATGTCGGGTTCGGCCAGCGATGTGCCGATGCCGCAGCCCTTGGCCAGCAGGAAGGTGTTGGCCATCGCCCCGCCCACCACCAGCTGATCGACCTTGTGGATCAGGTTGCCCAGCAGGTCGAGCTTGGTCGAGACCTTGGCCCCGCCCACCACGGCCACCACCGGGCGCTCGGGATGCGCCAGCGCCCGGCCCAGCGCCTGAAGCTCCGCCTGCATCAGCCGCCCCGCGCAGGCGGGCAGCAGCCGCGCGATCCCTTCCGTCGAGGCGTGCGCCCGGTGCGCCGCCGAGAAGGCGTCGTTGCAGTAGACGTCGCCGAGCTTCGCCATCTCGGCGGCGAAGGCGGGGTCGTTCTTCTCCTCGCCGGGATGGAAGCGGGTGTTCTCGAGCAGCAGCGCCGCGCCCGCCGGCAGGGCCGCGACCGCCGCCGCCGCCGCCTCGCCCACGCAGTCGGGCGCGAAGGCGACCGGCAGGCCCAGCGCGGCCTCCAGCGCGGGGCGGATCTGGCTCAGGCTCATCGCGGGCACGACCTTGCCCTTCGGCCGGTCGAAATGCGCCAGAAGGATCGGCTTTCCGCCCTTCGCGATGATGTCCCTGACCGTCGGGGCGATGGCGCGCAGGCGCGTGTCGTCGGTCACCACGCCGTCATGCACGGGCGCGTTCACGTCCACCCGCGCCAGCACGCGCTTGCCGGCAAGGTCGAAATCGTCGAGGGTCTTGAAGGCCATGGTGCCACTCTCCGCAAGCGTCTCGCCCGTTCGTCGCGGCGGCGATCCCGCCGCCGCAGCAGCCGGGGGTCACCCCCCCAGGACCACCATGGCCCCCACCGCCACCGCGGCCGCCACCAGCGCCGACAGCGCCGCGAGCACCACCGCGCCGACGCCCAGCGCCGGCTTCGGAGGCGCCGCCCGCGCCGCCGCGAGGCCGGCCTCGAGCGTCGCGAGCCGCGCCTCCATGGCTTCCGCGCGGCGGGCGGCGTCCGCGACGCCCTTGCCCAGCCGCGCCAGATCGCCCTCCAGCGCGCCGAGCCGCATCTCGGGGGTGGGGCCGTCGGGGCCGCGGCCGCCGCGGACCCGGTCGCCGGGAAAGGCGAATTCCGTCTCGCTCATGCCGCATCCTCCCCCGCGGGCGCGACCGGCGCGCCCCAGTCGGCCGCGGCCGCGGCGCCCGACAGCACCGCGTCCGAGAACTGCTGCACCCGCCCGCAGGCGGTGCAGACCAGCGTCGCGATGGTGTGGTCGACCTGCCGGCGCAGATGGTCGAGCAATTCGTCGGTGTTCAGCTCGTTGCCGCCCGACCGCGACACCGCCTCCTGCTGGCGCGTCAGCACCGAGCGGTAGCCGAAGCCCGGCTGCTCCAGCAGCCCGAAATCGCGCCCGCCGCAGGCGGGGCAGGCCAGCGCCGGCAGGCGGCGCAGCAGGCCGCGCGCGATCTCCTCCGCCCCCGCGCCCGCCCGGGCCCGGATCACCGTCTCGGTCATGGCGCGTCCCCTCAGATCGTCTTCGCCAGCGCGACGGCGGTGTCGAGCATGCGGTTCGAGAAGCCCCATTCGTTGTCGTACCACGACAGCACCCGGCACAGCGTGCCGTCCATCACCTTGGTCTGGTCCATGTGGAACACCGAGGAATGCGGATCGTGGTTGAAGTCGCTGCTGACGTTCGGCGCGTCGGTGTAGCCCAGCACGCCCTTCAGCGCGCCGTCGGCCAGTTCGCGGACCGCGGCGTTGATCTCGTCCACGCTGGTCTTGCGCGCGGCGACGAATTTCAGGTCCACCACGCTGACGTTCGGCGTCGGCACCCGGATCGCCACGCCGTCGAGCCGGCCGTTCAGCTCCGGCAGCACGAGGCCGACCGCCTTGGCCGCGCCGGTCGAGGTCGGGATCATCGACAGCGCCGCGGCGCGGCCGCGGTAGAGGTCCTTGTGCAGCGTGTCGAGCGTCGGCTGGTCGCCGGTGTAGCTGTGGATCGTGGTCATGAAGCCCTTCTCGATCCCGATCGCGTTGTGCAGCGCATACACGACCGGGGCGAGGCAGTTGGTGGTGCAGGAGGCATTGGACACCACCAGGTCGTCCTTGGTCAGGACGCCGTGGTTCACGCCGTAGACGATGGTCTTGTCGGCGCCGGTCGCGGGGGCGGAGACCAGCACGCGCTTGCTGCCGTTCTCGAGGTGCAGCGCGGCCTTGGGGCGGTCGGTGAAGATCCCGGTGCATTCCAGCGCCACGTCCACGTCGGCCCAGGGCAGCTCCTTCGGGTCGCGCAGCGCGGTGACCTTGATCGGGCCGCGGCCGACGTCGATCGTGTCGCCCGAGACGGTCACCGTGCCGGGAAAGCGGCCGTGCACGCTGTCGAAGCGGATCAGGTGGGCGTTGGTCTCGACGGGCCCGAGATCGTTGACCGCGACGACCTCGATGTCGGTCCGACCCGACTCCACCAGCGCCCGCAGCACGTTGCGCCCGATGCGCCCGAATCCGTTGATCGCGACCTTCACAGCCATCGCCGTCCCTCCCGGTGCCGCGGGCAGCAGGGCCCGCCCCATCATGCGCCGTGCTTATAGACAGCGCGCCGCCGGGGGGAAAGCGCGGCGGGGCGGCAGGGCGCGCCGCGCGGGACCCGCTGCGGCGCCCGCGCCACCCTTCGCAGGGCGTCACCCCGTCACCGCGTCCGTCGCCTCCTTCACCAGCGTCGCGCTGCGGGCGAGCGCGGCGTGCTCGTCGGCGGACAGGGTCGGGTGCAGCACCGACACCACGCCCCCCGCCCCCACCACCTTTGGCAGCGACACGCAGACATCCGGCACCCCCGCGACCTCCTTCGTCAGCACGCAGCAGGTCATCACCGCGCGCTGGTCGTGCAGGATCGCCTCGGCCAGCCGCGCCATGCCGCCGCCGATGCCGAACCAGGTCGCGCCCTTGCCCTGGATGATGCCGTAGGCCGCGCGTCGCGTGGCTTCGTCGATGCGGGCGCGCACCGCCGGCCCCGCCTCCTTGCCCAGCTGCTCGGCCGCCTCGCGCAGGTTCAGGCCGCCGACCTGCGCGCCGGACCAGTTCAGCACCTGGCTGTCGCCGTGCTCGCCCAGCACGTTGGCGTGCACGGAATGGGAGGACACGCCCAGATGCTCGGCCACCAGCGCGCGGAAGCGCGCGGTGTCGAGGATGGTGCCCGAGCCCATGATCCGCTCCGGCGCGACGCCGACCTCCGCCGCGTAATGCGCCGCGAGCGCCGTCATCACGTCGACGGGGTTCGAGGCGATCAGCAGCACCGCGTCGGGCGCGCGGCGCAGCACCTCGGGCACCACGGCGTGGAACACCTCGGCGTTGCGCTTCAGCAGGTCCAGCCGCGTCTCGGACGGGTCGCGCTGCGGCACGCCCGCGGCGATCATCACCACCTTCGATCCGGTCAGCGCGTCGTAGTCGCCATGGCCGACCTTGATGCCCGAGGCGAAGGGCGAGGCGTGCAGGATGTCCTCGGCCTGCGCGCGCGCGAGGTCGGGGTTGTGGTCGGTCAGCATCAGCTCCGACCCCACGCCCCGCATCACGCAGGCGAAGGCGCTGGCCGCGCCCACCTGCCCCACCCCGACGACGCCGATCTTCATGGCCGCATCCTCCCTGACGGTTTTGCGGCAAGGCTAGCACGGCGGTTGCCGGCGCGTCGCCCGGCGCCACGTTGGGCAAAGAGCCCGAACCGGAGCGCCGCCATGGCCCGCGACCTCGCCCCCGACCGCGATCCCGACCGCGATCCCGCCCTGCCGGTCGGCGTGACGGCCCCGCCCCGCCCGCTCGGCGTCTGGGGCGCCTTCCGCGCCGCGCGGCGCAACGTGCTGGAGCTGATCCCCGAACCCGCCTACCGCGAGCCCATCCTGCACAGCGGCGCGGGCCGGGCGCGCTGGCGCATGGTCATGGACCCGCCCTGGGTCGAGCATGTGCTCAAGACCCGCGCCCGCGACTATCCCCGCTCGGTCGTCACCCGCCGCCTGCTGCGCCCGCGGCAGGGCGACAACCTGCTGACCGCGGACTGGGAGGACTGGCGCTGGACCCGCCGCGCCATGACGCCGATGTTCGCCCCCCGCGCCACCGCGACCCAGGCCCCGGCCATGACCGCCGCGGCCGAGGCGATGGCGCAGCGCCTCGCCGCGCAGGCCGGCGAAACGGTCGATGTCTGCGCCGAGGCCGTCGCCGCCGCCTTCGCCGTCATCACCGAGGCCGCGCTGTCGGGGCGCGAGACCCTGCGGCGCGAGGTGATCGTGCAGGGCATCGACCAGTTCATCAACACCGTGGCGCGGGTGTCCTTCCTCGACGTGATCGGCGCGCCGGGCTGGATTCCCCGCCCCGCGCGCCTGTTCGCGGGCGGCCGCAGGCTCGACGCCGCCATCGACGCGGTGCTGACCGCCCGCCGCGCCGCCCCCACGCCGCCGGGCGCGCGGCCCGACCTGCTCGACCTGCTGATGGCCGCGACGGACCCGGAGACCGGCCGCGCCCTGTCGCCGGTCGAACAGCGCAACAACCTGCTGGCGCTGGTGGCGGCGGGGCACGAGACCACGGCGCAGGCGCTGGCCTGGGCGCTCTACCTGCTCGCCTTCGACGCGTCCGCGCAGGACCGCGCGCGGGCCGAGGCGCAGGGCGTGCTCGGCGACCGCGCCGCGACCGCCGAGGACATCCCCCGCCTGCCCTATCTCGGCCGCGTCATCGACGAGGCGCTGCGCCTCTACCCCCCCGCGGGCTTCATGGCGCGCACGGCGGAGGCCGAGGACGAGATCGCCGGCCGTCCCGTCCGCCCCGGCGAGACCATCATGGTGCCGGTCTACGCCATCCACCGCCACCGCCTTCTGTGGGACGACGCCGACGCCTTCGACCCCGACCGCTTCGCGCCCGAGCGAAGCGCCGGCCGCCACCGCTTCGCCTTCCTGCCCTTCGGCGCGGGCCCGCGCATCTGCATCGGCATGGGCTTCGCGACCATGGAGGCGACCATCATCCTCGCCACCCTCCTCTCCCGCCTCCGCTTCGCCCTGCCCCCGGGCTGGCGCCCAGTGCCGCGCATGATCCTGACCCTGCGGCCCGCAGGCGGCATGCGGCTCGAGGTGGCGCGGACCTGAGGCGGCGCGGGCCCGAGGTGCCGCGGGCCTGACGGGGGCGCTGGCCCGGGGGTTCGCTGTGGCGCGGCTGCGCCACCGCCGCCCCGCCGCGCCCGGCTGCTGCGGAACCGGCATGGACCGCCGCCCCGCCCCCGGCGGAGGGTGCGACGGGCCACGCGTCCCCCCCCCCCGGGACGCGCGGCCCGGGGACGACGGGGTTGCGGGGCATGGACCTCCTGGCGGGCGCCGCAGGGCGCGAGGCGGCGCTGGCCGCGCTGTTCGAAAGCGTGTTCGCGGCCTCCGAGGGCGCGGAGGAGGGCCGGCTGGTCGGCGGCCTCGCCCGCGACCTGCTCGCGCGCACCCCGCACGCCGATATCCGCCCGTTCGCGGCCGTGGAAGACGGGCGCCCCGTCGCCGCGGCGCTCTTCACGCGCCTCGCCTACCCGGAGGACACGCAGGTGGTGTTCCTGCTGTCGCCGATGGCCGTGGCGACCGCGCGCCAGCGGCGGGGCGTGGGCCGGGCGCTGATCCTGCACGCGCTGGGCGCGCTGCGCGCCGAGGGCGTCCATGTCGCCATGACCTACGGCGACCCCGCCTATTATGCCCGCGCCGGCTTCCTGCCGGTCCCCGAGGCCCGCGCCCGCCCGCCCCTGCCGCTCAGCCAGCCGCATGGCTGGCTTGGCCGGTCCCTGACGGACGCGCCGATGCCCCCGATCCGCGGCCCCTCCCGCTGCGTCCCGGCCCTCGACCGCGCCGAATTCTGGTGAGGCGCGCGCGCAGCCGCCCGCCGCGCGCCCGATGCGCGCCGGGGTGCCGGCGCTCGGTCCCGACCCGGTGCCCCGCCGGGCACGCAGCCGGCAACGCGGAAGGATGCCGAGCGGGGGTCAGAGGGCAAACGGCAGGGCCGCGCAGGAGGCACCCGTTCGCGGCGAGAGTCGTGAAGGGCTGGAACGACCCTCCTTGTCCGTGCTGGGCCTGACCTGACCCCTGTCGCTCATCCGGCGGCGACTGGAATTGCGTGCGCCGACGCCGCGAGCAACGGGCATCGGCGCGCTCGGCGTCCATATTCTGGGGCGCTACGGAGCCACATAGAAGGCTGTGGCTCTAGCGGGAATCACACGGCTGGAGAACAGCCCCGAAACAGAGTTTGCAAACCGGCTGCAAACCAAAGGATATTCAGCCAACTCAACCGACAGGCAATCCTATCTGCCTCACCAAGTTGCAATGGTACCGCCTGCCCGGCTCGAACGGGCGACCCCCAGATCCACAATCTGGTGCT
>DAIPIU010000089.1:0-8573 GCA_036770645.1 Rubrimonas sp. | reverse complement strand
GCGGGCGCGGGTCCGGACACGCTATCCGCTCGGCGGGCCTGTCGGGACGATCCGGCCGTCCTCCAGCGTCAGGATGCGGTCGGCGCGGTCGAGGATGCGGGGGTCGTGGGTGACCAGCAGGGTCGTCGTCCCCCGCTCGGACCCAAGGCGCTTCAGCAGGTCGATGACCTCCGCCGCGCTGTCCCGGTCGAGCGCCGCGGTCGGCTCGTCGGCCAGCACCATGTCCGGGTTGCCGGCCAGCGCGCGGGCCACCGCGACGCGCTGCTTCTGCCCGCCGGAGAGGTTGGCGGGCAGATAGTCGATCCGGTCCGACAGGCCGACCAGCCCGAGCGCGCGGGCGGCCGCGCGCTGCGCCAGATCGTCCGGCACGCCGTGGCGCACCTGGACGCCCATCATGACGTTCTGCCGCGCGGTCAGGCTCTCGTGCAGGTTGTGGGACTGGAAGATGAACCCGAGCCGCCGGCGCAGCGCGGTCAGTTCGGCCTCGCCCGCGCCACGCAGTTCATGCCCCATCAGCCGCACCGACCCGTCCTGCACCGCCCGTAGGCAGCCGATCAGCGTCAGCACCGTGGTCTTGCCCGATCCCGACGGCCCCATCAGCGCCGTCAGGCTTCCGCGGGGCAGGGCGAGGTCGATGGCGTGGAGCGCCTGCTTGCGCGCCTCGCCGGCCCCGAACCAGTGGTTCAGGCCGCGCGCCTCGACGATCGTGCCGCCATCCATCCCGCGGCGCTCAGAACAGGTCGGCCGGATCGGCCGCCGCGAGCCGCCGCGTGGCCGCCACCCCCGACAGGACCGAGAACGCCACCGTGCCCAGGAACACCGTCGCGGCCATGCCCGGCGTCATCGCCAGCGGCAGGGTGGTGACGGCGCCCATCAGCGTCAGGATCGCCGTGCCGATCGCCAGCCCCGGCAGGAACCCCAGCAGACCCAGCACCAGCGCCTCCTCGACGACGATGCCGAGGAAGAACCGCGGGCCGTAGCCCATCGCCTTGAAGGTCGCGTATTCGCGCAGGTGATCGGCCACGTCGGCCGACAGCACCTGATGGACGATCACCAGGCCCACCAGCACGCCGATCAGCACGCCGAAGCCGAAGATGACGCCGGTGGGCCGGCGGGTCTGCTGGTAGCGCAGATCCTCCCGCGCGGCGTCGGCGTGGCTTCGGATGCGCAGGGTTCGGTCCGAGATCAGCGCGCGCAGCCGCCCGACCGTCGCCGCCGGGTCCGCGCCCCGGCGCAGCCGCAGCAGGATGTGGTCTGGCGCGGCGGAGCTGCGCTTGGGGAACAGCCACAGGAAGGTCTGGTCCGAGACGACCATGTAGCCGTCGCCGCCGAAGCCCCCGCCCCCGGCGAAGGTGGTCATCGCCGTCAGCGTGCGCCCCTCGGTCTCGAAGGACAGCGGCGTCTGCGGGCGGATCGCGGCCGCCTGATCGCGCGGCAGGCCCCGCGCCAGCCGGTCGAGGATGGCGGTGCCCTTCACCTTCAGGAACGCGATGTCCGCGGCGATGGCCGGCGCGACGAAGCCCGGCTGCGCGGGGTCGACGCCGAAGGTGATGAAGCTGATGTCCCTGTCGCCCCGGTCCCACGGCGTGGTCCCGACGAACAGGCCCATGCCGGCGACGACGTCGGGATCGGCGAAGGCCTGCAGCATCCACTGACGCGCGACGTTGCCGCCCTCGGCCAGCGCGTTCGCATCCCCCGCCGAGATCATCACGTCCGCGTCGAAGAAGGCGTAGGGGCGCAGCGTCGCGGCGGCCATCGAGTTCATGATGCCGAGCTGCACGAACACCAGCACGTTGGCGAAGGCCACGCCCGCGATCGCGGCGATGAAGCGCCCGGGCTTGTGGGTCAGCTGCAGCCAGCCGATCGGCAGGCGGCCGAACAGCGCCTGCAGCAGGCGGCTCACGGCGCCGTCCTTGCCGGGGCGCCGGTGTCGATGCGGGCGACGGCCTCGAGGCCCACGAGACGCGCGGCGCGCCGCGAGGATTCGCCGTCGAGCGCGACCAGCACCCGGATCACCCGCGCGTCGGAATTGGCCGCCGCATCGTCCGAGATCAGGCCCTGCCGGCCGACCGTCAGGCCGATGCTCTCGACCGCGCCGCGCAGGGACTGCGCGAGCGCCCCGGCCGCGAGGTCGACCGGCTGTCCGACCGCGACGGTCCCGATGCGGTCCTGCCAGACCTCGACCTCGGCCATCATCGCGCCGGTGTCGCCCATCTCCATCACGCCCTCGGCCGGCGGCCGCTGGCCCGGCGTGGCGTGGATGTCCAGGATGACGCCGTCGATGGGCGCGCGCACCCGCGAGCGCGCCATGTCCAGCCGGGCGCGGGTCAGCTCCGCCTCGGCGGCAGCGACGTTGCGGGCGGCGACCACCACGTCGGGCTGCTCGTCCAGCGCCCCGGCGGTGTAGCGCGCCAGCGTCGCCTCGGCCCGAAGCACGGACAGCGCGGCGTCCTCCGCCGCGGCGCGGACCGCGTCGAGCGTGGCGCCGGTGGCGACGCCGCGCGCGGCGAGGCTTTCGGTCCGGGCGCGCTCGGCGGCCGCCTCGCGCGCGGCGGCGCGCGTCTGGTCGAGCGTCGCCTGGGCCTCGGCCCGGCTGGCGGCGACGGCGCTGCGGGTCTGGGCGAGCGCGGCCTGCTTCACGGCCAGGTTCGCCTCGGCCGTCAGCACCGCGCCCTCCAGCGCCTCGCCATTGTCCAGCAGCGCGACCGTCTGGCCGCGCGTCACGCGGTCGCCCACGGACACCAGCACCGCGGCGACCCGCGCGTCGCCGGCCCCGTAGGGCGCGGCGACGATGGCGATGTCGCCGCGCGGCATCAGCCGCGCCAGCCCCACGACGTCGGAGGGCAGCAGCGTGTCCGCCAACGCCGGCGGCACGTCGACGTTGGGCGGCAGCGCGATCGGGTTGCTCGATCCGCCGCCGGGCTGCAGCCCGGTCAGCGCATAGAACATCTGCAGCCCCGGCGGCTGGAAGTAGAGGCCGATGACCGCGCCCGAGAACATGAACACCGGGATCAGCAGCACCAGCAGATAGCGCCTGCGGAACCGGCGCCGCGGGCGCGGCTTCGCCGCCCCGTCGCCATCGGGGTCCAGGCCGAGATCGAGCGGCAGGCGCGTGTCGCGAGTGTCGGTCACCATGACGCCCCCGTAGCACGCCGGGGGCGGGCGGCGGCACGGGTCGGCCGTCATGCGGCGCCGCGCCGCGCGCCGCCGCCGTCGTCGGCGCGAGGTCCGGTTGGCGGCTGGGCCGGCGCGGTGCGCTTCGGTCACGCCTCGAGTTCGGCGTCCCAGTACAGGAAATCGAGCCAGGTGCGGTGCAGCTCGCCGTTGACCCAGGGAACGCGGCGCGCGATCGAGTCGAGTTCGTAGGGCGTCGGCTCGAAGGGGGGGCGCAGCAGGCGCATGCCGGACTGGCGCAGCGTCTTGTCGCCCTTGCGCAGGTTGTCGGCGGCGCAGCAGGCCACGATATTGGTCCAGGCCGATTTGCCGCCCTTGCTCTTGGGCGTGACGTGATCGAACGTCAGCTTCTTGGCGGGAAACCGGTTGCCGCAATACTGGCAGGTGAATTCGTCCCGCAGGAACAGGTGGTACCGGGTGAAGGCGACGGCCTTGCGCTTGCGATAGCCCTTCAGCGCCACCACCGCCGGAACCGGAAAGGCGCGCGACGAGGACCGGATCACCACGTCGTCGTAGGTCTTGACCTGCACGACCCGGTCCTGAAGCACCGCGACCAGCGCATCCTGCCAGGACCAGACCGACAGCGGGGCCCAGCTGACGGGCTGCATGTCGGCATTTAGGACGAGGGTCCGCAGTTCCGAAAGGCCGGGGGTCATGGGCGCCTTCCCTGACGGCCGCGGCCCCCGTCACGGGGGCGCGAACCCCCCGTCGCGGCGTGTCGCGCAGTCATGCGGACCGCCCCTGCGCGACGACGCCTGCGGCGTGTCGCGCGCCCGGACTTCGATGGTCGATCCGGCCATTCCGCCTTGGCGTCATCGCGCGTCTCCCGTGCCCGCGGTCTGCGGGGCGGAGACGGGGCATGCCCATCCCCCGCGGCAACCATATCTGGCGGCGCGCCGCCGTCAAACCCTCCAGATGGCGCCGCGCTGCCGCATCGCACACTAGCAAGGGCCGATAACGGTTTTGCGACGCGCCGTCCGGGCGCGCCGCGGGGCGCGGTCAGGCGGGCGGGCGCAGGCGTTGCACCAGGAAACCGGCAGCCAGCCGCAGCCCGTCGGGCGCGATGCCGTGTCCGGTTCCCTGGCTGACATGCCAGCTCACCGCGAAGCCGTCGGCGGCCAGCGCCCCGCGCGCCTCGGCCAGCGCCTCGACGGGGATCACCTGGTCCATGTCGCCATGGATCAGCAGCACGGGCGGGCGGTGGGCGACCGGGCCCGCCGCGTCGCCGATGTCGGCCAGCCGTCCCGAAAACCCCACGATGCCGGCCAGCGGTTCCGGCAGGCGCGGCCCGACGGCGAGGCTCATCATCGTGCCCTGGCTGAATCCGACCAGCGCGACGCGGTCCGCCGCCACCCCCTCCGCCGCCATCGCGGCGGGCAGCCAGGCCGAGAGGATGCCCATCGAGCGCAGCGCGCCGGCGCGCATCGCGGCCTCGGGCGAGCCGTCGATCCAGGGGATCGGGAACCACTGCCTGCCGCCGGGGTTCACCGCGCAGGGCTCGGGCGCGTCGGGCGACAGGAAGACGGTGTCGGGCAGCACGCCGGCCAGCGGGTCGGCCAGACCGATCAGGTCGTTGCCGTCCGCGCCGTAGCCGTGCAGCAGCACCACCAGCGATGCGGCGCGGCCCGAGGCCGGCCCGCGGCGGGGCCCCTTCAGCAGGTCGAGGCTCATCGGCAACCCTCCAGGACGCGGCGTCAGGGCGGCGCGCCCTCGCGCCGCTTCTCCGCCCCGTAATAGGCCCAGAGCAGGCGCGCCGCCACCGCCCGCCAGGGCGACCACGCGCCGCTCATCGCCGCCAGCGCCGCGGGCTTCGGGCGTTCGGGCAGGTCGAACAGCATCCGCGCGCCCTCCTGCAGCGCCAGATCGCCGGGCGCGAACACGTCCGCGCGTCCGACGCAGAACATCAGGTAGATCTCGGCGGTCCAGCGCCCGACCCCGGGCACCGCGGTCAGGGTCGCCACGGCCTCCGCCTCGGGGGCCGCGGCGATGGCCTCCCAGTCGATTCCGGCCGCGGCCAGGGCGCGGGCATAGCGGATCTTCTGCCCCGACAGGCCGCAGGCCCGCAGCGCCGCGTCGTCCAGCGCCATGATCCCCGCCTCGCTGCCCGCCCCCGCCGCGACGAGGCGCGCCCAGATCGCCGCCGCCGCCGCGGTCGACACCTGCTGCGCCGTCACCGTCCGCAGCATGCCGCAGAAGCCCCCGGGCTCGCGCCGCAGCGGCAGCGGCCCGACCCGCGCCGCGGCCGCCGCGAAGCGCGGCTCGGCCCGCCCCAGCGCCGCGAGGCCCTCCGCGATGTCCTGCGGCCCCTCGATCAGGCGCATGGGCAGCCGCATGGGCGTTGACCCCGGCGGCGGCGGCGCGATGCTGCGTCCCGCCGCACCGGGGGCCGAGCATGACCGTGACCGAGCGTTTCGCGCCCAGCCCCACCGGGCCGCTGCATCTGGGGCACGCCTTCTCGGCGATCACGGCCCATGACGCGGCGCGGGCGGCGGGCGGGCGCTTCCTGCTGCGCCTCGAGGATCTCGACGCCGGCCGCGCGCGCGCGGAATACGAGGCCGCGCTGCTGGCCGATCTCGCCTGGCTGGGCCTGCGCTGGGACGAAGCCCCCGTGCGCCAGTCCGAACGCGGGCCGCTCTACGCCGCGGCGCTGGATCGCCTGGCTGCGCAGGGGCTGCTCTATCCCTGCGCCTGCACCCGCCGCGACATCGCGCTGGCCGCGCCGCAGGAGGGGGCGGAGGGGCCGGCCTACCCCGGCACCTGCCGGGGCCTGCCGCTCGCGGCGGCAGGGGCCGCGCCCCACGCGCTGCGCCTGAACCTCGACCGGGCACTCGCCGCCGCACCCCCCGGGCTGACATGGCGCGAGCTCGACGGCGGCGGCGTGGTCGCCCCGGGCGTCCACGCGATCGATGCCGAGGCGCTGCGCGCGCAGGGCGACCCGGCGCTGGCGCGCAAGGACGGCGTGGCGGCCTATCATCTCGCCGTGGTGGTGGACGACGCGGCGCAGGGCGTCACCCATGTCACCCGCGGGGCCGATCTCGCACCCTTCGCGCCGCTGCACCGGCTGCTGCAGTGCCTCCTGGGCCTGCCCGCGCCGGTCTGGCGGCATCACCGGCTGATCCGCGACGCGGTAGGAAGGCGGCTGGCAAAGCGCGACCACGCCCGCGCGCTCGCGGCGCTGCGGGCCGAGGGCGCGACCCCCGCCGACATCCGCCGCATGGTCGGCCTTCCGGCCCCGCAGCAGCCGTAAAGCAGCCGTTGACCATGTTCTTCGTTTGAAAACAACGGTCCCCACCGCGTGACGCGCTTCCTTCGGCTCGATGCCCGCCCTAGCCCCGCCGCGCCCGCATCGCCAGCAGCCGCAGCCGCAGCGCATTGATGCGGATGAAGCCCGCCGCGTCCTTCTGGTCGTAGGCCCCGCGGTCGTCCTCGAAGGTGACGTGCTGCTCGGAATAAAGGCTCAGGGCCGAGGCGCGCCCGACCACCGACGCCGAGCCCTTGTAGAGCTTGAGCCGCACCGTGCCCGTGACGTGCTGCTGGCTGTGGTCGATAAGCGCCTGCAGCATCTCGCGCTCGGGCGCGAACCAGTAGCCGTTGTAGATCAGCTCGGCATAGCGTGGCATCAACTCGTCCTTGAGGTGCGCCGCGCCGCGGTCCAGCGTGATGCTCTCGATGCCGCGATGGGCCGCCAGCAGCACCGTGCCGCCGGGCGTCTCGTAGACGCCGCGGGACTTCATGCCGACATAGCGGCTCTCGACGAGGTCCAGCCGACCCACGCCGTGCCGCCCCCCGATTTCGTTCAGCCGCGTCAGCAGCGTCGCCGGCGACAGCGCCTCGCCGTTCACCGACACGGCGTCGCCGCGCTCGAAGCCGACCTCGATGTATTCGGGCGCGTCCGGCGCGGCCTCGGGGTCGACCGTGCGCTGATAGACGATGGCGGGCGCCTCCTGCGCGGGGTCCTCCAGCACCTTGCCCTCCGACGAGGTGTGCAGGAGATTCGCGTCCACGCTGAACGGGGCCTCGCCCACCTTGTCCTGCGGCACCGGCACCTGATGGTCGCGCGCCCATGCGATCAGCTGCGTGCGCGAGGCGAGGCTCCATTCGCGCCAGGGCGCGATCACCCGGATGTCGGGGTCGAGCGCATAGGCCGACAGCTCGAAGCGCACCTGATCGTTGCCCTTGCCGGTCGCGCCATGGGCGACCGCATCCGCGCCCGTCTCGCGCGCGATCTCGACCAGATGCTTGGCGATCAACGGCCGCGCGATCGACGTGCCGAGCAGGTACAGCCCCTCATAGACGGCGTTGGCGCGGAACATCGGAAAGACGAAGTCGCGCACGAATTCCTCGCGCAGGTCGCGGATGAAGACATGCTCGGGCTTCACCCCCAGCAGCAGCGCCTTGTCGCGGGCCGGCCCCAGCTCCTCGCCCTGGCCGAGGTCGGCGGTGAAGGTCACCACCTCGCAGCCGTATTCGACCTGCAGCCATTTCAGGATGATCGAGGTGTCGAGCCCGCCCGAATAGGCCAGCACCACCTTCTTCGGCTTCGACATGCGCGCCTCCCGCCCTGCGACCCGCGGCTGTCTAGGGCCCGCGGAGGCGGGCCGCAAGCCGGGTCGGGCTGCGTGGCGGACTCGCCCATGGGACCGAGGCGGCGACCGACGCCCCGGCAGGGGCATGCTGCGGCTCGTGTAGGGCCGCGGTCTCCCGTGGCGCGCGCCGGGGGACGTTGCGGGAACCCAATTTCGAGCATCGCGCCGCGAAGGACGCCACGACGGAAGACGCAGTCTGACGCGCCACACCGTCCTGTGGCAGCGGGGACTAGGCAGGACCGAGTGGAAGGATTCTGGAGGGGAGCATCTGGGCCGCAGCCATGCTGACAGCCGAAATGCGGATTTGGCCGAAAAGCGCGGCACGGATCCATCGCCGGATGATCGGGGCGCATCGAAAGACAAACACGGTCATGACTGACAAAGGCCTGGCGGCGACCTACTCTCCCGCATCTTGAGATGCAGTACCATCGGCGCTGCGGCGCTTAACGGCCGAGTTCGGGATGGGATCGGGTGTTTCGCTCGCGCTAGGGCCACCAGGCCCAGGACAGTCACGGTCGTTCCAAGTTTCAATGACACCGACGAAGTCAGCCGACTTCTGGATCGGATCAAGCCTATCGGGCAATTAGTACCGGTCAACTGAACGCCTTGCGGCGCTTACATCTCCGGCCTATCGACGTGGTGGTCTTCCACGGCCCTCAGGGAGACCTTGTTTTGAGGGAGGCTTCCCGCTTAGATGCCTTCAGCGGTTATCCCGTCCGCACTTAGCTACTCAGCTGTGCCGCTGGCGCGACAACTGATCCACCAGTGGTGCGTCCACCCCGGTCCTCTCGTACTAGGGGCAGCTCCTCTCAA
>DAIPIU010000088.1:0-8625 GCA_036770645.1 Rubrimonas sp. | reverse complement strand
CGGTGCGGTGGCCTTCCGCACGCCGATGCTGGCGGTGGAGGGGGTCGGCGAGATCGGCTTTCCGGTGGCGCAGGCCCAGATCGACGTGCTGGCCGCTGCCGCGACCGAGGCCCCGTTCGGGCGCGGCAGCGCGACGATCCACGACCGCTCGGTGCGCAGCACCCTGCAGATCGACGCCGCACGGATCGCGATCGAGGGCACAGGCTGGCAGCGCATGCTCGACGCGGTGATCGATCGCGTGCGCGAGGGCCTCGGGATCGGCGGCGGGTTGCGCGCCGAGCTCTACAAGCTGCTGATCTACCGGCCCGGCGATTTCTTCAAGCCGCACCGCGACAGCGAGAAGGCGCCCGGCATGGTCGCGACGCTGGTGCTGGCCCTGCCCACCCGCAGCACAGGCGGGCGGCTGATCGTGCGCCATGGCGGGGAGGAGATGGCCTTCGACCTCGGCGGCGACGACCCGTCGGAGACCGGCTTTGCCGCCTTCTATGCCGATTGCCTGCACGAGGTGCTGCCGGTGACGGCGGGCCATCGGCTGGTGCTGACCTGGAACCTGATCCGCGCCGATGCCGCAACCGCCACCGCGGCGCCGGACCACGCCGCCGACACGGCGGCGCTGGCGGAGCAACTCGCGGCCTGGCCCGCGGCCGCGCCGCCCAAGCTCGCGGTCCCGCTGGCGCATGCCTACACACCGGCCGAGCTGGGCCTCGCGCGGCTGAAGGGCCTCGACCGTGCGCGGGCCGAGGTGCTGGTGGCGGCAGGGGCGCGGGCGGATGTCGTCGTCGGCACGGCGCTGGTGAGCGTGACCGAGACGGGCTGGGCCGAATACGCCGACACGCCGCGGCGCTGGCGGCGGCGGTACGATGACGACGATGACGAGGCCTGCTTCGAGATCGGCGAGGCCACGGACGTCTGGCTGGGGCTGTCCAGCTGGGACGGCGGTCCCGCCGGTCCCGTCCTGCCCGACGCGTTCCCGCTCGCGCGCGAGGAGATTGCCGCGGCGGATTTCCTCGACGGGCTGGAGGAGGGCTCGGTCACCTTTCACGAGGCGACGGGCAACGAGGGCGTCAGCTACGAGCGTACCTACGCCCACGCCGCGCTGGTCCTGTGGCCCGAAACCCGCACGGCCGACGTGCTGCTGGCTGCGGGCCGGCGCGCGCTGGCAGCAGCGATCGAGACCCGCTGCGTGGCCGGTTTGGACACCGCGGCCCTCGCCATGCAGCTCGACCGCCTGGCCACGATCTGGCCGACACCCGACCACTACGAGGGCGAGGCGCGAGCCCCGCGGCTGCTGCCCGCTGCGCTGCGCGGGCTCGGCGCCGTCGGCGACGCGGCCCTGGCGCAACGGCTGCTCGCGGCGGTGGCGGCCAACGCGGACTTCCTCGCCCGGGACGCCGCCGACCTCGCGACGGCGCTGCAGCGGGTCGGCGCAGGCAGCCGCGACGGCACGCTCGCAGCCCTCGTGCAGGGCGCGCTTAACGAGCAACCGGACGCAGCGGCCGCCCTGCTCGCGCAGGTCGCCGCCGTGCCGGGCCTCGTGGCGCCCGCAACCCTCGCCGACGCGGTGGGGGCGACTGTCGCCCTGCTCGACGGCGCGCCGTCTGACGAGGTGGCCCGTCGGCTGGCGAAGCCCGAGCCGCTGGCCGATCTGCTGGCTGCCGCGGCGGCGGTATCGCCCGGTGCAGTCGAGACCGCCTGCCGGGCCCTGCTTGCGGCGCCGCGGACCTTCCCGCCCGACCGGGTGCTCCTGCCGCTGGCGCGCAGGCTCGCGTCGGGCCCGTCCGGCGCGGCGGGCGTGCCGGCGCCGCTGCGCGACACGCTGCTCGACTTCCTCGCCGTGCGGATCGGCGCGCCGCTCGCCCCGCCGCCAGACTGGACCCGCGCCGCCGGTCTGCGCTGCAGCTGCGCCGACTGCACCGCCGTCTCGGCCTTCCTGGCCGCCCCGGACCAGCCGGAACTCGTCTTCAAGGCCGCCCAGGACCGGCGCGCCCATGTCGAGCAGGTCGCACGTGCCGCCAAAGTCGATGCCGACTACGAGACGATCCGGGCGGGCAGCCCCCACAAGCTGGTCATCCGCAAGACCGACGCGAGCTATCGCCGCCGCGTCGCGCAACGCCAGCAGGATCTCGCCGACAGGGCGCGGCTTTGCGGCGAGCCGATCATCATCCAAGGCTGACGAACCGCCGCCTTCGCCCCTGCGTCCCATGACGCGGCTTGAGCCGGGCCCCGCCAAGGCTTGGTCTTGCCGGTCTCGGCGCCGGTTGGCCTGACGGCCCGGCCAGACGTCGATCGGACGTGTCCGGCGCGGCAAGCGCATGTCGCCGTGGGTCGATGAGGGGGGGGCGACACACCGCGAGCGCATCGGCGTGGCGGCCTTCTCCAGGCCGCAAGCACCTGCTTCAGCGATACCGCGTCGTCTCCGAACGGCCCAGAGGCAGCCCGGCGCGTCATTCTCGACGAGGCCCGAGCGACGCTTGCGCCGGCGTGGCAGGCGACAGGGTTGCTGGCGGGCCCCGCCGGGTCCGAGGGCGCATGGCGGGGGGCTGTGGCAGCGCCACCGCCTGCCTGCGGTGATCTGGCTTTTTGCGTGCCGCCCCGGTGCGCCATGTCAGAGCGGCAGCCCCGCCGCCGTCCAGATCCGGTAGCGCGTCTGACCGGTGATCTCGCGCACCAGCCCGCATGCCTCGAGCGCGCGCAACCCGCGGCGGGCGGACGGGCCGGAGACGCCGGCGGCGCGCGCGGCGTCTCGGCACGTCACGGCGATCCGCTCGGAGAGAGCCCCGATCAGCAGGGACGGGCTGGGCCCCGCCAGATCGGCGCTCGCAGCCAGGGCGCGCGCGCGCCAGGCGAGAAAGTCATCGACATCGGCGAGCGCCGTCCCCGCGCCGTCCGCGAAATCCGCGCAGGCCGCCGCCAGACAGGCTGCGTCGTCAACACCCCGGACGCGGCGGCGCGGCGGCGTCGGCGCGAAGCCGAGCGCGCCCGTCCCCGCGCGCGCGGCGAGCTTCGCGGCCGCGACCGCGGCGCGCAGCGGCCCGGCGCCCGACGTGACCGCCGCCTGTCGCAGGAGCCGCTCCGCGGCCACGGCGCGGGTGACCGGCTGCAGCGCGCCGAGCCGCCCGACCGTCGACAGCCAGGCGCGCGCGGCCTCGGGGTCGAGGCCTACGGCAAGGCGGTCCTCATCGGCCCGGCCTTCGGTCGATCGACGATCGCCCACGGCGTCGCGCAGCCGCCAGCGATCGGCTGCGAGGCGGCGCGCCGCCCAGCCCGCGCGCGCGGCGGCGAGGGCGGCGGCGTCGGCGCGGCCCGCGGCGCCGAGCGCCTCGAGCGCGAGCCGCTCGGGCGCGACCGGCGTGCCACAGGCCCAGGCAAAGGCGGCGGCCTGGCGCAACGCGAGACGCTTGTTGGCCGTGCGCCGCAGGCTCTCGGGCAGGCTGCGCAGCCGCTCGTCGAGGCGCACGATCGTCGCGGTGGCGGCGAGGAGTGCTGGCCAGGCCGCGGCCTCGGCCGCACGCCAGCGGGCGAGCAGGGCGCTGCGCCGCGCGCCCGGCGCGGCGTCAAGGCGGGGGGGCCGTCGGCCTGCAGCCGGGCTGTCCTCGCCATCGGGATCCAGCCACTGGGTCATGCAGCAACAATAGCATGGCGGCGATAACGATCATGATCTGTCGTCGGTGACGCTCGCCGCGTCACCGACGACAGCAGTGCATTACCGCCGATAAGTGGTGGTTCCCGGCGCTGATGGATCCTGTCTGTCCGCGACCCGCCGTCGGCGGCAAAAGCGCCGTCCTCGGCAGCGGCTTGGACCGTTTGGCACCCGGTCCCGCGACCGGCGAGAGGGCACCGGGGCGGCGACGTCGTTGCCCGACTCCGAGCCGTCCGGAAGCAACCATGCCGGGTCTTGCTGTCAGGCATCGTGTCGGCGGCCCCAGACCTCGCCGCGGTGAGCGGCGGCCGGATTGGCGGTGAAGCCCAGCGGCGTGGTCGTGGCCGTCGGCAAGGGTCGCCTCTGCCCCCGGGCAGCCGCAGCCCCCGAAACCGTCGGACCCGCTAGGTCTGGAACCATGCCTCGGTGCGACCGGGCGTCTCGCCCGTGCCCCGCGCGGCAGCAAGCCCGCGGCTTGCGCTCTCGACGATGGCGTATCCGAGCGCACGATAGCCCGCACGCCGCTTGACGGCCATGCGTTCCAGCACCGGAACGGCCTGATCGACGTAGTCCACGACGAGCACATCCGTCTTGCCGTGATGCTCGCGATGGAGGCGGCCAACATACTGGGCGAGCGTCCCCTTCCACGCGATCGGCATCGTCAGGAACAGCGTGTCGAGGCGGGCGTCGTCGAAGCCCTCGCCGATGTAGCGCCCCGTCGCGAGGATCAGACGCTCCTGATCGGCGGACGCCCGCATGATCGCCTCGGCGGCCCGGCGCTCGGCCGCGGACATCCCGCCGCGCAGGACCACGAGATTCTTCACGAACCGCGCGAAGCGCTGGCGGAGATGCTCGAGGTGGTCCTTGCGCTCGGTGAGCAGGATGGGCAGGCGCCCGGCCTCGAGCGATTTCAGCACATCGTCGAAGATGAGATCGTTGCGCTGCCGATCCTCGGCCAGCGCCGCGTAGATTGCCGCGATCGATGGCCGTTCGGCCGATGCGAGGGACGGGGGCAGCGCGAAGCGTGTCCTGCGGTCGAACACGCGGTGCCGCAGGCCCCGCTCGGCGGCCTGGGTCCGTGCATCGACCCGGTGGCGGATGGGGCCGCACTGCATGAAGATGATCGGGTGGTGGCCGTCCTTGCGCGCCACCGTCGCCGACAGGCCCAGCACATGCCGCGCCTTCGCGCGCCGGGCGACGAGCTCGAAGCTCGCGGCCGACAGATGGTGGCATTCGTCGACGACGAGATGGCCGTAGGCGCCCACGATGTCCGCGACCTCGCCCTTGCGCACCATGCTCTGGATCAACGCCACGTCGATGATGCCCGACGGCCGGTGCCTGCCGCCCCCGATGGTGCCGATCCGTGCGGGATCGGCGTCGAGAAACGCGCGCAGGCGTTCCACCCATTGCGCGAGCAGTTCGCGCCGATGGACGAGGACGAGGGTGCTGCGCGCGCGATGGGCGATGAGGGCGGCCGCGACCACCGTCTTGCCGAAGGCGGTGGTCGCGGCGAGCACGCCGGTGTCGTGATCGGCCAGCGCCTCGAAGGCGCGTTGCTGCGGCAGCCGCAGCGCGCCCCTGAACGCGATCCCCGGCGGCAGCGCCGCGCCGGTCTCGCGCTGATCGTCCAGCGCCGCCGATGCGCCGTGGCTCTCGATGAGCGCCAGTGCCTCCTCGAGGCAGCCGCGTGGCAGCGCGACGTGCCGGGGGTAGAGCTCGGCGCAGGAGACGACCCGCGGCTTGCCGAAGGTGGGCAGCCGCATCGCCTGGGCACGGTGGAATTCGGGGTTCTGGAACGCGGCGAGGCGGATGATCTGCGCGACCAGCGCCGCAGGCAGTCCCGCCCGGTCGATGTAGACCTGATCGGCGACGGTGACCGCGATGGTCGCCGGGATCGGGGCCGCGATAGACCGTGGCACGCTGCGTCGCGACGGCGCCATCCGCCAGGGCTCGTCGGCATGCTCGTCATCGACCGGCATGCGCACCCCGAGGATCCACCCTGCCTGCTCGGCCTCGTCCACCAGTCGGAAGACGGCATCGGCCGACGCCCGTGGCAGAGACGCGAGATAGGCCCATTGATCGTCGAAGGGCCGCAGCTCGCGGTCGACGAACACGCTGTTGCCGTTCTCCCGCGCCCGGCCCTGCAGCGGCAGCGCGATCAGGTTGCCGAAGCCACCTGCGGGCATCGTGTCCTGGTTGGGAAACAGGCGATCGTAGGATCTGAAGCCGATCTCGGGGCGGCGCTCCATGGTCTCGGTGATGAGCGCCGAGCCCATCTGGCGGGCGACCCGCGCCGGGATCGGCTCGGCGAAGAAGATCCACAGATGGCCACCCTTGCCCGAGCGCGACCGCTCAAGCCCGGCCCCGATGCCTCTCGCCTCGCAGGTCTCGAGAAGGGCCCGCGCGTCGTCGGCCCAGTCCTCGCCGTCGAAATCGGCCGCCAGAAACCAGCAGGTCTCGTCGGGCAGCAGCGGATAGACCCCGGCCACGTACCCCCCAGGCCGGGCATCACCCCCGCGCAGATGCTGCGAGACCACCGCATCGGTGAGCGGCAGGAACGCCTGGTGCGGACACTCGCCGCACTTGATTTTCGGCTTGCCGCAGAGCCCCTGCACCCACTCGTTGCCGCAGGCGGGCGCATAGCCTGACCGTCCTGTCCGGCGGTTCTCCCAGCGCAGCGGAAATACGTCGGCGCGCCCGGCGAACAGGCGGCGGAACAGGGCGATCTTGGCGCCGGACGGCGAGGCGTTGGTGACGGCGCCCTCGACCGGGGCCGGGGTCCCGGCGCTGCGGCGCGCGGCCCGTTCGGCAGCCTCGAGCTGGCCGAGCGCGCTTGCCAGCTGCGCGCGCTCGGCATCAAGCGCGGCGAGCCGCTCGCGGATGTGGGCAATCTCCGGGGCCTCGATCCTGTCTTGCGCCATGAATGCCGCTCGGGTGCTGACGGACACGGTTGTGGGCTGCAGGATAGGGCAAAGGCCGCCGCGGCAGAACGGCAGTCGCACCGCGCGGGCGGATTCTGGCGCGCGCCATGCCCGAGTCCCGCCGCACCGGCAAGCCCCGGTTATCGTCTGACCGATCCGGTCTATCCGCGTCCAGCCGTCGGCGGCGAAAGCGCGGCCTTGGGCGGCGGCTTGGAGCGTTTGGGGGTCCGGCGCCGCCGACGGCGGCCGAGAACCGCGTCGAGATGATACGCAATCGCCGCCGCCCCCAACGGCCGCCCAGCGACCCGTCCCGGAAACAGCCATGAACCGGCAACTGGTCCCGCCGCCGCGACCAGCGCCGTGGCAAGCGCAGGATCGAGCACGAAAACACCATCGGGCAGAGCGAGCGTTGTTTCCTCGGGTCCCTGCCGCAGAGCCGATCGCGGTAGCGCCGCGACGGTCGCGATCGGCGTCAGCCACAGCGCGGCGATCAGAGCGATGACGACCGCCCGCGCACGCGCCGGCGAGGGCACTGCCTCGAGCGCCGCCCACAGCGCGCGCACCCGGGCCACGAGGGCACGGTCCTGCGCGAACGGCGTCGGCGGTGCCGGGCGCATCGGCGTCAACGCCACGCCCCAGCGCGCCTTGAGAAACGCCGCCACGGCCGTCATGGCCGCCTTCTGTCCGGGGCGGGTCTTCAGGAAGGCCCGCATGCTGCGCGTAGTTGCCGACCGCAGCGGCGCGGGCGCCAGATAGCGAGCGTAGTCAAGTGCAAGACGCAGATACTGCCGTCGCGTGCGCGGCGCGACGGGACGCGCGGCGGCTCGCAGATGAGCGTCGAAGGCGCGGAGATCATTCACCACACCGAGCATCAGGGCCTGGCGCATCAGCGCCGCGATCCCGCGCTCGGCGGTCGCGGCCCGCGCCAGATCCTCCGACCAGGCGAGGCCGGTCTCCGCGATGAGAAAGCCCAGCATCGTCTGCCGGCGCCGCAGGCCCTCGACACCGAACGTCTCAAGCAGCCAGCGCTGATCGATGGTCTGTGCTCTCTCCGCCAGTGCCTCCAGTTCCAAAAATTGGTCAGCATAATGGTCGATGTCGCGCGCCATGCGCGGGGCCGAACGGGGCAGGCCCGACCACACATTGAATCTCGCGAAGTAGTCGCGCCCCCACGTCGTGCGGAAATCGGCCAGACGATCTCCCGCGCGCATGTCGGTGCGCGCCCGGGTGAGGCACGGACGGCAGCGACCGTCGCCAGGGCCCGCAACGGCAGCCCCGCAGTTCGGGCACGCGTGCTCGACACCGGGCTGGGCAGCGCAAAGCTTGCACAGCGGACGGTCATTCGTGTCGCGGTCCGCGACCTTGCGGTACCGGCCACAGTGAGCACAAGCGCCGTGGGTGCCTACATCGAGGCAGCGTCGGCAGATGCGTTCACCTGTCTCGGGGTCGCGACCGAAATATCTCCCTCTCCGCAGGCAGCGCGGGCAGACCGCGAGCGGCGCCAGTGCCCGGGCGCAGCTGACGCAGACCGGTCCGGCCGGTGTCTGCCGCCCGACTTTACCGCTGATTACGCGCTCGCAGCGCACGCAGCTGCGCATCGCGTCAGGCGCCATCGGGGGTCGACGGCGACATTGCGCCGGTCCCGCGAAAGACATCGCGGCAGAAAACCCGCGCGTCGAGATGCTTCGCATAAGCCTCGATTGGGAGATCGATGCACGCTGCCAGATCGGCGACCGAGTGCACTGACCCACTGTCGAGAAGCGCCCGCACACGCGTCGCTTCGAGCGACAGAAGGCGCCCGCGCAGGATCGGATCCGCCCATGCAGCAGCGGCGGCTGCTTGTGCGTAGCGGATCGTGTAATCGAACATCACAAGAAATCCCATCGCCGCCTGCAGCGCCGCACGTTGTCCGGCACGCAGGGCGGGCGGCCAGCGGCAAGGGTCTGGAGAAAGCCGCCTGCTTGGCTTCACCTCGTAGATAGTCGCGGTCGGGCAATCAGGGCCGAGCCACGCAGGGCGGAGCGTCTCGGCGCGGAACCGGATGCGGTAGTCGGGCGTGTAGCG
>DAIPIU010000087.1:0-8643 GCA_036770645.1 Rubrimonas sp. | reverse complement strand
CGGCGGGCGGCGCGGCGGGCGGGGCGGGGGGCGGCTCCAGCAGCCGCCGGTCGGCCTTGGCCAGCAGCCGCTCGATGGCCGCCACCGCCTCGGGCTCGTCGAGGAACGGCGCATGGCCGCGGTCGGGCAGCGTCAGCGCGGCGAGGTCGGGGTGCCGCGCCTCCATGCGCGCCACGGTCTCGGGCGACAGCACGTCCGACAGCGCGCCGCGGATCGCCAGCATCGGCACGTCGCGCAGCGCGTCGAACTGGGGCCACAGCTCCGGCACCTCGCCCTCCACCGCCGTCTCGGTTGCGCGCACCAGCTTCCAGTCGTAGTCGCGCCGGGGCATGCCGTCGTCGTCGGCGAAAAGGCGCCGGGCGAAGGCCTCCCATTCCGCGTCGTCCAGCCCCGTGAACTGCCGCTCGTAGCTGTTGCGCACCGAGCGGATGCAGGCGGCCCAGTCCTCGAAACGGTCGGGCGTCATGCTCAGCGTCGCCACCAGGCGCAGCAGCCCGCCCTTCTCGATGCGCGGGCCGACATCGTTCAGCGCCGCGGCCAGCACCGTCCCGGGGCGCAGCGTGCCGATCAGGATGGTCTGGATCCCCCCGCGCGAGGTGCCGACGAAGGCGGCGCGCCCGATGCCGAGGCTGTCGAGCAGGCGCAGCACGTCGCCCGTCTCGGTGACGATGTTGTAGTTCTCCCAGTTCGGATCGTGGTCCGACTGCCCGCGCCCGCGCATGTCGGGGCAGATCACCCGCCGCCTGGGCGCCAGCCGCTCGGCCAGCGCGCGGAAATCGCGGTGGCAGCGCGTGAGTCCGGGCAGGCAGATCACGGGCGCGGCCCCCGGCGGGGCCGAATCATAGTCCAGGTAGAACAGCCGCAGCCCGTCGAGCGTGCGGATCTCGCCGGGCTTCGGCGCGTGCATGCTCATGGCGCGGCGTGCCCCGGCACGGCGCGCAGGTCGGCCGCGACATGGTCGGGCGGCCAGGGCAGGCGCTCGGCCGGCGCGCCCGACCGGTTCACCCACAGGGTGCGGAAGCCGAAGGCGCCGGCCCCGGCGGCATCCCAGCCGTTCGAGGACACGAACAGGGTCCCGCCCGGCTCCACGCCGAACCGCGCCTCGACCAGCGCATAGACCGACGGATGCGGCTTGAACACGCCCGCCTCCTCGACCGACAGCACGGCGTCGAGCGCGTCGCCGATCCCCGCGCTCGCCACCGCCTCGGCCAGCATCATGGGCGATCCGTTGGACAGGATCGCCGTGCGCAGGCCCATGGCGCGCAGGGCGGCCAGCACCTCCGCGGCCTCCGGATAGGGCGCGAGCCGCAGGTAGATCTCGCGCAGCCGCCCCTCCAGCCGGTCGTCCGCGACGCCATGCGCCGCCAGCGCCCAGGACAGCGCGTCGCAGGTCACGCGCCAGAAATCGGCATGCGCCCCGGCCAGCGCGCGGATCCAGCTGTATTCCAGCTGCTTGCGCCGCCAGTCCTCGGCCAGCGCCGGCCAGATCGCGGCGATGGCCTCGCCGCCCGGCCGGGCGGCGGCCTCCGGCGCGGCCGCCGACACGTCGAACAGCGTGCCGTAGGCGTCGAACACCACAAGCCGCAAGGCCACGATCCGGTCCTCCCCTCCCCAGGGGACGCGGGCCGCCGGGCTTGGCCCGGCCGGCGTGCGGCTTTCAGCCGTTCGCGCGCGTCAGGGACGACAGATAGCCGCCCTCGGTCGGCTTGCCCAGCCGGGCGCGATAGACGTGAAGTCCCTCCATCACCCGCTGGACGTAGTTCCGGGTCTCGGAGAACGGGATCGACTCGATCCAGTCGATCGGGTCCGTGCCCGCCCGGCGCGGGTCGCCCAGCCGGCCCAGCCATTCGTCCACGCGCCCCGGCCCGGCATTGTAGGCCGCCGCGGCCAGCATCTTCGCCCCCGCGAAGCGCCCCAGCATCTCCGCCAGGTAGGTCTTGCCCAGCCGCGCGTTGTAGGCGGGATCGCCGGTCAGCGCGCCCTGATCGTAGCGCAGGCCCAGATCCCGCGCGACCTTCTGCGCCGTGGCGGGCATCAGCTGCATCAGCCCGCGCGCGCCGGCGGGGCTGACCGCCCCGGCCCAGAACTCGCTCTCCTGCCGGGCGATGGCCTTGGCCAGCGCGGGCTCGACCGCGCCCTGCGCGCGGGCCAGCTCGGTCAGCGGATAATAGCTGTCCATCACCACGATCCCGCGCGACGCGGCGGCCTTGCCGACCCGCACCGCGGCGTCGGGGCGGCCGATCTCCATGGCGACGCGGCCCAGCGCGGCGAATTCGGCCGGCTCGGTCAGCGTGTTGGCGAGGGCCTGCACGAAGGCGCGCGCCTCGGCGTCGCGGCCCGCCTGCTGCAGCAGGCGGATGGCGCGCACCGTGTCGGCCTGCGCCAGCCGCGCCGGATCGCCCGCGGGGCCGGGATCGGCCAGCGCCGCCGCGATGGGGATCCCCGCCTTCTCGGCGGCGAGCTGGCCGTAGAACGAGGTCGGATGCTTCGCCCCCTCGCGATACCAGCGCGCGGCCTCCGCCGCGTCGCCCGCCGCCTCATGCGCGCGGCCCAGCCAATAGGCGGCGCGGCCGCGGGTGATGGGCGAGGCGCCCGCCTCCCACACCCGCGCGAAATGCCCGACGGCCCGGGCCGGGTCGCGCATGCCGCGCAGCGCGATCCAGCCCGACAGCCACTCCAGATCGGTGAAATCCGTCCCGGCCGAGGCGTCCAGATGGTGCAGGCTGGCGAAGCGGTAGGCCTCCGCCGGCCGCCCCTCGCGCATGGCGCGGCGCGCGATGCCGGCGCGGCGCTCGGCCCACGCGTCCGGGCGGCCGAGGCTCGCGGCCGATCCGGTGCGCTGGGTCAGCATCTGCTCCGCCCCGGCGTCGTTGCCGGCGCGGGCCCGCCAGACGAAGCGTTCATAGGCGAGGCCGGGGTCGTTCTGCAGATCGGCGGGCACGCGGGCCACCAGCCCGTCGACGCCGGCCCGCCGTTCGCGCAGGGCCATGCGCGCCTCGGCCAGCGCCCGCCGGTCGGGGCCGACCAGGCCCATGGCGTGCCGAACGTCCGCGTCCTGCCCGCGCCACAGCATGGCGTCGAGCCGCGCCTCGGCGTGGCGGCGGGCGAGCGCCGGGTGCGCCGCCACGAAGGCGTCCCGCTCGGAGGCGGTCATGGCCTGCCCGGTCCACGCGCGGACCAGCGTGGCCTCCGCCGCCGCGCGGTCGCCGCCGGCCGCCTGCGCCTCGGCCAGCCGCATCGCGCCGGTGGCCGTGCGCGGCGTCTGCCCGGCGAAGAAGCGCAGCACCGTCGCGGGGGCCATGCCGCGCGGCATGCGCCGCTCGGCCTCGGACCGGATGGCGGCCATGCGCGGCCATTCGGGGCGCGCGGCCAGCAGCGCGGCCATCTCGTCCCAGTCGGCCCGCCCCGCCAGCGCCCGCGACCAGGTCACGACCTCGGCCGCCACCCTGTCCCTCGCCCGGGCGGCGCTGCGCTCGGCCTCGTCGATGCGGCCCGCCTCGACCGCCCCGAGCGCGGCGCGCAGCAGCGCCGCGTCATCCGCCATCGCCGCCGGCGCCGCCCCGGCCAGGGCCAGGGTCAGCGCCGCCATCCTGATCATTCGCATCCTGCGATCCTTCTCGCGCCTCAACTCGACGGGGGGCCTTCGCGGCGGCTCGCGCGCCGGGGCGGACCTGTCGCGGTCCCGTGCCCTCAGGCGCGCAGCCTATCACGGACCCGCGAGCGGCGTCTGCCCCCGGCCGCTTGTCCGGCCCCGGTTCCGGAGATAGCTTCGCGCCTCTTTCACAATCCCTATGACGGGGGCGGCGGATGTTCAGGGGCTCGATGCCGGCGCTGGTGACGCCGATGCGCGACGGCGCGCTCGACGAGCCCGCGCTGCGCCGGCTGGTCGAGTGGCAGATCGCCGAGGGCAGCCACGGCCTCGTCCCGGTCGGCACCACGGGCGAAAGCCCCACCCTGACGCACGAGGAGCACGAGCGCGTCATCGAGATCGTGGTCGAGACCGCCGCGAAGCGCGTGCCGGTCATCGCCGGCGCCGGCTCGAACAACACGGCGGAGGCGATCCGCTTCCTGAAGCACGCCGAGCGCGTCGGCGCCGACGCGGCCCTCGTCGTCACGCCCTACTACAACAAGCCCGGCCCCCGCGGGCTGATCGCACATTACACCGCGCTGCACGACGCCTGCGCGCTGCCGATCCTCATCTACAACATCCCCGGGCGCAGCGTCATCGACATGCAGCCCGACACCATGGCCGCGCTCGCCCGCCTGCCCCGCATCGTCGGCGTCAAGGACGCGACCGGCGACATCGTGCGCGTCTCGAAGCAGCGCGCCGCCTGCGGATCCGACTTCATCCAGCTCTCGGGCGAGGACGCCTCGGCGCTGGGCTTCAACGCCCATGGCGGGACCGGCTGCATCTCCGTGACCGCCAATGTCGCGCCGCGGCTCTGCGCGCAGTTCCAGGAGGCGACGCTGCGCGGCGACTACGCCGCGGCGCTGGCGATCCAGGACCGGCTGATGCCGCTGCACACGGCGATCTTCCTCGAAAGCAACCCCTGCCCCGCCAAGTTCGCGCTCTCGCTGCTGGGCCTGTGCGCCGAGGACGTGCGCCTGCCGCTGCTGCCGGTCGCGGACGCCACGAAGGCCGCGGTGCGCGCCGCCATGGTCCATGCCGGGCTGATCGAGGCCTGATGGCCACCGTCACCGCCGACGGGCGCCGCATCGTCGCCGAGAACCGCAAGGCGCGGCGCAACTACTTCATCGAGGACGACCTCGAGGCCGGCATCATGCTGCAGGGGTCCGAGGTGAAGTCCCTGCGCATGGGCGGGGCCAACATCGCCGAAAGCTACGCGGCGGTGGAGGGGGGCGAGCTGTGGCTCATCAACGGCTACATCGCGCCCTTCAACCAGGCCAAGACCTGGGGCCACGAGGAACGCCGCCGGCGCAAGCTGCTGGTCAACCGCAAGCAGCTCGACAAGCTGGCGCAGGGCGTCTCGCGCGAAGGCATGACCATCGTGCCGCTCGAACTCTACTTCAACCCCAAGGGCGTCGCGAAGCTCAAGCTCGGCGTCGCCAAGGGCAAGAAGATGGTCGACAAGCGCGACGCGGAGAAGGCCCGCGACTGGGCCCGCGACAAGGCGCGGCTGCTGAAGGCGCGGGGGTGACGGCGCCGCCGCCGGCGGACGGACCCGCGCTCGACGCCGCCCGGGCCGCCCTGCGCGCTCGATCGTCGTTAACATCGGCCCGAAACGCTTGACGCGACAGGTCCGCGCACCAACGATCCCTCCGGAAGATGTCGTCGCGGACCGGTGAAACCGCGGGTCGACGCATGGAACGCTCGGAACGGAAGGTGCTGGTCGATGCGAATTTCTTATGACATTCATGTGACGCGGGCGCGAGAACTTCTCTGCGTGCTGGCGGCACTGGTCATTGCCTTCGGCGCGCCGGGCGCGCGGGCCGCGGACATGCCCGTGTCGCCGCAGCGGCTGGCGCTGTTCTGGCACAAGGACACCGGCACCGACCCGCGTTTCGACCTGATCGCCCTGACATCGAACGAATATGCGCGGGCGCCCGAAATCGACCGCCCGGCCATCCGCCAGCGCATCGAGACGGAATTGCAGGACGCCTACGCGGCCATCGACACCGCGCAGGACATCTACACCCTGCGCATCAATGCCAGGCTGTCGGAATACGACCCCCGGGCGGGCGGTTTCTTCCTCGACCTGTTCTCCGGAAACTCCTTCATCCCGCTGGACCTGCGCGATCCGCGAAACGCGCGCGGCGCCTTCGACGGCGGTTACGAACTTCACTTCCTGAACGCGCCCGATTTCTATTTCTGGCCGGAAGAGGTGACGCAGGCGCAGCGGCTGATGGGCGATGCCGGGCGCGAGCCGCGCGTGATCGTCGACTTCCGCGTGCAGCCCATCGCCGGGCAGCTGGTCCCGCCCGGGGCGGGCGCGGCGCGCCGGGTCTGGGGCCGCGTGATCGAGGCGCGGGTGGAGATCGGCGCCGCCACGTCCTTCCAGCGCGCGGCGGCCCCGGTAGAAGCGGCGGATCTGTCGGCGGCGCGCTCCCAGGCGCTCGACATCATCAGCAATCCCGACGACCTGACGATGGCGATGCTCTGGCACAAGATCGTCGACGGGCCCGAGCCGGACTGGAAGCGCCTCGTCGCCGGCAGCGACACGCTGCGCCGCGCCGACGTGTTCGCGCGCGACGAGGTCGAGGCCGCGCTGATCGCCGACGCCCGCGCCTATTACGACCGCATCGACCCGTCGCGCGCCCTGCGGCTGACGGTGAACGCCGAGGTCGGCCCCTACGACCGGGACAACGCGCAGTATCCGATCGCGCTGCGCGGCGCGGTCGCCTACCGCTCCGACTTCCCCCATGTCGCCTATCCCGACGACGCGGAGCGCGCCGCGCGGCGCAACGCCGGGGGCGGCATCGCCGCGCCCTACGGCAACGAGACGACGAAATTCGGCATGGTGTTCGAGAACGGCACGGACCTGCCGGGGTTCCCGGCCGACGAGGAGCTCGCCCGCGCCATCGGCCTGAACCTCGGGGGGCGCGCCGAGGTCGTCGTGCGGCCCGTCGCCGCCGAAACCATCGAGAACCGCCGCGGCACGCAGGCCGAGAAGCTGCTGCGCACCCGCATCGAGCAGATCCGGGTCACCGACCCGCGCTCGGGCAAGCTGCTGCACAGCGCCGTCTATCCCCGCTTCGACGGCGAGATCGCGGTGCTGCAAAGCCAGCCCCCGGCCGAGACCTTCGAGGGCGTCGATCCCTATGGCGTGGACCTGCGCGGCCTGCGCCTGGGCATGACCGAGGACGAGGCGGTCGCGGCGGCGCAGCAGAATTTCGGCGACGTGCGGCACATGAAGGACCCGCCCTCGATGATCCGCGCCTTCGGCGACAACCGCGAGCAGGTCGCGATCATCCTCGACACCGACCGCAAGGTGAAGGCGCTGAACTACGTGCGCACCTGGAAGGACGACGTGGCCGAGCAGGTGCTCGAGGCGGCGCTCACCCGCTACGGCCGCCCCGAGACCATGGGGCGCCTGACGCTCGACCCGCTCACCCGCAGCGACAGGGACATAGACCTGGTCTGGACGACCAACGCCCGCCGCGTCGGCGGCTTCACCGGCCGGGTCTGGTACTGGTCGTCGCAGAAGGAGACCAAGCTCTACCTCAACCTCGAGGACAAGGCGCGCCCGACCTACGAACCCGCCGCGCCGGTCATCACGCTGGAATGACGGCGGCGGCGCGTCCGGCGCCCCGGGCCGGCGGGCGGATCGGCCCGTCGCGCCCCGCGGGGCCCCGGGCGCGGCCCGCGCAGCTGGCCCGCACCCGGATCGCCGCGATGGCCGCGCTCCCGGGGCGGGCTCGCGGCTGACCCGCGACGCCGCGCCCCGCCCCGGGCGCGCCGCATCGCGCTAGGCTCGGCCCATGAGCAGATCCTTCATCGACGCCTATTTCCACCGCCTCGACGAACTGCGGCGCGCGGGCGCGCTGACCGAGCCGACCATCAGCGCCGCCTTCGGCGACCTTCTCAAGGACTGGGGCCGCACCCGCGCCCTCATCTTCCTGCAGCAGCACCGCATCCCCGGCCGGCAGGGGCGCGAGGTCATCCCCGACGGCGTGCTGGTGCACGACATCCGCGTGCGCTTCGGCGTCTGGGAGGCCAAGCACGGCGCCACCGACATCGACGCCGAGATCGCGGCCAAGCGCAGGCGCGGCTATCCGCTCGACAACATCATCTTCGAGAACACCCGCACCGCCGTGCTGTTCCAGCACGAGGTCGAGGCGATGCGCGCCGACATGGCCGACCGCGACGCGCTCGGCCGGCTGGTGGCGCTGTTCTTCGCCTATGAGCGGCGCGAGATCGCCGACTGGCGCCGGGCCATCGAGACCTTCCGCCACGACCTGCCGATGGTGCTCGACGCGCTGCGCGGCAGCATCGACGCGGCCTACACCGCCAACCCCGCCTTCCGCGACCGCGCCGCGGCCTTCCTCGCGCACTGCCGCGAGGCGATCAACCCGACCGTCACCGAGGCCGATGTGCGCGAGATGCTGATCCAGCACATCCTGACCGAGGACATCTTCAACACCGTCTTCGACAACACCCAGTTCCACCGCGAGAACAACGTCGCGCGGAAACTCTACGACCTCGAGGCCGCCTTCTTCACCGGCGCGGTCAAGCACGAGGCGATGGCGGCCTTGCGCCCCTACTACGCCGCGATCAGGGCCAACGCCGCCGCCATCACCGACCATGCGGAAAAGCAGACCTTCCTCAAGCTGGTCTACGAGAACTTCTACAAGGTCTACGACCCCAGGCGCGCCGACCGGCTGGGCGTGGTCTACACCCCGAACGAGATCGTGCGCTTCATGGTGGAGGGGGCGGACTGGCTGTGCCGGCAGCATTTCGGCAAGCGGCTGATCGACCCGGGCGTGGACATCCTCGACCCCGCCGCCGGCACGGGGACATTCGTGGTGGAACTGCTGAACTTCTTCCGCGGCCAGCCCCCGGCCGACATCTACCGCAAATACACGCAGGAACTTCACGCCAACGAGGTGGCGATCCTGCCCTATTACGTCGCCAACCTGAACATCGAGGCGACCTATGCCGACATCGCCGGGCAGTATGCGGAA